>CAYYTT010000056.1:0-22978 GCA_964474635.1 uncultured Alphaproteobacteria bacterium | reverse complement strand
AAAGTTAACCTTGAGCAGGATAGGCCACAATCGTTAATGGCTTCTGTACGGGGAGCTCATAATCAGGGCACTTACAATATGCCATGATTCGGGCGTTCCGCATCTCAGATGCCGGCATGATCCCGCATGGATGTCCGAACTCGGGACGTTTACTAGGGGCAGGCAGCGCCAGGACAGGTGTGGGTACGCACTGGGCTGGCCTGGGTAAGCGGTCCGGGCTGGCTTAGCCGAATTCTTACCCATGCTGTTTATAACTAGCAGGTGTTCGCGTGCCGTGCGCAAAGTTTTTCGCGTGAAACGCGTTTTGTCTCGTTCCGTCTGCGGAGACCGCCTTGGCCCAGGCCATCATCAGCGCCCTGCCACTTATTCCCAGGCTATCCCGATTTGGCCGAATCGTCCGCGCGCAGGGTATCGGCCTGGAAGTGACCGGCCTTGGCGAAGCGGTTGCCGTGGGCAGCCGACTGCGCCTGACCGGTCCGGACGAAACCGCCAGCGTGCCGGCCGAGGTCGTGGGCTTCAATCAGGACCGCGCCGTGTGCATGGCGTTCGCGCCGCTGGACGGTCTGGCGCTTGGTGCGCGGGCCTGGCTCGATCCCGCGCCGCCGGCCGTGTTTCCCTCTGCCGCCTGGGCCGGGCGCGTCCTTGACGGCCTTGCCCGTCCGATCGACGGACGCGGCCCACTGCCCCGGGGCGAGGCGCCTGTCCCGATACGGAACGCCCCTCCGCCGGCCCATGCCCGGATACGGGTGGGGGACAAGATCGACCTGGGCGTCCGGGCCCTGAACACCTTCGTCAGCTGCTGCGCCGGGCAACGTCTCGGCATCTTTGCCGGTTCTGGCGTCGGCAAGTCCGTCCTCATGTCGATGCTCGCCCGCTACACCGCCTGTGACATATCGGTGATCGGCCTGATCGGAGAGCGGGGACGGGAAGTCCAGGAATTCATCGAAGAGAGTCTTGGACCGGATGGTCTGGCGCGCAGCATCGTCGTCGTGGCGACTTCGGACGAACCGGCCCTCATGCGCCGGGAAGCGGCCTATCTGACCCTGTCCATCGCCGAGGCCTTCCGGGATGCGGGCGCGCAGGTCCTGTGCATGATGGATAGCGTGACCCGATTCGCGATGGCGCAAAGGGAAATCGGCCTGTCCGCCGGGGAACCCCCGACCACCAAGGGCTATACGCCGACGGTCTTCGCCGAATTGCCGCGCCTCTTGGAACGCGCCGGGCCCGGCATCCCCGGTCCGGACGGGCGTGCCGGTGCGATCACGGGCATTTTCACGGTGCTGGTCGATGGGGATGACCACAATGAGCCCGTGGCCGATGCGGTGCGCGGCATTCTCGACGGTCACATCGTCATGGAGAGGGCCATCGCGGAGCGGGGCCGGTACCCGGCGATCAATGTGCTGAAATCCGTCTCGCGCACCATGCCCGGATGCAATAGCGAGGAGGAAAACCGCCTCGTGCGCTCCGCGCGCGGATTGCTGGCGGCCTATGACGACATGGCGGAACTGATCCGTCTGGGGGCCTATCGCCAGGGAACCGACGCCAGTGTCGATAAGGCGATTGCGGTGCAGCCGGCACTGGAGGCGTTCCTGGCGCAAGGCCGGGACGAGCGGGCTGATCTTGAAACCGGCTATGGGGCGCTGGCCCAGATCCTGGCCGAGGTCGGTGAGCCCCCGAGGGGCGATCATCTGGGCGGTGAGGCCGTATGAGTTCCTCCCGCTCCCGCGCGGTCCTGATGCGCCTGCGCCAGGCGGCCGTCGATGAGGTGCGCAAGGAGCTTGGTGCCCTTGAGGCCCGGCGCCAGGCCCTTGTCGATGGGGGCGCCGCCCTTGAGGCCCAGGTTCTGGCGGAGCGGACCGGCACGCTCGAGCATCCGGCGGCCCAGTTTGCCCATGGAGCCTTCCTGGCGCGCATTCGCGATGAACGCGCGGCCCTCGACGGCGAGATGGCGGCCCTCGACGGGGACATCGAGGGCGTGAGGGCCCGATTGCAGGCCGCGTTCCTGGAGCTGAAACAGCTTGAAATCATTGAGCGCCAACGCCGCGACCGGGAGGCCCGTGAGCGTGCCAAGGCGGACGCCCAGGCCCTCGATGAGGTCGCGCTGCAGGGCTACAGGCGCGCCGGATCCTGATCTTCGTGGTGCCAAGCCCCTTGCCGGCGAGGCGTGGGCAACCTTGCCAAGACCGCGGCCCTGGGGTACCCGCTGTGCCTCTTTCCCACCAAAAAGGGAGCAGCCCCATGCCGTCATTCGATATCGTCTCGAACACCGACCTCGCCGAAGTCGACAACGCCGTCGCGAACATGATGCGCGAAGTAGAGACCCTCTATGAGTTCAAGGGCTCCTACAGCACGGCCGAACACTATGACGTGACCATCACCATCCACGCCGATGATGACCTGAAACTAAAACAAATGCAGGAATTGCTGCGCGGCCACGTCACCAAGCGCTCGATCGACCACACGGTTTTGGACTTCAAGGATGCGGAAAAAGCCGCCGGCCAGTCCGTGCGCCAGAGCGTGACCGTGAAACAGGGCATCGACAAGGATCTGGCCAAGAAGATCGTCAAGGAGATCAAGGGCACCAAGCTGAAGGTGCAGGTGGCCATTCAGGGCGATGAACTGCGCGTCACGGGCAAGAGCCGCGATGACCTTCAGGAGGTCATCCAGTTCGTGAAGGGCTTGCCGCTGGAGCAACCCCTCCAATACATCAATTTCCGGGACTGATCCGGTCTTCGCCGGAGCGCCGGCGAGACATAAAACAAAGCGGCCGTTCAGCCCCAGGACGCATCGAAGGCGTCCTGCCAGGCCCGGGCCCGGGGCTCGCTGCCCGCGGCGGTGCCAACCCAACTGCGCACCGTCGCCGCCTCGACCGGGCCCATAACCCGGCGCGCCCGCCGGAAGGTGCCCTTGGCGTCGTTTGTCTGGCCCGTGATGGCGAGCACCTGACCTTTCAGGAGCCAGCCCATGTGGAAGGCCGATGCCTGGGTGACCGTATCGTCGAGCACTTCAAGGGCGGCATCATAGTCCTCGGCCTGCACCAGGCCCAGCGCGCTAACGAAACGGACAAGGGCGCGGGCGCCATTGCCATCGATCTCCTCGCCCTCAAGGATCGCCGCCGCGCCTTGGGGCGTGCGCCCCTGATAAAGCGCGGCGAGGCGACCGAAAATCCGAAGATCAGCTAAGGACGGATCGAGTTTGCGCGCCTCGTCGAACGCCTCCAGGGCCCCGGCGGGATCCTTGGCGGCGAGGCGCAGCATGCCCTCCGCGACCGCCCGTTCCGGGGAGTCTGGCTGGAGTTCCCGGGCCGCGTCGAGCACGCGGCGCGCCCGTTCCAGGTCGTCCTGGCCGGGACGCTCCGTCAGCAGCAGCACGCGCAAGGCCAGCGCCCGCGCCAGGGCCGACTTCGCGGGCGCGAAGGCCGGGTCGATGCGGCAGGCATGGTCGAAGACGCGCACGGCGGCATCGATCCGCTGGCGACTGATCCCGATGCGCAGCAGGTCCTGGCCCCGCCGGTACAGTCCCCAGGCCGCCGGCGCCTTGGTGGGCAGGGAGTCATCCACCGTGGCGTTCGGGATCGCCATCATGCCCACGAGGGTGCCGGCCACGGATTCGGCAATTTCATCCACAAAGGGCCCCATGCGGCCGACCGCCCCGTCGAAGCGGTCGGAATAGACCCGCTCGCCCGTGGCGGTTTCCATGATCTGGATGGTGAGGCGCACGGCCCCCTCGCGGCCCTCCACGGGGATGTATTCCAAAGAGCCTTCCATGATGTAGGGATGCGCAAGGGGCAGGGGCGTTCCAAGGCGGGCATCCGCGTCCCGGCCGTAGGCGACCTGGGCCACCTTCAGGTTCGGGCGCCGGTGGATCAGGGTGATGAGATCCTTGGACACGCTCTCGGCGAGATGGGCGTGGTCCGGCGTGCTAATCAGGTTCTCAAACGGCAGGGCGATGATGGTGATGGTCTCGTGCGGGCCCACAAGGCGCCGTTCCACCTTCTTCACATGACCGCCCTTCAAGGCCCGCAGCCCCCCGATCCGGCGTCCCGAAAGGGTGCCCACGGCCCATGTCCGGTAGGCGAGCGGTGAGGGCATGACGGACTTGCCGCCCACGGGACGCAGCAGCGCCGAGCCGCCGTCCTCCGGAACCTTGGGATCGCGCAGGGACCAAACCCGTCCGCCCGTGCCGCGCAAATCAGCATAAAGGCCGTGCACACGCTGCCGCCGCAGGGTGCGGCGCAAGATGCGCAGGCCAATCAGGGGGACGCAGAACAGGGCGGTCAGAAAAAGGGCCGAAAGGGGGGCTTGATGACTTCCGAACCACTGCGCAAGGGCTTGCGCCGCGCCGTTCCAAAAGCTGTCCATGGTCGTTCTTTCCCAAAACCAAACGTCGTTATTCCGTCATTCTGGGAACGAGCGTAGCACGCCGTCCGCCCCGGAGCGGCGGCGAATTTTGGCGCGGGGATCAGGGGCCGGGCAGGTCCCTGGGGTACAGGGCATGGCGCATGGGGGATCAGGATTCCGCCGTTCGCGTGCGCCCGGCCATATCCGCCGGACGGGTTGGGGCCGGAACGAGCGCGCGCAGGGCATCCGACAGCCGGTCTGGATTCTCGAACAGGCCCGACAGGCTTGCGAGCCGTCCCGCCGGTTGCTCCGCGACGGCATCAAGGGCAATGGCGTCCGCGAGCCAGAGCGTTTCGGCCACGGCGGCCGTTGCCTTGTCGGCCGGCTCTTTGGCCATGGGGCTGATTTCGTAAATGCCCTGTGACTTACCCAAAAGCTGGTTGCGCAGGGCATCGATCCGGCCAAACAGGGGCCCTGCCGTCTGGCGGCTTGCACAGAAATAGAGCTGCGCCCAATAGGGCACCGCCAGCACAAGGGCTGAAAAGATTGCCGCGATGGCGTCGCCGTCGAGCACGCTGGCTCGCCCGGCCGTCATGCCCTGAAGCGCGGAAAAGCCGTCCCAGGACAAAACCATCCAACTCGTTCCCAGGGCCGCCAAGACTGCAATGGCGTAAAACGCCATGGCGGCCGCCCGCACCATCGGGTCTTGCCACAGGCGCAGCGAGGCGATGGCGATCCGGAACACGAAATGTCCGGCGAGCGCCAAGGCAAGGCTCAGGACCGCGCAGGACAGCGCATAGCGCGGCAGGTTGTCGGCGAAGGGGGCCGCGATGGCGATGACCGCCAGCGCAATGCCCCAGAGGGGCCACAGGCGCCGGCGCAGCCGCCCGGCCTGATAGCCGCGCCATTCCGCCGCGATGCCGTTTTGCAGGGCCGCGGCGCCGGCGGCCATGGCCGGCCCGGCATTCTGATTGATCAAAAGCGTGCTGCGGACGCGCATAAGGCCCCGGGCAAAGGCGTATTCCGCGCGGGTAAGGGGCACTTTTGGGCTTGCGACTTTGCGCAGGCGCACGGCCTTTCGGTCCTGCTCCACCTGGATGGCGCCCTTGGCCGCAAGGGCCAGGAGGGCGGCCGTCAAAGAGGCGGTGTCGAATTGGCCGGCCCGCACGAAACGCAGCGTGGGTGCGGACAGACCCGCCGGCCGGCTGACCGCCTGGCCCATGACCGGCTCCCAATCGCGCCGCAGCCCGCGCCAGACAAAGACGAGATAGGCGAGCACCAGGCCAAGGCCCGCCGCGGCCACGAGTTCTGCATGGGCGAGCGCGGCACCCGGTGCCGTCAGCCCCAACCGTCCCGTAATCGCTGCCCCCATGAGGATGCCCGCGCCCATCCAAATTCTCCCGTCGGCATCGGATCGCATGTCCGAGTGTATGGTGCCGGCGATGCGGCCGTGCCCTTCGGCCGAGCCCGCGCCGTCCCCCGCAGCCTCATCCGCTGTGCGTTCGGCGATCTAACACCGCAAAGAGTGGGCCAGCGGGCCGCAATTGCGGCAACTTCCCGGCAATTTTCATGGCCTCGCGCCCTGCCGCGCCGCCCCCTATACGGCCCGATTGACGCTCAAGCGGCATCTTGAGCGTCCCACTTCGGGATCGGGCGCGCTATGGCACGCGCCCCGCGCCGCGGCTTACTTCTTCCCCTTGATCAAGGTGCCCACCCAGTGCGCAACGCTGACCACGACGGCGAAGGCCACGAAATAAACGAGAATGACGCCCAGGCGCAGATTAAGGAGAGCGTTCGCGCTTTCATCGAGCCAGGGCAAGAAAGCGTCCGCGCCGCGATTATTGCGCGTCACGTCATTCAGGAGGTCTTGCAGGCCGAGCACCAGGGCAAAAAGCGCAAGACAAATGACGACCATGCGCACCAGTTTGGCCGGCTTCAGTTCCGAAAGGACCATGCCGGCCACAACCGCGATCACCACGGCGGCGACAGCGCGGAACACATCGCGGTTGAGAAAAACATCGTTCAAAATGTCGAAAAGCGTGCCGACCACCTGCTGAAACATGGTCACCCTCCCTGCCTGACCCCCGTCCCCATCTCAGGACGATGAAAAAACACCATCGAGCCGGACTGTACGCCAAGTCCCAGGCAAACCGGTAGCATGTCGCATGACGGGCTTATGGCGTGGGGGAGGCACCACGCATGGGTAGAGACGGGTGCGCCCCGCGGCGGGCAGCGGCCTTGTGCCCCACGGCCGATGCCTGACGCGGCCGTCGCCTTACGCGACGGCGGAGACGGAGGGGGCCTTGACCCGTTCGATGACGGCCTTGGTCACATCGGCCGTTGAAGCCGTGCCGCCGAGATCGCCGGTGCGCACGCCCGATGCAATGACCGCGTCGACGGCGGCCTCGATGGCTGAAGCCGCGTCCTCCAGCTCGAAGCTGTGGCGCAGCATCATGGCCCCGCTAAGGATCGCGCCCAGCGGATTGGCGATGCCCTTGCCCGCGATGTCCGGGGCGGATCCGTGGATCGGCTCATAGAGCCCGGGACGTCCCGCCGCGCCCAGGGACGCGGAGGGCAGGAGCCCCATGCTGCCGGCGAGCATGGAGGCTTCGTCCGTCAGGATGTCGCCGAACATATTTTCGGTGACCATCACGTCGAAATCCGCCGGCCGGTTGATGAGGTGCATGGCCGCTGCGTCGACGAGCAGGGTCTCCACCGCCACGTCCGGATAGTCCGCCGCCATGATCTCGTCGGTCACCTGGCGCCACAGGCGGCTTGTCTCCAGCACATTGGCCTTGTCGACACTGGTCATCCGGCCCCGGCGCTTTCGGGCAAGATCGGCGGCGAAGCGGATGATCCGGTCCACTTCCTCCCGGGTATAGATGCAGGTGTCGACCGCGCAGACATCGTCCCGGTGCTTGTCGCCGAAATAAAGCCCGCCCGTCAGCTCCCGGACGACCACCAGGTCAACGCCCTTGAGCCGGTCCGCACGGATGGGCGAGTGCTCCAGAAGGTCCGGGTGGGGACGTACCGGGCGCACATTGGCAAACAGGCCAAGGGCCTTGCGGATGGCGAGCAGGCCTTTTTCCGGACGCGGATCGGCCTTGTCCCATTTGGGTCCGCCGACGGCGCCAAGCAGCACCGCGCCGGCCCCTTGCGCCGCCTGCCGGGTGGCGTCGGGCAGGGGATCGTGGCCGGCGTCGATGGCCGCGCCGCCGATCAGGTGTTCCTGGGCCTCGACCGTGTGGCCGAACCGGTCCGCGACCGCGTCGAGAACCGCCATGGCGGCGGATGCCACTTCCGGCCCGATCCCGTCGCCGGGAAGATAGACGATGGGGAGTTTCATGCCGCGCGTGCCTCGAATTGGTCGATGGCCCCTTCCTGGGCCAGGAGAAAACCGAGTTGATCCGTTCCCTGAAGCAGGCAGTGCCGGGCGAACGGATCGACGGTGAACGCGACCGTCCCGCCGTCGGCGAGCCCAATCTGTTGGGCCTCCAGATCGACGCTCATGTCGCTGTCCGGCACGGCCTTGATGCGCTCCACGGTGCCCGGGTCTGTGACGATGGTCAGCAGACCGTTTTTGAGTGAATTATTCCGGAAAATATCAGCGATTTCCGTACTGATCACCACCTTGAAGCCATAGTCGAGCAGGGCCCAAGGAGCATGCTCCCGGGAGGAGCCGCAGCCGAAATTGTTCCCGGCCACGAGGATCTTGCGCTCGCGCACCCAGGGCTCATTGAGGACCGCGTCCGGTTTCGCCGAGCCGTCCTCCTCGAAACGCCAGTCGTGGAAGGCGTGGGCGCCCAGGCCCTCCCGGCTCGTGGTGGTGAGAAAACGGGCCGGAATGATCTGGTCCGTGTCAATATTATCAGCTTCCAGAACGAAAGGCTTTGAGGTCACGGTCGTGAAAGCGTCACTGGACATGTCAGGCTCCCTCCTGCGCGCGGCGCGGATCGGCCACGGCGCCGGCGAGGGCGGCCGCGGCGGCGGTGGCGGGGCTGGCGAGGACCGTGCGGGCCCCCTTGCCCTGACGCCCCGCGAAATTGCGATTTGACGTGGAGACGGCAAGCTGGCCGGGGGCCACGACGTCACCGTTCATGGCAATGCACATGGAACAGCCCGGCTCGCGCCATTCCGCGCCGGCGGCCTGGAAGACCTCGTGCAGGCCTTCGGCTTCGGCCTCCTCCTTGATGGTGCGTGAGCCCGGCACGACCAGCATGCGCACCCGCGGATCGACCGTCCGCCCCCGCATGACCTGGGCGGCCTCACGCAGATCCGACAGGCGCGAATTGGTGCAGCTTCCAATGAAGACCACGTCCACGGGCGCGCCCATCAGCGGCTTGCCCGCCTCGACTTTCATATACTCAAGGGCGGCGCGTTCCTCCGCGTTGCGCGGCGCGGGGATGGGCTCGTCAATGCCGACGCCCTGGGCCGGATTGGTGCCGTAGGTCACCATGGGGGCGATGTCCTCAGCCTTCAGGGTGACTTGCGTGTCGAAGGCCGCATCCGCATCGGAGGTTAGCGTTTGCCAGCGCGCCACGGCCGTGTCCCAGTCGGTGCCCTGGGGCACACGCTCCCGGCCCTTGAGCCAGGCGAAGGTCGTCTCGTCGGGCGCGACCATGCCGGCGCGGGCGCCGCCCTCAATTGTCATGTTACAGAGCGTCATGCGCCCTTCCATGGACAGGGCCCTCACGGCCGAGCCCTGATATTCGACCACATGGCCCGTGCCGCCGCCGACACCGATGCGCCGGATGATGGCGAGGATCATGTCCTTGGCGGTAACGCCGGGCGCCAGGGTGCCATCGACACGGATGGCCATGGATTTGGCCTTGCGCTGAAGCAGGCACTGGGTTGCGAGCACATGGCCCACTTCCGTGGTGCCAATGCCGAAGGCGAGGGCGCCGAAGGCCCCGTGGGTGCTGGTGTGGCTGTCGCCGCACACGACCGTCATGCCGGGCTGGGTCAGGCCAAGCTCGGGCCCGATCACATGGACGATGCCCTGGTATTTGCTGCCCAGGGCATGGAGTTCGATGCCCGCCTCGGTGCAGTTGCGCGTCAGGGTCTCCACTTGCGCCTTGGCGGCCGGCGTCGCGTAAGGACGCTCGCCATTGGCGGCCGGGGGCTGGGTGGGGGTGGAGTGATCCATGGTGGCCACGGTCCGGTCCGGGCGGCGCACGGCAATCTTGCGCTGGCGCAGTTCCTCAAAGGCCTGGGGCGAGGTCACTTCATGGATCAGGTGGAGATCGATATAGAGGACGCCGGGATGGTCATCCGCTTCGGGAACGACAAGGTGGTTTTCCCACAGCTTGTCAAAGAGGGAGCGTGCGCCCGCTCCTGGTGCTGACGTGGTCATGGGTCTCTCTTGATACTGAAATTTTGATCAAACATCGGATGCTTCGGCACGGGACGATTCTTCACGTAACGATTTGGCACCAGACGATCGTGGAAGGACCGCCCGCGCCCGTAATCGCGAGGCGCGGCGCAGCAAACCAGGCCGAACACGCAAGCCGGTGCCCAAAGCTCTGGAACGCTTCGTCGCGGTGATCCCTCGCCATCACGGGCCCACCAGGCCCTGCAACAGGGGCGGCCCGGTCAGGCCGGCATCGCCTCCCGTGCAGCATGCGGCGCTGGTGCCGGCGTGCTGTCGGCCTCCATGTGTTCGCGCCGCTCGATCTGGTTCACGACCGCCATGACCGCCTGGATGGACGCCGTCGTTCCATCCGTGTGGCTTGCACTGCCGGCCATAACCTTATCACCATGGCGCACACGGACATCCGCGTGGCTGATCATGCGACCGTCTTCGCCGCTGTCCCGTTCCACGCGGGAGGTGAGTTGATCCACGGTGAGATGGTAGTCGGTGATGCGCGCAATGGCCTGAACGGCGGCGTCGAAAGCGCTCATGCCCTTGGCGCTGTCGCGGTGGCGCACGCCGTAAGGATCCTCCAGGTCCACGACCGCCTGGGGCATGTGCACCGTGCCCGCCGCGCAATCGAGACCGACGAGGCGCCAGCTTGCCCGGTTGAGCCGCTCCCCGGCGCCGTCCATCTGCAGGATCAGGGTCTCCAGATCCGTGTCCAGAACTTCCCGGCGGGTGTCGGCCAGATCCTTGAAGGCGGCAAAGACCGACTTCAATTCAGTGTCCGACAGGCTGAAGCCCAGTTGGCGGCAACGGGCCTGCAGCGCGTGCTTGCCCGAATGTTTGCCCAGCACCAGGGAGGATTCGCTGAGGCCGATATCCTCCGGCTTCATGATCTCGTAGGTCTCCCGGTTGGCCAGCATGCCGTGCTGATGAATGCCCGCCTCATGGGCGAAGGCATTGCGGCCCACGACGGCCTTGTTGCGGGCCACCGCATTGCCGGTCATGTCGCACAACAAGGTGCTGATGGCGTGCAGGTGACGGGTTTCCACCTGGGTGTCCAGCTTGAAGAAACTGCCCCGGACCTTCAGGGCCATGACGGCTTCCTCGAGGGAGGCATTGCCCGCCCGCTCGCCGATGCCGTTGATGGTGCATTCCACCTGGCGGGCGCCGGCGCGCAGGGCCGCCAGACTGTTGGCCACGGCCATGCCCAGATCATTATGGCAGTGCGTGCTCAAGATCGCCTGCTCGATATTGGGGATTTCTTCCTTGAAGAAGCGGAACAGGTCGTAGATTTCCCCGGGCGTCGTGTAGCCGACCGTGTCGGGCACATTGATGGTGGTCGCGCCGGCGTCGATCACGGCCTCGATCACTTCGGCCAGGAAATCATGTTCCGTGCGGATACCATCCTCGGGTGAGAATTCCACATCGTTGGTCCACTGACGCGCCTCCGTGATGGCCTCCACGGCGGCTTTCAGGACCTGCGACCGGCTCATCTGGAGCTTGTGCTCCCGGTGGATCGGGCTTGTGGCAAGGAAGACATGGATGCGCCGGCGGGCGGCCGGCTGAATGGCGCGCCCGGCGGCCCGAATATCGGACAGGCTGGCGCGGGCGAGGCTGCAAATCGTCGGACCGCTGATTTCGGTCGCGATGCGCTCAACCGCTTCAAAATCTCCAGGCGAGGCCGCGGCGAAACCGGCCTCGATCACGTCCACATTCAAGGCTGCGAGGTCCCGCGCCATACGAAGTTTTTGCGACGTGTTCATGCTGTAACCGGGCGACTGTTCGCCGTCGCGCAGCGTCGTGTCGAACACGATCACCCGGTTGCCGTCATTGATGGATTTGGGGTCGAAGGCGGCCGAACCGGCGTTGCGGGATGCGGCGGTGCCTGTCTTTACGGGGCTTACATGGTCTTCACTCATCGGGGTCCTCCATATTCTACGGCTTGTGTCATTGCGGATGGCGTTGTGGTTTGGGCGATCGAGGCGACGTGGTTCACGTCGATCAGACGCATGATCTGGCGGCTGAGGATATCGGTGCAGCGGCCTTCGTCGCGCGGGATCACCGAGACGGTCATTTCGGCCCGGTCGGCGGCAACCATCGGCATGTTGATCGCGCCGACGGAAAAACCCCGCCGCTCGATGAGCCCGATAATTCGCTGGAGGAAACCTTCCGTCGGCGTCAGGTGAATGCTGAGGGTGTGGGTCATGCCTTGCTCTCCATCATGGCGGCGTTCGACTGGCCCGGGGGAACCAGGGGCCAGACATTTTCTTTCTGATCGATCTTGACATGCATCAGGACCGGTCCGTCCGTGGCCAGAAGCCGGTCGATGCCGGCCTCGACCTCGCTGCGCTCGCTGATGGCGAACGCCTCGATTCCAAAGGATTGGGCGACCTGCACAAAGTCAGGATTGTCCGACAGGTCGACCTCGGAATAGTTTCCGTCAAAGAACAATTCCTGCCACTGACGGACCATGCCCAGCGCGGAATTGTCCAGAAGACAGATCTTCAGGCCAATGCCGTACCGCTTCAGCGTCGCCAGTTCCTGGATGTTCATCATGATGGAGCCATCGCCGGTGACCGTAACGACGGTCGAATGCGGCTCGGCCAGTTTGGCGCCGATGCCCGCCGGCAGGCCGTAGCCCATGGTGCCCAGACCACCGGAGGTCAAATGGGCCTGGGGCCGGGAGAAGCGGCAGTGCTGGGCGACCCACATCTGATGCTGGCCCACGTCGCAGGCGGCGATAAAGCCGTCGCCCGCCTTTTCCGACAGGGACTTCAACAGGGCCGGCGCATAGATGCCCGTACCCGGAGCATCATAACGCCAGGCGTGAGCGGCCTTGTCGGCCATGCAGCGCTCCCGCCACGGCGCAATCGACGGGGCCTGCGGGGCCAGGGTCTCCAGAACCGGACCCAGATGGCCGACAATGCCCACATCGGCGGCGCGCAGCTTGCTCACCTCCGCCGGGTCCGCGTCGATATGGATGACCCGGGCATGGGGCGCGAACGTATCTAGTTTGCCCGTGGCGCGATCGTCGAACCGGGCACCGCAGCAGATCAGCAGATCGCAGTTCTGGACGGCCATGTTGGCCGCCTTCAGGCCGTGCATACCCAGCATGCCGAGGAAATTGGGATCGTCCGTGGGCACCGCGCCCAGGCCCTTCAGGGTGGCGACAACGGGAATGCGGCTGCGCTCGGCAAGGGCGCGCAGGGCGCTCTCGGCGCCGGCGATGCCGACACCGCCGCCCACATACAGGATCGGCTGGCGTGCCTGGGCGATCAACGCATTGGCCGCTGCGATCTGGTCGGGCTCCATCGCCGGTTCCGCATCGGCCTCATAGCGCGCCGAGCGGGGTGTCGTGACCAGGGTCGTGGCCATGTCCTTGGGCAGATCAACCAGCACCGGACCCGGACGGCCCGACACGGCAATGCGGAAGGCATCCGCGATCACCCGGGGGATGTCGGCGGCATCGCGGATGATGAAGCTGTGCTTCACGATGGGCAGAGTGATGCCGAAGATATCGACTTCCTGGAAGGCGTCCGTGCCCATCAGGGGCGTGGCCACCTGACCGGTGATGGCGATCAGGGGCACGGAGTCGAGATAGGCATTGGCGATGCCCGTCACGAGATTGGTTGCGCCGGGCCCGGATGTGGCCAGGCACACACCCGGCCGGCCCGTGACCCGGGCGTAACCGTCCGCGGACAGGGACGAACCCTGTTCGTGGCGCGAGAGGATGTGGCGCAGGCCCGAGCCAGTCAGCGCGTCATAGACCGGCATGATGGCGCCGCCCGGATAGCCGAAGACGACCTCCACGCCCTGATCCTCAAGAGCCTGAACAAGGAGCCGCGCGCCGCTGACCCGGTTGGTCGGGGCGGGCGA
This sequence comes from uncultured Alphaproteobacteria bacterium, assembly GCA_964474635.1. Taxonomy (GTDB): domain Bacteria; phylum Pseudomonadota; class Alphaproteobacteria; order JAJFIK01; family JAJFIK01; genus CAYUYV01. The sequence continues at coordinate 9,403 of CAYYTT010000056.1, read as the reverse complement.
ACCCTGGGGTTCGACCGATCCGGGACCGCATGGGGCGGACATGGCGGCGGCGGAGGAGGACATGTCTTGGACCATCTGCTGGGACTGCGCCGTCATCGGATCAACCAATATTCTTTGGAGTGTTCAGCCAGGACATTCGCTCACGCAGCTTCGCGCCCACCTCTTCGACCTGGTGGGCCTTGTCCTGATCAAGCAGGCGCTGGTAGCGCGGCAGGCCGGCCTGGTTTTCCAGGATCCAGTCGCGGGCAAAGCTGCCGTCCTGGATGGCCGTCAGAACCTCGCGCATGCGCTCCTTGGTCTCGTCATTGATGACCTTCGGCCCACTGACGAGATCGCCATATTTGGCCGTCTCGCTGATGAAGTCATGCATCTTGGAGATACCGCCCTCATAGAGCAGGTCGACGATCAGCTTGAGCTCATGCAGGCACTCGAAATAGGCGATTTCGGGCTGGTATCCGGCCTCGACCAGGGTCTCGAAACCCTGCTGGACGAGTTTGGTGGCACCGCCGCACAGCACGGCCTGTTCGCCGAACAGATCCGTTTCGGTTTCCTCCGCGAAGGTCGTGTCCAGGACGGCCGCCCGGGCACCGCCGATGGCGTCCGCATAGCCCATGGCCGTCACGGCGGCCTCGCCGGTGAAGTCCTGGTGCACGGCGCGCAGGCACGGCACGCCCCGGCCAAGCTGATATTCCCGGCGCACCAGATCGCCCGGCCCCTTGGGCGCGATCATGATGACATCCGTGTTCCGGGGCGCGCGGATGCGCCCGTAATGCACGGTAAATCCGTGGGCGAACAGGATCGTGTCGCCCTCGGTCAGGCCGGGCATGACGGCCTCCTCGAAGACGCGTTCCTGGGCCATGTCGGGCACCAGCATGGCGATCAGGCTCGCGCCCGCGGCGGCCTCGGCCGGATTGGCGACGCGCAGGCCGTCCTGCTGGGCGCGCTGCCAGCTCGGCCCGCCCTCGCGCACGCCGACGGTCACGGCGCAGCCGCTGTCATGCAGGTTCAGGGCATGGGCGCGGCCCTGGCTGCCATAGCCGATGATGGCGATGGGACGGGTACGGAAGGCCGCCATATCGGGCGGGGTCTGGCTCAGTTGCGGGCGGTCAGGCATGGACATGGGATTGGGTTCCTTTATCGGCGGACTGGGCGCCGGATCGGGGTTCGGGAAAGCCGGTCACGGCCCCTTGCGAGGCGGATGACACGAGCTGTGCATATTTAGCGAACGCCCCGCTGGTGTAGCGGGGCGGGGGAGGGGTCCAGCCCCGGGCACGGGCCTGGATATCGGCATCGACAGAGATCGTTCGCGCCTCGACATCGACCGCGATGCGGTCGCCGTCGCGGATATGGGCGATGGGGCCGCCATGGGCCGCTTCCGGGGCCACATGGCCGATCATGAAACCGTGGGTGGCGCCGGAAAAACGCCCATCCGTGATCAGAGCGACCGAGTCCGACAGGCCCTGGCCCACCAGGGCCGCCGTGACGGCCAGCATTTCCCGCATGCCCGGACCGCCCGCAGGGCCTTCGTACCGGATCACGACCGCGTCGCCCGCTTCGATGCGGCGCTGCTCCACGGCCTCAAAGGCGGCATCTTCGCTGTCGAAGACCTTGGCCGGACCCTCGAAGCTCAGCCGTCCGTGGCCGGCCAGTTTCACCACGCAGCCCTCCGGCGCCAGGGAGCCATAGAGAATGCCAAAGCCGCCGCGCGCCTTCAGGGGCTCGGACACCGGGCGGATGACCTGTTGATCCGGCACCGGATCGGGATGGTCGCATTCGGTGAAAAAGCTTTGGCCCGTGACCGTCGGGGTGTCCTCGATCAGACCCGCCTCGATCAGCTTTCGGCCCACCAGCGCCGTGCCGCCCGCCTTGAAAAGGTCGGGCGCCACGAAGCGACCGCCCGGCTTCAGATCGGCGATGACCGGCGTGGAACGGGAGGCGTCGTCGAACTCATCAAGGGCGAAGTCGATCCCGGCTTCTCGGGCAATGGCCATCAAATGGAGCACCGCATTGGTGGAGCCGGCCGTCGCCGAGACGCCCCGCGCCGCGTTGCGCAGGGAGGTTTCGGTGATGAACTGGCGCGGCGTGCGTCCCTTGGCCACCAGATCCATGACAATCCGGCCGCAGCGGCGCGCCTCCTCCGGCTTGGCCTCATGCACCGCCGGCACATCATTGGACCCCATGGGCGACAGGCCCAGAAAGGTCATGGCCAGCGCCATGGTATTGGCCGTGAACTGACCGCCGCAGGCGCCGGCGCCGGGGCAGGCGTGGCGCTCCACTTCGCCAAGCTCATCGACCGTGATCAGGCCGGCGGCGCAGGCGCCCACGGCCTCGAAGACTTCCTGGATGGTGATGTCCTGGTCCCTGTGCCGGCCCGGCATGATGGAGCCGCCATAGAGAACCAGCCCCGGCGTATCCAGACGGCCGAGCGCCATGGCGGCGGCCGGAATGGTCTTGTCGCAGCCGACCAGGATGACGAGACCGTCCAGGCTGTGACCTCGGGTGACGAGTTCGATGGAATCGACAATGGCCTCGCGGGACATCAGGGACGCGCGCATGCCCTCCGTTCCCATGGAGATGCCGTCACTGACCACGATGGTGTTGAAATCGACCGGCGTGCCGCCCGCCTCGCGCACGCCCTCGCGCACCGGCGCGGCCAGGGCATCCAGGTGCATGTTGCAGGGGGTGACAGTTGTCCAGGTGTTCACGATGCCGATGATCGGCTTGGCGATGGCCGCATCGTCGAGGCCCGTGGCGCGCAGCATGGCGCGCGCGGGTGCCCGGGCGGGGCCTTTTTTCATCGCGTCGCTGGCATGGGGCGCGGTGGTGGTGGGTTGGTCTGACATGGCGTCTTTTTGACTGTCTTTCTGCGGTTTCTAGCGGCGTTTCGGGTCTGCGTTAGGTGTCCAGGCAACAAAAAACCCCGCCTCCGAGGTCTTCGGAGCGGGGTCTGGCTAGCCTTGTGTGACTGGTGTCACGTTACGGCATGCCGACCCCGGTCCTAAGAAGGAGTACGAGGCTAAGAAGAAGGCTAATGAGAATGAGGTTCACCTGAGCGCGCTCATCACGGGGGAGCGGCGCGGCAGTCGTGCGCTGCGGTGCAAGCGGTGCGAAAGCGATGGTGGTGAACTGGGTCATGGCAAACGGTATCAAGTTCCAACTGGGTCACGTCTGTTGAAATAATAGTGCCACCCGACATGCTGGATTGAAACCCCTAAGATCTCGCTGACGCAATAAATTCATATTTAGTTTGTGGTCCAGTGCCGCACCGCAGAAATGCGGACCTTCCGGCGAGCATCCGTGGGACCGGAGTCAGCCCTGCTTCAGTTCAATCCACAAAGCCCGGCCGAGGGCCAGAACGCGCCCCTCATGGTCAAACAGCGCGGTTCCCGCGCCATGCTTGCGCCCCTCGGACCCCAGATGCCAGCCCGCCACGATCACCGGATCGCCCACGGGCACGGGCGCGAAGATGCGCACCGACAAGCGCCCCAGGAGCTTCAGACCCGATTGCGTCGCCTCGTCGACGGAAAAGGCGCCGGGACAGTCGAGCGCGCCCCACAGAATCTCGGGCCGCACGAAACCTTCCGTATCCCCACAACTCTCATGGGGCGTCCAGGGTGCGGCCACCATGGCGTGGGGCGCCCCGTCGAGAGGGCCAGTGAAAATGCGCAGACCATCACCCTCCACCCGGTCTGTTCCGCACACGAAACAGGTCGGAAGGGGGTGCTGATCGTAGCAGCGAAACCGGCTTTGGCCGTCAAGGGCCCCGTTCCAATCCGGCGCCGAGGGCACGTCGAGATCGCAGGGGACCATGCGCGCGGTCGCCACCTTGGTGGTTTCGTGGAAAACGCCGATTCCCTCCGCCGTGCGCTGCACGGTGAGCGGCGTGTCGAGCGGGGGAGGCGCCCGCAGGCTCACTTCGGGCCAATGCCCCTCGCCGGCGGCGGGCAGGAATTGCGCGATGCGCCCGGCAACATAGCCGCCATTGCCACTGTTCGGCGGCCCATTAAAACGCGCCGGGATCGTCAGGGGCGCCGGGGTCTCGGGCGGGACAACGGCCATGGGAAACCTCGCAAAGGGCGCAACCATTCGGCGACGGTCGCCGTTCCTGGGATGTGAACGTCTTGGATGCTCTGCGACAGTTCTACTGTGTTCCGCCGGGACGCGCCATCCGGGACGGCGCAGTGCTGGGCGGGGGCGCCAGGGACCGAAAACCTGTCCGTGCGCTTCAGTCTCAGCCGATCACGCGGCCCCCTATCGGCCCTTTTGGGGCGCTCCGCGAAGGCGGCGCAGGGGCGCCGGGCCGTGGTCACGGCCTGTGTTCGTGACCCAACTTGATCGGAAAATGCCCTAACCGAAAAATTAGGGGGGCCGTTCTATCGTCCCGCACCGAGGCAGGTTTCGAATTGCCAGGGAGCATGGGACGAATGGACGTCGCCGAAGATCCAACGAGCGCGCGCAAAAGGGCATTGCTCGGTCCCGTGGTGGCCGCAAGCGCGACAGCCACCGCATGTCTGATCGCTTTCCACATCACCTCAACCTGGCCGGATGTCGCGATCATCCCGCTGCTCTCCGGCGTCATTTCCCTGCTGTGCACGCTTTCGGCGCCGCTGCTGCTGCGCTTTACGGGCTCCCTGTCGATGGCTTACTCCGTTTACTGCATACCCATGTGTATTGGCACATGGGTTGCCGTTGCGACCACCGGCGGGCCCCATTCCCTGATCGCCGTCGTGTTCGTTACGATGCCGGTCCTTTTTGCTTTTTTCATTCCTTATCGGATCGCCATCATTTTGGCGGCAGCGAACGTCGCGTGCCTTGTTGCGCTTTACATCCTAAGCCTGTGGGGTGTGGTTGATCCGACACCCTCCCAATCCGGAGAGACGGCGCTCCATGTCGCCTCGCTCGTTTTGATCACCAACACCGGTCTCATCTCCCTGATGACGTCCGGGTTCATCAAAACCTATTACAGCGTCCTCGCTGATCTTGGGAACGCCAAGCTGGACGCGGACCGGGCGACCCAGGCGAAATCGGCTTTCCTGGCCAATACCAGCCATGAAATCAGGACGCCCCTGAATGGCATCCTGGGTATGGCGCAGGCCCTCAGCCAGAGCGATCTGAGTGCGGAGGACCAGGAGAAGGTTACCCTTCTGGCCGATTCCGCCCAGACCCTTCTGTCCATCGTCAACGACGTTCTGGACATCTCCAAGATCGAGGCCGGCCGTCTTGAGATCGCGCCCGTGCGCCATGATTTGCGCCATCTGGTCGATCGGGTGTGGCGGCTTTGGGAGCCCACCGCCTCCGACAAGGGGCTCGACTTTTTTCTTCGGATGGACGAGCCCGAGACGGACCTGCTCGCCTTCGATCCCGTCCGTGTGCGTCAATGCCTGTCCAACCTTGTGTCGAACGCGGTCAAATTCACCGAGGAGGGGTCGGTGACCCTTGAGGTCTCCACCGAACCCGTCGAGGAGGGGCGTCGCCGGGTCATCATGCGGGTGCGCGACACGGGCATCGGCATGACGCCGGACACGCAAAGCAGGCTGTTCAGCGATTTTTCCCAAGCCGATGCCAGCACGTCGCGGCGCTTCGGCGGCACCGGTCTTGGACTGTCGATCAGCCGCAAGCTCGCGCGCATGATGGGCGGCGATGTGGTGGTGGACAGTGCGCTGGGCGAGGGGTCGGTTTTCACCTTCTCCTTCGTGAGCGCTCCCGTGGAGAGCCTGTCCCGGTCCGAGGATCTCGTTTCAGGTTCCACCGAGGGAGCCGGGGCGGCAGGCTCGATGCTCAGCGGACTGCGGGTTCTGCTGGTCGACGACAATGCGATCAACCGCCGGGTGGTGCAGCACCTTCTTGCCTCCTTTTCCATGGACATCGTGGAGGCCGAAAACGGCCGCCATGCCCTTGATGCGCTGGCCGCCGGATCCTTCGATGTGGTCCTTCTCGACATGCATATGCCGGTCATGGATGGGCCGGAAACGGTTGGTAACATCCGCGCCGCCGACGCCGCCTGGCGCGACATTGCCGTCATTGCCCTGACGGCCGATGCCATGAGCGGTGACCGGGAACGGTATTTGGCCATGGGCATGAGCGGTTATGTCTCGAAACCCATCGATCTGCGCGAATTGCTTTGTGAGATTGGCAAGGTCTGTCCGGGCCGGGGGGCCACAGCACCGCTCATCCTGTCCGTTGAGCCGGGCCAGCCCGACTCCCTGGACAGCCCCGACTCCCTGGACAGCCCCGACTCCCTGGACAGCATGGAAGGGTTTGACGGGGGCAAAATTCCATCCCCGGGCGGATCCAGGGGCGGGACCGGAAAGGCGCCAGCTCAAACCGCTGGCGCGCAGGATGACGCCGTCCTCTCCGATCTCCTTCAGTCCCTGGGCTGAATAAGCCGCACCGGCATCCGCGATGGGGGCAGGGGCGCCGCATGGCGGGCAAGCAGTCCTCCCCCTACCGTGAGTGCCCCGGCCACGCGTGCCCCGACCACGCGTGCCAAGATCCCCATCCCGTGCCGGGTCAATCCGCGAGTTGCCCTTCGACCCAGGCGTTCACTTTGGCCTCCAGGAGCGACAGGGGCACAGGGCCGTCTTTCAGGACGATATCGTGGTAGGCGCGGATGTCGAATGTGTCGCCAAGGCGGGCTTTGGCCTCTTCGCGCAGCTCCAGGATTTTCTGTTTACCGATCAAATAGGCCGTCGCCTGGCCCACATAGACCGAATAGCGCTCGATGGCTTTCACGGCATCACCGCGCGGATTGGGCGTATTCGCCACCAGGTAATCGATGGCCTTTTCCCGGCTCCATCGCAGGTCATGCAGGCCCGTGTCCACCACCAGACGGCAGGCCCGCCACAGTTCCATGGCAAGGCGCCCGAAATCCGAATAGGGATCTTCATAAAAGCCCATTTCCTTGGGCAGGAACTCACTATAAAGTCCCCAGCCCTCCGTATAGGCCGTAAAGCGTGCATGTTTCTGGAAGCTGGGCACATCGCCGAGTTCCTGCGCGATGGCGAGTTGCATGTGGTGGCCGGGAATGCCTTCGTGATAGGCCAGAGCCTCCATCTGATAGGTGGGCATTTGGCTCATGTCATAAAGATTGGCATAATACGTGCCCGGACGGCTGCCATCGACCGCGGGGCGCTGATAGAAGGCCTTCCCGGCGCTGCGCTCGCGGAAGGGCTCGACCCGTTTCACGACGAGGTCTGCCTTGGGGAAGCGATTGAAGACCTCCGGCAGGCGCGTGCGCATGGTATCGATAAGGGCCGTCGCCTCGGCCAGATAACGGTTGCGGCCCTCCTCCGTCGACGGATAATAAAACTGCTCCGCCTTGCGCATGTAATCGAAAAAAGCGCTCAAAGTGCCCTTGAAGCCCACCGCCTCCTTGATGGCCTCCATTTCCCCATGGATGCGGGCCACATTTTCAAGCCCGATCCGATGCACATCCGCCGCGCTCAGACCCGTGGTCGTGAAATAGCGCAGCCGGTTTGCGTAATAGGCCTTGCCGTCCGGCAGGCGCCAGGCGCCATCGCCCTCCGGCGTGAGGGCCGCCTGGCGTTCCAGGGCACCGATCAGATGGCCATAGGCGGGCGCGACCACGGTTTTAAGGGCGGTCGCGGCCTCCTCGATGAGACGGGTCTCAACGGTTTCGTCAAAGTCGAGAGCGGCAACCTTTGCGGTGAAATCCGCCAGGATCGTCGAGGGCCGTCCGCTGTCGTCGAAGGGCGCGCCGGTGATGACATTGCGCGCCGCCTCGATCATCTGCGGGTAGGTCCAGTCGGGCGGGAAGATACCCTTCTGCTCCCGGATGGTCAGTTGCGTGATGACCTGGTCGAACAGGGTGCCGACACGGGACAGGCGCGCGATATAGGCCTTTGCATCCGCCAGGGTCGTTACCCGGTGGATGTTGATCAGGAAGCTCGGCACGACGGTGTGCCAGGCCCTGAAATGATTCATAATGTAGCCGTGATGCCGGAACGGGTAATCCGCAATCTGACGGGTCAGGAGTGCTTCGTACAGGTCATAACTCAGCGCCATGCTCTCATCGAGCGCCGCCCGATCAATGCGGCGCAATTCGGCAAGGCGCGCCTGCGCCAACGCCGCGCTCTGCGCCTCGAAGGCCTCCGACAGGTCGTCCCACCGGTCGTAATCGGTCTTGATGCCCCGATAGCTTTGGGTCATCGGGGAGCGGGCAAGATCTTCGCTGTAGGTGCGCTCAAAAAAGGCCGCAAGCCGCGCCTGTTCGCTGTCCTGACGCGCGGCGGTGTCCGCCACGGCCGATGGCGCCGGTTCGGCGGTGAAGCCGGGGGCGGGAACCAGCAGGGCGGCGGCCAGCGCGAGGCCCGCCGCACGGCGGGGCAGGGCGGCGCCAAAAGGTCCGGTCGTTGCGGTCATTGAAGTCACTCCTCCTCAAACGCGCCGCGCGATCCGGTGGGGCCGCGCCGGCGCCTACTGGGGCAAGAGTGTCATCGCCGGGCCGTGCAAACAATGGCTGGCCCCCCCCCCTCCCGGCCAGCCAAGGGGGGCAGCCAGAGGGCCGGCCCGGACAGGGGCGGTGAACGCCGCGGGGGCAGGGGCGGGGGGCCCTTGCGCTTACTCTTCGACCTGGCGCTCCAGCAGGGCCGCGCGACCTTGGGCTTGGGAGAAATCGGGCTTCAGGGTGAGGGCCTGGCGATAGTCATCCAGCGCCTCGCGCTTGAAGCCCTGGGCCTCTTTTACAAGGCCGCGGTTGAAATAGGCCGCATGGGGCTCCCGGGTGCCCAGGCGAATGGCGTCGTCGTAATCGGCCAGCGCCGCGTCGAACTGGGACTGGAAAAACTTGCTGTTGCCGCGGTTCAGATAGGCCTCGCCGGAGTCCGGATCCTGGCGCAGGGCCAGGTCAAAATCGGCGATGGCGGAGGCGAACTGGCGCGAGCGGTTGTACAAAATGCCGCGATTGACGAGCGTTGCGACGCGGTCCGCCCGGGACAGGTCCGCCTCGTCGAGGGCCCGGTTGCAGGCGCTGATCCCGTCGCGGATGGCCGTGCCGAAGCGGGCTTCCTGGTAGCAGGTCCGCGCCTCGGTACTGCCGAAGACGATCGTGGCCGTCTGGGCGCAGACGGGTTCGGCCGGTACAAGGGCGGTGCCGCCAAGGACAAGGGCGGTGAGACCGAGGGTGGTGAAGCTCCGGGTGAGCGAAACGAGGTGGCCCATGGCAGTCCCCCTGGTTGGAAACATGTTCTCAGCACCATGGTGTATAGGACGGAGCGAGGGGCGCCACAACTGCGGCCCCGGACCGGTCACAGGGCCAGCGCAACCCCCTTGCACAAGCCCGCCGTCCCCCCTATACAACGCGCTCGACCGAGCCCGTGGTCGCACCTGTGGCGGAGTAGCTCAGCTGGTTAGAGCAGCGGAATCATAATCCGCGTGTCGGGGG
>CAYYTT010000055.1:0-23241 GCA_964474635.1 uncultured Alphaproteobacteria bacterium | reverse complement strand
CTTATGAGCTGATTCAATGGGGCAAGCAGGACATGATCTTCGCCGGCGGCGGTGAAGAGCTCGACTGGTCCCTGTCGAACCTGTTCGATGCGATGGGTGCCTTTTCCTCCAAGTTCAACGACACGCCCTCACGCGCCAGCCGCGCCTATGACGTGGACCGCGACGGCTTCGTCATTTCCGGCGGCGGCGGCGTTCTGATCCTGGAGGAACTGGAGCGTGCAAAGGCGCGGGGCGCCAAGATCTACTGCGAGATCGTAGGCTACGGCGCCAACTCGGACGGCTATGACATGGTCCAGCCGTCCGGCGAGGGTGCCGTGCGCTGCATGCGCCAGGCCCTCGCAACGGTCCATGACCCGATCGACTACATCAACCCGCACGGCACCTCGACACCCATCGGCGATGTGCGCGAGGCCGAAGCCATTCGCGAAGTCTTCGGCGACGCGGTCCCGAAGATCAGCGCCACCAAATCCCTGTCCGGCCACTCCCTCGGCGCGGCCGGCGTCCACGAGGCGATCTACTCCATTCTGATGATGCAGGAGCGGTTCATCTGCGCCTCGGCCCATATCGACACCATCGATCCGGCCGTCGCGGATCTTCCAATCCTGCGGGAGCGCGAAGACAACGTGAAGATCGACACGGTACTGTCCAACAGCTTCGGCTTCGGCGGCACCAATGGAACGCTGGTGTTCCGTCGATTCGCTGGGTAAGGTCCGGTTCCGATTTACCATAACCGTGGGCCTGAGCCTTGGGCGGGCACCGCGGGGAACCGTGATGGGCAGCCATGGGCGATCTCGTTCTGACTGGAAATCTGATGGCTGGCCGGCGCGGTCTGGTCATGGGCGTGGCGAACGATCACTCGATCGCCTGGGGCATTTCGCGGGTCCTGGCGGCCCATGGTGCGGAACTGGCCTTCACCTTCCAGAACGAGGCCTTTGAAAAGCGCGTCCGGCCGCTCGCAGAAAGCATCGGCGCACCTCTCCTCATCCAGGCGGATGTGGAAGACGACGCATCCATGGATGCGGCCTTCGGAACGCTGAAGGAACACTGGGACAGTCTCGACTTCGTCGTCCACTCGGTGGCCTTTTCCGACAAGGCGGAATTGAAGGGCCGCTATGTGGACACCTCGCGCGCCAATTTCCGGCGCAGCCTGGACATTTCCTGTTATTCCTTCACCGATGTTGCCCGCCGCGCCGAACCCCTCCTTTTAAAATCGCAGGCACCGGGCGGTCCCTCCCTCATTACGCTCAGCTATCTCGGTGCCCAGCGGGTCATGCCCAACTACAATGTGATGGGCGTCGCCAAGGCGGCGCTTGAGGCGAGCGTGCGCTATCTCGCGGTGGATATGGGATTGCACGGCATTCGGGTGAACGGCGTCTCGGCCGGTCCCATGCGCACCCTTGCCGGCTCGGCCATCGGCGATGCGCGCATGGTGTTCAAATGGAACCGCATGCACGCGGCCCTGAAAAAGAATGTCGACCTTGATGAACTGGGCGGCTCGGCCCTTTATCTGCTGAGTGACCTGTCGGCGGGGGTTACGGGCGAAATCCACTATGTGGATTCTGGCTTCAATGTCATCGCCATGCCCCGGGTGCCCGACCTGAAGGCGCAAGGCATGACGGACCATGGCCTTAAGGGCAATAACGGCGCCGGGGCCAGCGAAGACGCCTGACGACACGGCCGCCGATAGTAAAGGAGCGGCCTTCCGTGACCCATTCCACCCACGCCTTCAGCCCCGATCCGCGCAATGCCGACATCCTCATCGATGTGAACGGCACCCTGTTTCCCCGCGACGAAGCCAAAGTGTCCGTGTTCGACTCCGGTTTCGTGCTCGGCGACGGGGTCTGGGAAGGCCTGCGGGTGCATCGCGGCGTCATCGCGTTTCTCGACCGGCATTTGGATCGGCTCTATGAGGGGGCCAAGACCCTCGATTTCGATCTCGGCCTTGATCGGGAGGCGCTGACGAGGCGCCTTTATGCCTGTCTTGATGCCAACAACGCCCATGAGGGCGTCCATATCCGCCTGATGGTCTCGCGCGGGGTTAAGGCCACGCCCTACCAGGACCCCCGGGCCACCATCACGCCCCCGACCATCGTGATCATTCCGGAATTCAAGACACCGCTTAGCCAAACCGGCGAAGACGGCGTGCGGCTCTTTACGGTGCATGTGCGCCGGGGCGGGCCCGACATTCAGGACCAAAAGCTCAATTCCCACTCCAAGCTGAACTGCATCATGGCCTGCATTCAGGCGGCCAAGGCCGGCGCGGATGAGGCCCTGATGCTCGACCCCCAGGGTTTTGTGGCCACGTGCAACTCCACTCATTTTTTTCTTGTCCGTCAGGGCGAGATCTGGACCTCCACCGGCGACTACTGCCTTGGCGGGATCACCCGGGGCCTGGTCCTGGAGATCGCACGCGAGAACGGTCTGACGGTGCGGGAGAAATCCTTCTCCCTGACGGATGTCTACGGTGCGCAAGAGGCCTTCATTACCGGCACCTTTGCCGGCCTGACACCAGTGGTGGAGGTCGACGGGCGGACCCTGTCGCCGGCGCGCGGCCCCATGGTCCAACACTTGCAGTCGCTCTATCTTGAACGAGTGAACCGGGAGGTTGCGGGCGGGCGCTAAGCGTTCACCGCACTCTAAGGCCTCCCGTTTCGAGCCACGATCCGGGCCGCCCCCTGGCGGCGCCGGTCTTTTTGGTATGCGCCGGAGGACAAAACAATGACGGACGAGACCATTCGGATCGGCATGTGGGCGGGCCCGCGGAATATCTCCACCACGATGATGCGGGCCTTTGAAAATCGTCCCGACACGGATGTGATCGACGAGCCGTTCTACGCGTTCTATCTGCGCCGCAGCGGGGCGGATCATCCCATGCGCGAAGCGATCCTGGAGGCCCTGCCTCAGACCTTCGACGGCGTGGTCGATCTTCTTAATGGGCCGGCTCCAACGACCGCACCGATCAGCTTTCACAAGCACATCGCCTATCACGCTTCGGCCCAGGAGGACCTGCCGCTTGACTGGATCGACCGCCAGCGCAGCTTCATTCTGATCCGCGACCCGCGTCGCATGGTGGCGTCCTACGCACAGAAATACGATGATGTCGGACCGATTCTGGCGAGCCTTGAGGTAAAGGCGAAAATCTACGAGCACGTCACGGCCCAGGGAAAACCCTGCCCCATCGTGGATGCCGCCGACATTCTGCAAGACCCGGAGGGCATGCTCCGCACCCTGTGCAAAGCGCTCGACATCCCCTTCTCGCACGCCATGCTCTCCTGGCCTGACGGAGCCCGGGCCAGCGACGGTGTGTGGGGCGACCACTGGTATGACAGCGTGCGCGCCTCAACGGGCTTTCGCCCCTTTGAAGCCAAGACCGTGGACCTCAGCCCGGATCTGGAAACTTTCGCCCAGGCCTGCATGGACGAATACACGGCCTTTTATGAGCGGCGGCTGAAGCCGCAAGGCTGACCTGACCCCGCAAGGCTGACCGGGCCCCGCCAGGCGGCCGGCGCCGGTGCCAGGAGCGGCACGGGAGCCCTCACACCATCGCCCGGCTGCCGACCTTCTCCAGGGCTCGGGCCGCGCGTTTTTCTTCCGCCAGGTGGGCGAACATGGCGCGCAGGACCGACAGATCCGGGTCCGGCGCTTCGCCCGCGGCGAGCCGGGCGATCTGCTGGTAGAACCAACCCTGGGCACCGACCGCATTGGCCACTTTGACAAAGGTCGAGGACGAGGACGGTCCGAAAAACCCAGGACCAAGGCGCAGTGTGCGCTCCGGGCTGGGGGCTTGTGCCAGCGTGCCATCGAGCAGGCGATTGGCAAGATCCGGGATCAGGCAGAACGGCCGGGCGAGCCCCACCATGTCGACTTCTTCGGCGGCCACGGCCTGATCCATGCCGCGCCTGGACCGGAACCCACCCGTGACCATCAGGGGCATACGTGCCACCTTCCGGATGCTGAGGGCATATTTCAGGAAATAGGCCTCCCTCTCGCGCGTGCTGACGCGGATCGGTCGCTCGACCACGGGCTCTACACCGTCCGTGTTCATCATGCGCGGCTGCTCATAGGTTCCGCCGGAGACCTCCAGCAGGTCAATGCCGGCCTCGTTCAGCCATTGGACGACCTGCAGGCATTCGTCATGGCTGAAGCCGCCTTTTTGAAAATCGGACGAGTTCAGTTTCACCGACACGGGAAAGGATGGTCCGACCTCGGCGCGCACGCGGCCCACGATTTCGCGCAGCAGCCGCGCGCGGTTGCCGAGGGAACCACCCCAATCGTCCGTGCGGCGATTGGCCCGCGGACTGAGGAACTGGGCGATCAGATAGCCGTGCGCCGCATGGATCTGCACCCCCGTGAAGCCGGCCCGCTTGACGACGCCTGCGGCATGGACGAACCGCGCGATGACGTCTTCCACTTCCTCGCCGCTGAGCGCGCGCGGTACGCCGAATTCCGAGCGCGGCAGATTGAGCGCAATGGCCGAGGGCGCGGCGGGCGTCTTGGTGACCCGCGCAGGGGTCTGGCGGCCCGCATGGGATAACTGCACCCAGGTGTGGTTTCCGGCCGCCACCGACGCCTCGGCATAGGCCGCAAGGGCCGCCTCGCCGTCGCGGTCCCCGTCATCGGAGGGCTCGATGGCCACATTTCCTGGCCGTTCCAGATAGCGCCGGTCGACGAGGATATTGCCCGTGATGAGCAGCCCCGCCCCGCCCTCGGACCATGCCTTGTAGAGCGCGGCATGGCGGGCGGTGGCATGATTTTGCCCATCGGCCAGACCTTCGGTCATGGCCGCCTTGGCGATGCGGTTTTTCAAAACGGCGCCGCACGGGAGGCTCAGCGCATCAGCGATGGTCGCGCCTGCGCCGTCGGGAGCCGAACAGCCAACCTGGACAAGCTTTTGATTTTCGATATTTTCCGCCACTGCGTTTTGTCCTCGTTCCCCGAAGTCGTTGTCACCGTCGCTGCTCTGGTCCACGGCCTGCCTGCGCGATCCCCCTTTACGCGCGGCGCTTCATGCCCGACACAAGACACGAATCAGCCGCAGTGTATGGCGAGGACGCGGGCGCCTTCCGACCGGCTTCCGTGGGCCCGGGTCCTGAGCCGGTGCCACACCGCCGCCCCATCATAGCCAGTAGCGAAGTGAGGACACCCCGCCATGGCGCGAGGAAAAGCCCAAGCCAAGAGCCTGTTTGACGATACACCGGCGCCCGAGAAGGCGCCCTCCAAGGGCAAGGGCTACAGCGCCAAGGATATCGAGGTTCTGGAAGGACTGGAACCGGTCCGCCGCCGGCCGGGCATGTATATCGGCGGCACCGACGAAAAGGCTCTGCATCACCTCTTTGCCGAAGTGCTCGACAACTCCATGGACGAGGCCGTGGCCGGCCACGCCAAACGCATCACCGTCAGCCTTGAAGAAGATGGACGCCTGACCGTGGCCGATGACGGGCGCGGCATCCCCGTCGATCCGCACCCCAAATACAAAAATAAATCCGCCCTCGAAGTGATCATGACCACCCTGCATGCGGGGGGAAAGTTCGGCGGCAAGGCCTATGAGACCGCCGGCGGGCTCCACGGCGTGGGCGTGTCGGTGGTGAATGCCCTTTCCTCGCGCCTTGACGTTACGGTGGCGCGTGACAAGACGCTCTTTTCACAGAGTTTCGAACGGGGCCTGCCGGTCACGAAGCTGGAAAAGGTCGGCAAGTCGAAAACCACCGGCACGACGGTCACTTTCCTTCCCGATACGGATATTTTTGGCGCCAAGGCCGCCTTCAAGCCGGCACGGCTTTATAAAATGGCCCGGTCCAAGGCATATCTGTTCGCCGGGGTGGAGATCCACTGGTCCTGCGCGCCGGATCTTCTGGTCGAGGGCGAGGAAACGCCGGCCGAGGACATTTTGCATTTTCCCAACGGCCTCGCCGACTTTCTGGCCGAGGCCGCGCGCGACCTGGAGACCGTGACCGAAGCGCCCTTCGCCGGATCGGTGGAAAAGCCCGGCGGACATGGCGCGGTGGAGTGGGCGATCACTTGGTTCACGAATGCGGACGGTTTTGTCCATTCCTACTGCAACACCGTGCCCACGCCCGAGGGCGGGACCCACGAATCGGGTCTGCGCCAGGCCCTCACCAAGGGTCTTCGGGGCTATGGCGAGCGCATCAAGAACAAGCGCGTGTCCATCCTGACGGCCGAAGACGTGACCGCTTCCATGGGCGGGCTCCTCTCGGTCTTTATCCGGGAGCCGGAGTTCCAAGGTCAGACCAAGGAAAAGCTCTCCAGCAGCGATGCGACGCGTCTTGTGGAGAACGCGGTCAAGGATCACCTCGACCATTGGCTGACGGCTCGCCCCCAGGAGGCGGCCCGCCTTGTGGACTGGGTCGTGGAGCGGGCCGAGGAACGCCTGCGCCGTAAGCAGGAAAAGGAAGTCAGCCGGAAGGCGGCCGGTCGCAAGCTGCGCCTGCCGGGTAAGCTCGCCGATTGTTCGCGCGACGCGGCGCAGGGCACGGAATTGTTCCTGGTCGAGGGCGACTCGGCCGGCGGTTCCGCCAAGCAGGCCCGCGACCGCCAGAACCAGGCCATCCTGCCCTTGCGCGGCAAGATCTTGAACGTGGCCAGCGCGGGCGCGGGCAAGATCCAGGCGAACCAGGAATTGTCCGACCTGATGCTGGCTCTCGGCTGCGGGACGCGCGACCGCTACCGCGAAGACGATCTGCGCTATGAAAAGATCATCATCAAGACGGACGCCGACGTTTACGGCGCCCATATCGCATCCCTGTTGATCACCTTTTTCTACCGGGAGATCCCCGGGCTGATCCGAGACGGGCATCTTTATCTGGCGATCCCGCCACTCTACCGGCTGAGCCAAGGCGGCACGAGCGTCTATGCGCGCGATGACGCCCATAAGGAGGAACTGCTCGCCTCCGCGTTCCGCAAGGGGGCGAAGGTGGACATCAGCCGGTTCAAGGGCTTGGGCGAAATGATGCCGGCCCAGTTGAAGGAGACCACCATGCGCCCGGGTGCGCGGTCTCTGCTGCGGGTCACCGACAGTGAGCAAGACCGGCCGGCGACGGACACCCTGGTTGAACAATTGATGGGCAGAAAAGCGGAGCTGCGTTTTCAATACATCCAGGAAAATGCGCAGTTCGTAGAAGCTCTCGATATCTAAAATGGGCGATCCGGCGGCCAATTGGTTTGACAACATGGCGAGATTGCCTACTGTCCAAGGCGTTTTGACGCGTGTTGACGTGCGGGGGCATGACGGCACGGCTCCGTGAGGGTGACGTAAACGCTCACGGGGCAGGACGGCGGATCGTTCGCGAGGGGTGGTCCGCGGTCATCGAACCGGCGATACGGTCCGATAGGCTCGGCCACAGGCCGGGTGTTGCGGTTCGGGCCAGGCTTTACAATCACGGACAAACGCGGCGGGGTCCGCCTCTCTGGACGGTTTTCCAAACGCGGTCGCGTACACGACGCGATCGGAAACCGCGCCAGGGTTTTGTATTGGTCCCAGCGCCCCAACTTTTTGAAGTTTCCATGATCTTGAATAAAGACGAGCGTTCCGAGATTCAGCCACAGACCGATGAGGATGGTTGCCTGTCGGATGAAAATACCGACAGCGAAAGCGCCCAGGCCGTTGAGACGGCGGGCGAGACACCCACCACCGAGGCCGAGCCGGAGCAGGCGGTGAGTGACGCCGGCGATGCCTCCTCGCGCGAGCCCTCAAGCCAAGCGGAAGGCGACGGCGCGTCTGCGGCGTCTGACCCCGAGAGCGCCGGCCCCGAGAGCGCCGGCCCCGAGATCGCTGGCGATCAGAGCACTGGCGATGAGAGCGCTTTGGGGGCATCGCCCGAAGACGGCGCCGCCGCGCCAGAGATCACCTTCGACGATTTGGGCTTGAGCGACCGCCTTGTCCAAGCCGTCGCCCAGGCGGGCTACACCAAGCCGACGCCGATCCAGGCCAAGGCCATTCCGGTGGCCCTTCAGGGCCGGGACATCCTGGGTCTTGCGCAGACCGGCACGGGCAAGACCGCCTCCTTCACACTGCCCATGATCGACCTTCTGGCTCAGGGCCGCGGGCGGGCGCGCATGCCGCGCTCCTTGATCCTGGCGCCGACCCGGGAACTTGCTGTCCAGGTCGCGGAGAACTTTGAGAAATACGGCCGGTACAACAAGCTGACCATGGCGCTGCTGATCGGCGGCGTGTCCTTTGGGGAGCAGGATCAGAAGCTCGACCGGGGCGTCGATGTGCTGATCGCGACACCGGGCCGCCTCCTCGATCATTCCGAGCGCGGAAAAGTTCTGCTGACCGGTGTGCAGGTTCTCGTCTTCGACGAGGCTGACCGGATGCTCGACATGGGGTGCAACCCCGACATTGAGCGGATCGTGAAACTGACGCCGTTTACGCGCCAGACTTTGTTTTTCTCCGCCACCATGCCGGACGAGATCGAGGATCTGAGCCGCCGCTTCCTGCAAAACCCTGTGCGGATCGAAGCGGCGCGTCCGTCCTCGACCGCGGAAACGGTGACGCAGGCCATCTGCACGGTGCGCACGGAGGATAAGCGAGAGGCGCTGCGCCGTCTCATTCGCGGCAATCCGGTCAAGAACGCGATCATTTTCTGTAATCGCAAACGCGATGTGACGGTCGTGTTCCGCTCCCTGACGAAGCACGGCTTCAACGTCGCCGCCTTGCACGGGGATCTGGACCAGCGGGTGCGTCTTCAGGTGCTCGATCAGTTCCGCAAGGGCAACATTCAGCTTCTCGTAGCGAGCGATGTGGCCGCCCGTGGGCTCGACATTCCCGACGTGTCCCACGTCTTCAACTTCGATGTCCCCTTCAACAGCGAAGACTATGTGCACCGGATCGGTCGCACGGGCCGGGCGGGTCGGGAAGGGCATGCCTTCATGATCGCCACCCGGTCTGAAACGAAAAACGTCGCGGCCATCGAAGCGCTCATCGAGAAAACCATCCCGCCGATGGAGATCGAAGGCCTCGGCGGGTCGTCCGAGGATGAGAACGAGGAAGACAGCGGCCGCAGACGCGGCAATCGCCGCCGGCGCGGTCGCAGCGAAGCGGCCGCCGGGGACGAGACCGATCAGGCGTCGAACGGCCGGTCCCCGCGCGCGCGCAACCGCCGCGACAAGGCCGCCCGCGAACCGGACCAGAAAGAACGTACGACGCGTGAAAGCGCGGGCGAGGCGCGAGGGGATCATGGCAGCCGGTCCGACAGCGGCAGATCAGATGGCGGTCGGTCAGATGGTGGCCGATCGGACGGGGGCCGAGCTGGCGGGCGCTCGGCCACGTCCGAACGCCGGGACCAGGCCTCCGGCCGAGGCGCCTCTTCCTCTGACCGGCGGGGCAATCGGCGCGGTGATCGGCGGCGGCGCGACGAGGACGATGATCCGCCCGTGATCGGTCTTGGCGATCACGTGCCGGCCTTCCTGCTGCGCTCGGTCCGCCTGCCCTCCTCGTCAAAGCGCACGGCGAATGAGGATGACAGCAAGGACCGGTCGGGCTCATCGGAAATGGAAAGCGCCCAGGCGTAATCGGGCCACTACGGCCATGGCGCGGCAGAACCAAAAAGGCCCACACGGATGATATCCGCATGGGCCTCGATAAGTTGACGATTTGTGGATGGGATCAGAACTGGATCCCGATGCTGACCGTTCCCCGATGGTCGGTGAGCTTTGCATCCACGTCGAGAACGGTCACATTGCTGCCCGACTGAGCGATGGCGACATCGTCAATCTCACCGTCCACCACGAAATAGCGATAATTCAGCCCCAGGAAGAACGGCGTTCCCGGCAGGAACGCCAGCATGCCGCCCCCCACCTGATAGGCAAGTGCCATATCGGTATTATCGGTGCCGTCGAAATTGATCAGCCCCAGGCCGACCCCGCCACCCACATAGGGCGTGAAGGGCAACAGGGGCACTTCAAAATCCAGCCAAACATTGCCCAGGGCACTGAACAGGTCGGCATCGGTGGAATCGAACACGCTGGCGCCCGGCGCATCCACATTTATGGGCGTGTAGGAGCCATCGACTTCCGTGCGCAGCGACAGGAAGGGCACGAAATCGAATTTATAGCCGATGGTGCCGCCGCCGACCACGGAGGTGTCCCGGTCGAGCACGAACGAGCCGAGGCTGCTGTCCTCCTCGATCTCGCCGCCGAAATTCGCTCCCACATAGGCCTGGGCGTAGATGCCGCCGTCATTCAAGCCGGGAAGGAGGGCCTGCGCCGGTGCGGGCATCAGCATGGCAACGCCGAGGACGCCAAGGACCGCGGCGGCACACAGGCGTGCGCACCGGCCGTCAGTGGGCCCATTGAAACGGAGAAAACGCATTTGGCAGACAGGGGTCACGGAACTCATCCTTTTCCTGGGGCCCGCCTATTCAATGGCGGGGGCCAGCAATGTCTAACGGGCCGCAGTGTGCCGGTCATCGCCGGCCGGTTCAATCACAAGCGGCCCGAACGGGCATTCAAATCAACCGGGGCCGCGCGGGCCCCGGTTCCATCCTGTTTACGGACGATCAGCCTTAACCACTCTCAGCGCTTGACCCGCCCTTTCAGGAAATTGCGGATTTTCGGGCCGTAGGGCGGGCGGAGCATCGCGCCCAGATCCATTTTCGGCGCCGTGTAGATGGCTTTGGCGTGGGAGAATTCCTTGAAGCCATCGACACCGTGATAGGAGCCCATGCCGGAGGGGCCGACGCCGCCAAAGGGCAGGTCTTCCATGGAGACATGCATGATCACATCGTTCACGGTTACGCCGCCCGCCGTGGTGTTTTCGAGCACGGCGGTTTTCTCCGCTTCGTCCGCTCCGAAATAATAAAGACCCAGGGGCCGGGCATTGTCGTTCACATAGGCAACCGCCTCCTGGGTGGAGGCGACCGGCTTGACCGGCAGGATGGGGCCGAAAATCTCTTCCTGCATCACGGCCATGTCGTCGGTGGGATCGATGATCAGGGTCGGCGGGATCTTGCGGTGTTCCTGCTGGCTGAAATCTTCCCGGGCGGGATTGACCTCGACAACCCGGGCGCCCTTGGCTTTTGCATCCTCGATATAGCCCATGATGCGCTCATAGTGGCGCTGGTTGATCACGGAGGTGTAGTCCGGATTGTCTTTCATGGTCGGGAACATGGCCGCGACGCTGGTTTCGACCGCACCGATGAAGCCTTCCATGCGGTCCTTCGGAACCATGACATAATCCGGAGCAAGACAGATCTGGCCCGCATTCAAAAGCTTGCCGGTCATGATCCGTGTGGCGGCCTGATTCAAATCCACATCCTGTCCCAGGATCACCGGCGATTTGCCGCCCAGTTCCAAGGTCACGGGGACCAGATTGTCGGCCGCGGCGCGCATCACGTGGCGGGCGATGCCCGTGGCGCCCGTGAAGATCAGGTGATCGAAGGGCAGCGCGCTGAAGGCCTGTCCCACATCCGGACCGCCCGTCACGACGGCGACCTCGGTCGGCTCGAAGGCCGAGGCAAACATACGGGCCATCAGTTCGGCCGTCGCCGGGGTGTATTCGGACGGCTTGATCATGGCCCGGTTGCCGGCCGCGAAGATCCCGGCCAGGGGCGCGAAGGTCAGGTTGATGGGGAAGTTCCACGGGCTGATCACCCCGACGACGCCCTTGGGCTGGTAGTGCACCCGCGCCTTGGCGCCGAAAAGGTTCAGCGGGAATTCCGGCTTGCGCCGCTCTGGCTTCATCCAATTGCGCAGATTGGCTTTCGCGAATTTGAGCGGCCCGATGGAGCCGGCCACGTCCGTGAGCATGGAGGCATCCACGGAACGGTGACCGAAGTCCCGGCGCAGGCAATCGGTGATCTCATCGGCATGGTCGACAATGAGTCCGATGGCCCGGTCGAGCCATTCCATTCGGGTTTCCGCGCTTAAGGGGCCGTCCGCGATATGGGCCTTTTTCTGGGCCTCAAGCAGGCCGCGCATGGCCGAAGCCTCCGCATCGCTGGCTGCTGGCGCCGCTGCGGCAGATGAAAAGCTCGGCGCGCCCGAGGCCTGGGACTGGGCCTGTTCCTGCGACTGCCCTGGGGCCTGCCACTCCCCTTGGGATTGGGACATCTGCATGCCTTGGGGTTGAGGCGCGCCCACACCCATGGTCGTCTGATCGAAGCCGGGCACACCGGAATTGTGCGGATCTTGGGTTGTCATGGGCGTCTGTCTCCTGTGTCTTTCAAAGCGCTCGGCGGATCGCGGCCGCAGGCCTGACGTGAACCTTAGACCTTCGTGTTTACCACGCTCTACCCTCAACACGGTAAGGCCCGCAGTAAAGCCCTCCGAAACGCTCCTGGGGGTCCCGGATGGCCGAGCAAGGACGGCCGAGCCCGGACGGCCGAGCAAGGCCCGCCCCCCCCGGGCCCCGGGCGCAAACCCCGGGCGCAGGGCGGGGCGATGAGTGCCGCCGAGCATTAACGCATCAGGCGCCTCGTCTTTAACCGGTTCTAACGTTTGCTTGCGATACTCCCGACTGGTGATCGGTTGCATAGGTTAGGAGGCGAGTCGCGTGATTTACGCTGTGGACGCGGAACGGGCCCGGATCTGCGCCAACGAAGCCATGGACCGCATGGCATCGTTGGACATAGCGCCAACGCCGGATAACTACGCCCTCTGGTATGAGCATGCATTGGGTCTCAATACGCCTCTTGTCGAAGGTCTGAACGCGCTCCTGGACGCCAAGGGTCCCGTACGTCAGGACGAACTCGACAAACTTCAGGCCGAGTTCATGTCCGTTGCAAAAGTGCGGGACGCCGTGGAAGAAGTCGGCGGGCGGATGCAGGCCGAACTCACCCGCGTTCTTGAATTCGTCGAAAACGCGGGCAAAGATTCTACCGTCTACGGAACCGCCCTCGATCAAGCGGGCCAGCACATGCAACCCAAAGAGCCCGATGCGCCCTTTGCGCGGGTTCTCGATACGCTTGTTGCGGCAACACGGCACATGCAGGCGCGCACCCAAAGCCTGGAGACGGAGCTGCAACGCTCGTCCCACGAGATTTCTCAGCTTAAGGATAACCTTGATACGATCCACAAGGAGACCTTGACCGATCCGCTCACGGGGCTGACGAACCGGCGCGGCTTCGACGAGGAGATCAGCCACTGTTTCCGTGTGGCCGAAAAAACCAAACAGAATTTCAGCCTGATCATCGCCGACCTCGACCACTTCAAACGGATCAATGACACCTTTGGACATTTGACCGGGGACCAGATCCTGCGCCTTGCCGCACGCTGCGTCAGTGAGGCCGTCAAGGGACGCGATACCGCGGCGCGCTATGGCGGCGAGGAGTTCGCGATCCTTCTTCCGGGCACCGGGCGCGGCGGGGCGATGGCGGTCGCCGAACAGATCCGCAAGGCCGTTCAGAGCAAGAAGGTGGTAAAACGCTCCACGGGCGAGGCCATCGGTACGGTGACGATTTCGCTGGGTGTCACCGAATGGTCCTCCCTCGACACCATCGACAGCCTCATCGAGCGGGCGGATGCGTGCCTTTACACGGCCAAGCGGGAAGGGCGAAACCGGGTCATCGCCTGCGACAACCCCGCCGTCCAGGGTCTGGACGTCCTTGAGGAGCGCAGCGAGGCCAGTTGATCGCCGGTCGCGTCCGGCCTGCCAGCCCGCTGGGCCGCCGGCGCGGCTTTAGTTCGGCGGCCCGGCGTCCTATGATCCTTCCCACGCTGTCAGCATGGGAGGGTGCCGTGACGTATGAAACCATCAAATACAAGGTGGACGGGGGGATCGCGACCCTCACTTTCAATCGTCCCCAGGCCATGAATGCCTTCAACCCGCAAATGATCGCGGACACCCGGGCCGCCGTCGCCTCGGCGACAGGGGACGAGGCCGTGCGCGTCCTTATTATCACTGGCTCCGGCCGGGCCTTCAGCGCAGGCGCAGACCTCGCGGCCCCCAACGGCGCGCCGGAGGGTGCCAGCGTCGGCGAAGGCATTGCGCACTCCATGGAGGTTGGCTTCAATCCCATGGCACGCGAGTTGATGGGCTGCCCCAAGCCCGTAATCGCGGCCGTGAACGGTGTCACGGCGGGCGGCGGCGTCGGGGTCGCCCTGGCGGCCGACATCGTGGTGGCATGCAAATCCGCCTATTTCCTGCAGGTTTTCGTGCCGCAGCTGGGGCTGATCCCGGATGTGGGCTGCACATGGTTGTTGCCGCGCCTGGCCGGCCATGCCCGGGCAAGGGCCCTCGCCATGCTGGGCGAACGCCTGACCGCCCAGGACGCCGCCGACTGGGGGGTCATTTGGAAATGCGTGGACGACCACGACCTTTTTGAAGACGTCGAAGCCATCGCCCGCAGGCTCGTTGTCTCCGCGCCGCAGGCGCTGGCCCAGACCAAGCGGGTGCTCGACGCGACCTGGCACAACGGCTTTTCCGAACAACTCGATCTGGAGCGCGACACGCAAGCCAAGCTCGGCGACACCAAGGACTTCCTGGAGGGCGTGTCGGCCTTTATGCAAAAGCGCAAACCGACCTTTTCAGGCCGCTGACCCGCGCGCCCGGCCGGCCATCGCCCAATCCGCAACACCGCGCCGGCCAACCACCGGCACGCCGGCAAAAAACACCGCATAGGGAGGACCCCATGGCTTTCGAACGCATCAAACTGGAATTCAAGGACAATGTCGCCGTCCTGACCTTGTCCCACCCCGAGGCGCTCAATGCTGTTTCGATCAAGATGATCACGGAGCTGAGCGAGGCCATCGACCTTTTGTCCGATCGCACCTATGGCGCCCGTTGCCTGCTTATGACGGGCGAGGGCCGGGGCTTTTGCGCCGGCGCGAACCTGACCGACGGCGCTGTTGACCGCACCGACGGGGAGCGGGACGCGGGCAGGGTTCTGGAGGAGTATTACCACCCGTTCCTTCTGAAGCTGCGCGACCTCAAAATGCCCTTCGTTACGGCCGTGAATGGTGTTGCGGCCGGTGTCGGCATGAGCTTTGCGCTCATGGGCGATCTGGTGATCAGTGCACGCAGTGCCTACTTCCTCCAGGCCTTCAAGCGGATTGGCCTTGTGCCCGATGGGGGGGCGACCTTCATTCTGCCGCGCCTTGTGGGTATGCGCCGGGCCATGGAGCTTTCCATGCTGGCCGAAAAACTGCCGGCGGAAAAAGCCCTTGAATGGGGCATGATTAACCGTGTCGTGGATGACAAGGCCTTGATGGACGAGGCCATGGACCTTGCCAAGAACCTTGCCGCCGGCCCGACGGTGACCCTGTCGCTGATCCGCAAGGCCTATTGGGAGAGCCCGGAGCGCACTTACGAGCAGCAACTCCACATTGAGCGGGTGCTCCAGCGTGAGGCGGGCAACACCAAGGACTCCATCGAGGGTGTGAAGGCTTTCGTGGAAAAGCGGCCCGCGAATTTCACGGGCGAATAAGAGACCGTGTTCGAGGAATGGCTCGCGGATGTTCTCGGCTTTCTGGCCGAGACTCCGGACCGGATCGAGAAGGTCCTGCGCTCCATGGAGCTCCCGGACCTTGCTCGGGACGGCCTTGAGTTGATCGCCGAACATCCGGCGACAACAGCGCTCGTCTTTATCCTGATGGCTGGCGCGCTCAGCGTGGCGGCCTTCTTCCATTTCGCCAACACGCGCCGCTTTGAGGAAACCCTGAAAGAGCGGGAGGCGAGCTTCCCGCGCCGCGATTGGGAGACCATGGGCCGGCTCGACGCCACGCGGATCATTGAGGAGGCCCAGCACCTTTTCGCCCTGGGTCACCACCGGGAGGGCACGGCCGCCCACGATGCCGTACTTGGCCTCCTGTATCTGCAGAGGGGAGATGCAACGCGGGCGGAACGGTATCTTCAGCAGGGGATCGAGCTTTTTGAGCAGATCGGGCACCGGGAGGGCGTCGCCTTCTACAGCCACTATCTCAGTCTGCTGTACCGCGAACTGGGCCAACCCGAACGGGCCATGGTCCTCGCCAAACGCTCAAGCGACCTCTACCGCGCCATCGGCCGCCAACCCAGCGACCTCGCCCGCCAAACCCAAACCGACCCCTCCCCTGCGAACGGCGCGTGAAGGCACGGCGTCACGGTGAATGCCCCTCCTCGGCTGCCTCCATGTCGTCAGCGGCCGTTTCAGTCGGGGTCCCATCGCCCGGCACCACGTCGTCCGGCACCATGTCGTCTGGCGTGCCCTCTTTATCCCGAGCCCCCTCATCGGGCTTTGAAGGCTCGGGAACAGTGTCTTTGGCCGTGTCCGGCGCAGCGGCTTCTAGACCCGGGATTTCGGGATTAGACGTGTCCGGATCGGTTGGTGGAGCCTCCGGCGTCTCGTTCTCGGGAACAACGGGGACGGGCGCTTTTTCCTCCGGCTGCTCGTCTCCATCTTGCGGCCCGGCGTCGCGCGGGGCGCCCTCCGGCTCCGTTCCGTCCGTTTCCACGCCGGTCTCTTGGGCCCCCGGGACTTGAGCGGCGGTGTCCTGCAAAACCGCTTCGGCGCCCGTGGCATCAGGATCGGCCGTGTTGAATTCCGCCGGCCGAGCCTCAACCGGATCGGGGTCCGCGGCCTCTTCCCCTTGGGGGTCCTTGGCCTCTTGGGGCTTTGGGGCCTCTTGGGGCTTGGGCGCCTCTTGGGGCTTGGGCGCCTCTTGGGGCTTGGGCGCCTCTGGGGGCTTGGGGGCCGTGCTCCCTCCGGCTTGCGCCGAGCGCGCCTGTTCTTCTTCCAAGATCCGCAAAAGCTCAAGAACTTCGGCAGGCAGATCATTTTCCGTGATCAAGCCCGTCTTGTTTTCCTTGATCCTCAGTGCCGCGGCATAACGCAGATCCGCGCCATCGATCTCGGATGCGACGCGGTCGAACGGCCCATTGATGCGCACATGCAGCGGATCGTCCGCGCCCGCCACAGCAAAGGCGCCGTCGAGATCGATCAGTCGGGCCGCGATGTTGACCGAACCGGCCATGCTCACTGGTTGGGCGCCCACCATGCCCTTTAGGGTCTCCACACTGGCCACGCCGTCCTGCAATGCAATCTCGCCCGTGAGGCCGGACACCCGGGTGGCCCCGGACGCGGCCGTTTTGGTCAGTGCCGCTTCGAACCCGGCCAGGGTTTCGATGGTCGGCCAGGCCTCGGTGAAGCCGGTCACGTCCAGGGGGGCAATCCGTGCGGCCCCGCCTGTCACGGAAACAGCGCCGGACAAATTTGAGACGAGATCGAAAAGGGACGTGCCGGCCGAGGCGAGGGTAGTCTTGAACGACACAGTACCCTCCAGGTCTGACGGTCCGAGCGCTGTGAGATCGGCGGAAGCCCCTTGGCGCAAGGCTGCGGACGGGCGCCCGAAGCGAACGGGCACGGTATCACCCGACACGGTCACCTCGACACGGCCGCCATATCGCCCGTCCGTCGACAGACGGATGGTACCGTCGAGGGTTCCGTCCTCGCCGATACCGGCGCGCATGCGCTCGACCGAAAGCTGGCCTTCGCGGATTTTGACGGGCAAGGACACATTGGCAAGCACGGTCTGGCCGAGCCGAAGAGTTTGTGCGGACACGGACAAATCCACCGCGGTCGATGCAAGCCCGCCAGGCCGCGGCCCAGACCTTGGCCCAAACCACGGCGATTTTAGCCAGGAGACATCGATCGGCGTCACGGGCCAGCCCAGATCGCCAAGGGCCGGAGCCGTGCCCCCGGCCTCCAGCAGGATCGCGGCCGGGCCAGGCAGCGCAACTTCATCGACGGTCAGATCGCCCGCGACGCGCCATATGGCGTCCCCCGGTCCGCCAGAGCGGCGGGCCATGTGATCGATGGCGATGGAGCCATTGATCAGGCTTTCGCCGAGGCGCCCGGCAATATCGCTGAAGCGCACGCGGCTGCCCCGCCCCTCAAGCAAACTGGTGAACGACATGGGGCCGATGGCGTCATACCCTGGCACTGCGGGCAGGCTCACACTCACCCGCCCCGAATAGGGCAGACCGCCATTAAGGCCCGCCGTCCCCGGCGCCAGGGTCAGCGAAACGTCACCGCTCACCCCGCCCAGATCGACGACGAGATTGGCCTTGCCGGGCGCATCCGGAGACAATGTCAGGCGCGCTTCGATCCGTCCGGGCACCTCATCGGACGCGGGCGCCGGCGCGGCCGGCACGGCTTCGGGCAGCCCCAATTGACGGGCGAGGGCCCGGCCCGCCGGCGTTTCGACGCTCAAGGACAGTTTGGCCGCCTGGGGCGTGCCGGTGAATACGGCGGCCGGCAGGGTGACCTCGGCGGCACCGGCGATCTCGGCCTCTCCAAGCAATCCGTCTACGGACGCGGTCAGATCGGCGCCGCGCAAACCGGCGGTCACTTGAAGGCCAAGTGGCGCCTGGCGGGAGGGGCCCAGCCGGTCGAACACGGTGTTGGTGTCTTGAACGGTCAGCCCAAGCGAGGCCAACAGATCGTCAAGGCTGGCCGATGCCACGTGCAGATCCAGGAGGCCACGCCGGGCAGGCGCGATCGCCGCCAGGTCCTCGGGCTCGGCGCCATCGCCTGCGCCAACCGCGAGGCTGATTTCGCCGGAGACGCGCGTGCCCCGCGCATCCGTCGCGTCCATGCGGTCGAGGCGCAGATACACATCCGGCCCGCGCGTATGCAAACGCCCCGCCGCCGTCATATGGGGCAGACGAAGACCGCGCGCCGCGATGTCCGTCCCATTAACGATGAACGTGACATCGAAGGGCTGACCGCTCCCGGGACCGGCGGCGGGCCGCCCGTCCGCGACGGAGAGGCCAAAGGCCTCGGCCCAGGGCCGGGCGGCGGCGAGCACCCCTGCGGCCAGGCCGCCATGGTCGCCGAAATCCATGGATGACAGGTGGGCCACGAGATCGCCGCGCGTCTCCCGGTCGCCAAGGATCAGATGGCCTTCGCTGTCGATCCGGCTGTCGCCCAGGATCGCGCGGGCCTGCTCCCAACCCAGCCAGCGCTGATGGAGGGCCACGCGCGCGGCGACATCAAGGCCGCGCAGACTGTTGCGGGCCACGTGATCGACGGGCAGCCCCAGCCACGCCAGGAGGGCGCGCGGATAGTCCGCCGTTACGGTCATGTCCGCCTTCCAGGGCCCCGTGCCGCCGGGGCCCGTGCCGTCCACATGGGTGAGGGCAAGAACGGCACCGCCGGGCATCCCGATCTCGCCATATCCGAGCGTCATGAGCCCCCGGCGCAGGTCGAGCCGTGCAACAAAGCCCTGGAGCACGGTTTCGCCCCACAAAACGCTCGGGATGCGCAGCTCCAAGGTGCCGTCGAGGCCCGGCGCCACACCCGAAAGCTGACTGTCCGGCAGGGCCATCGCCAGGGTGCCGAGCGCCGGCGGCATCTGGCCGTCGGCCATGAAAGCCTGGAGCGTTTGGGGGCCAAGAGCCTGTTCAAGATCAAGACTGGGCGTTGAGAGGGCAAGGGCAAACCGGCCGCTCCCGCCCTCACCGCCGCTTTGCGCAAGCGCGCCTGAGCCGGTGAAATGATGCGGGCCCAGATCAAGGCCCTTCAAACGCACGGACAGGGGCTCCCCCTGATCCCCGCGACCGGTTTCCATTTCGAGCGACAGGGGCGCGGTAAAGAGCGCCGGCTGGGGCAGCGCGCGCACGCGCCTGTCATCGTCGCTCCGGCCGGTCAGCCGGCCGACAAGGGCAGCAAGGTCGGCGGCGCTGGAGGCTTCGAGGGACCACAGGCCGGCGCCAGGGAGCGCGCTGCCCTGCCCACTGAACCCGGAAAAGCGCAGCGACACGTCCGCGGCCGTCGTGCTCAGCCGCCAGCGCAGGCGCCGGATGCCCTCGTTCGAGCCGCCGAAGGACGGGCCAAGGGCCTGGGACGACCCTGCGTAGCTGGCCTCAAGCCCCCGGCCCCGCCCGCTGATGTCCCAGCGCACCACATCCTTGCCGTCCGCGCGCTTCCACTCCGCGTCAATGTCCTCGGCGAGAACGGTGCCGCTGGCATCGAGCACCATGGCGTCGCGCAATGTGACGCGCGCGGCCGTGGCGGGTCCGCTCTGGAGCGCGGCGAGGGTGCCGCTCCAATCGCTGGGCAAAGGCTCGCCGCTGCGTTGCACCACGGGCGTTTCGATCGTGATGCCGCGCACCGACGGCTTGGCACGCAGCCAGAACAGCCAATCGAACTCGGCCGATACGCGCCGCGCCCTCAAGGGAAGATCGGTGGTCCAGCCGGTGCGATCGGCCGCCAGAACCGCCTCAAGTCCCTCCAGCGTGACCACCGGCGTGGGGATCAACTGGACGCGGATGGGCCCGTCGGTCACGAAAGCGCCCCCCGTCAGGGAGCGACCCGCCGCCTCGATCCGGCCGCGCAAATGGGACCAGTCGAGCAGCGGCGGCACGATAAGTCCGCCCAGGAGCACGACCGCCAAGGCGAACGCCAAAATGGTCAGAATGCGACCCACCGCTAAAGTCCCCCTTCGTCCAGCCCCCCGCGTCGCGTTCGCCTCGCTTTAATTACCAGACTGGGATTACCAGACCGGGATCAGGAAGCCGGGCACGCGCCGCTTACGATTGGCATCATACCGCGCCGACCGTGTTCCGAAACGGGTGACGCGCACGTAAATGCGCTTGACGGCGTGATTGGGGCTCCAGCGCCCGACCCGCTAGCATGCGGCTTGGGGGATGCTGGCCCCCGAATGGTGCGGCGGTTTAAGGAGTGGGGCATGGGCGATCTGATAAATTTACGCCAGGCACGCAAGCGGCGCGAACGTGACCGGGCCGCCGCGACAGCGCAGGAAAATCGCATCCGCTTCGGACGCACCAACGCCGAACGCGCAAAAGACAGCGCGGCGCGGGACGACACCCGGCGCGCGGTGGACGCCGCAGCCCTCGACGCGGCCGCGTCCGAGGGCGACGAGAGCCCACACAAAGCGGATGGAGAGGACGGCTCGCATGATCACGACCAGACCTGACACGCCCCTGTCAAAAAAGACCGGCGGAACCGGCGCGCGGCTTTTGAGCCTTGCCCTTTTCGCCCTGGCCCTTGGCGCGATGTCCCTTGGTGCGATGTCCGGCGCCCAGGCGGCCTGCACCGACCCGCCAGGCCCGGAAGTCGACTGGCGCCGATGCTATCTGGAAAACCAGGATTTCACCGGCCTCGATCTGAGCCGGTCGGACCTGCGCCAGGCCCGCTTCAGCCGCGCGACCCTGACGGGCACGGCCTTTCGCGATGTGAAGGCCCAGCGCGCCAAATTCATTACCACACAGGCCGAGGGGGCGGATTTCTCGCGCGCGACCCTGCGTAACGCCGATTTCACCAAGGCCAATCTGAACACGGCGAGCTTCAAGGATGCCGACCTGCAGTTTGCGCGCCTGTTCCAGGCCAACCTGCGGGGCGCGGATCTGACCGGCGCGGACCTGACCGATGCGGACATCCTCGATGCGGACCTGTCGGGCGCCCGCTGGGTCGACGGGACCCGGATCTGCGCCGAGGGCTCCATCGGGCAGTGTCGTTAGGGATGCGTTGACCGGTGGCGACGCGTGGAACCAGACATGCGGCCGTCTACGGCCCGATGGCGCCCTGGGAACAGGGCCTGTTCGCGGTGCGCCGCCTGGCGCGCCGGCGTCTTTTGGCGGTCTCCGTCGCGGCCGTGTTCATCGGTCTGACGGTGGGCGTGGCCGCCTTGGGCTTCCGCTATGCCATTCAGAGCGTCCAGGCCCTCTTTTTCGGCACTTTCCATGAGAATCTGATCGCCACCATGGGAATGCTTCCCTGGTGGCGCATTGTCCTGGCGCCCGTGATCGGCGGTCTTCTGGTGGGTCTGGTGCTCCAATGGTGGCGGCGCGAGCGCCCCGCCGGCATCGCCGATGTCATCGACTGCAGGGCAAGGGGCAATGGCCGCATGCCGCTGATCCCGGCCTTTGCCCATGCGGGCCTGTCTGCCCTGTCGCTGGGCGCGGGCGCGAGCCTGGGGCGGGAAGGCCCGACGGTGCATCTGGGCGCGGCCCTGTCGTCGCATCTGGCGCGCACGGCGGCCTTTCCGCCCCGCTATGCCCGCATGCTGCTGGCCTGCGGCGCGGGCGCCGCGGTTTCGGCCGCGTTCAATGCGCCCATCGCGGGAACCCTGTTCGCCTTTGAAGTCGTTTTAGGCAGCTACGCCCTGCGCGCCATGGCGCCCGTGACCCTTGCAAGCGTGACGGGCGCCCTTGTGACGCGCATCGCCCTCGGCACGGAGGATCCGGCCTTCCGCGTGCCCGAGCCTGAGCTTGGCTCCTATCTGGAGATGCCCGCCTTTGTGGCCTTGGGGTTGATCAGCGCGGCCCTCGCCATCGCCCTCATTCAGGCGCTCAAATACGCCGATGCGGGGTCGCGGAAGGTGCCCATGCCGCTGTGGCTGCGCCCGGTGGTGGGCGGGCTGTGCATTGGCCTGCTTGCCCTCGCGATGCCCGAGATTCTGGGCGTCGGCTACGGCGCCATTGATGCCGCCTTGCGCGAGGATTATGGCCTGGGCGCCCTCCTTCTTCTGATCCTTGGAAAAATTCTGGCATCGGCGATCTGTTTCGCCTCCCGCTTTGGGGGCGGGGTGTTCACACCGTCCATTTTCGTCGGCGCCATGGCGGGCGGCGCGTTCGGCGGGGCCCTTAATCTTTTGCTGCCAGACCAGGTCACCGGCATGAGTTTTTACGCCATGGTGGGCATGGGCGCGGTGGGGGCCGCGGTCCTCGGCGCGCCCTTGTCCACCAGCCTGATCGTCTTTGAACTCACCGGCGGCTACGCCATTACCATCGCGCTTCTGGTCTCAAGTTCCCTTGCGACCCTCGTGACCCAAACGACCCTCGGCCACAGCTTTTTCCAATGGCAGTTGAACCTGCGGGGTCTCGACCTGACCGTGGGCACCTATACGACCGTGCTCAACACCATTAGGGTCTCCGAACTCATGGACCGGGAACGCCAGCCCCGCGCCCTGCCCCATGCGGACGCGCCCGTGACCTTTCCAGAGGCCTCCCTTGAAAAGGTGCTGGCGCTGCTTGAGGAAAACGACCTGGACCAGATCCCCGTCGTCACCCGCGCGGCGCCGGACCGGGTCATCGGCACGGTCTCCTACAAGGACGCCCTGCTGGCCTATAACCATGCCCTGGTGCGCACCAATATCGAGGAACACCAGTAGCCCCGCAGCAATGCGCGAAGTATCAAGACACCATGGCCAATCCCTTTGACGATCCCTTCGACCTTGACGACGAGCCGGCGGCCGAGCCGACGGAAAAAGCGCCGCAGCCGGACCTTCTGGACGGCCTCAATCCCGAGCAGCGCGCCGCCGTAGAATGCCTGGAGGGTCCGG
>CAYYTT010000054.1:14659-23366 GCA_964474635.1 uncultured Alphaproteobacteria bacterium | reverse complement strand
CAAACGCAACTGTAGTACTAGGACAGGTTTAGACCTTTGCCGGAGCCTATAATCCGCTCAACTGGGACAAGGCGAACCCGGACGCCAAACCGCCGGCAAAGATGGCACCCATCAGACTGGCAAGAGCGAAGGCGGCCGCGCGGAGCACACGGCCCACGGGCCCTGCATGGGGAAAGCCGGCTCGCCAAGATGTGATCGCATCCGCCGTGCTGGTCAGAACCATGAGGGCCAGCAGGCTCTGCGCCTCCAGGTCCCGGCCCACGAGGCCGACGGTCATCAGAACAAAGACCGTCAGTGTGATGTTGGGCACGAGCGCGGCGAACATGAGCCTCACCCGCAAGACCAGCGTGCTTTGGGGCCCCCAAATGCGCAGGAGAGCGGCCAGGAGAGCGATGGTCAGGGCAAAAAACACGGGAAATGAGACGAGGTAGACATTCACTGCCTCCTCAACCACCTCGGTCGGCAGCGCCGCCGGTGGGATCGCGTTCGACCTGGCGATCTCCGCCTTGAAGGCCCCGAAGAAGACCGAGTCCTCGTTGACCCAGAAAAAGCGCAGCAGGCTTGTCACTGCGAGCAGGGAAAACACAAGGCGGACTGAGGGCGTGTAGCGGTCAGTCCAGTCGGGCGTGCGGGCGGCCGCTAGGACCCGGGCCGGCGCGACGAACATGGTACGGATCGTGTTGATCGCCCGGAAGTTCAAGCCCAGCAGATCGTCCAGAAGCGCATCCCACCCTGGCTGCCGACCCCGCCAATCCCTGTCCATGTCAGACAGCCCTCATCGTGCCCGCCCGCCTTGTCACAAAAGCGCGGGAGAGATTTATCCGCCCCGCGATCATCTCACGTCGACCGACGGGCCGGTGCCTCAGCTCTCCAGGGTGAAGGCCAGTCCGGCCCTGGCCTGCAAACGGTCGATGATGGCCTGGCCGAAGGCCGGTGCCGGGGTCATGATGCCGCCGGGCTTGTCCTTGGCTTCTTCAAGAAGGCACAAGGCACACTCGGCGATCATCTTCGAGGTGGACCCATAGCCCGGGTCCCTGTCGCCCTTTACGCTGACGCGTAACGAGCGCCCATCGGGCATTTCCCCGACGAACAGCACATCGTAAAAGCCTGCCTCCCGCTCCTCCTTGGAAGGACCTTCGCCCGGCTTTGGACCGTTTTCATCCCCGAGGGGATTGGCACTGGCGATACCCTCCGCCATGGCTTTGCCCTGATCCCCCGGGCCCGTCATCATCATCTCGTCATAGGCAAATTCAGCGCCATAGGCCTCGCCCATGAGCAGGTTGGAGCGGTGAATGTTCTTGGTGTTGATCGGCGCCATGAAGAAGGGAGCGACCCATCCGCCCACGGCCGGATCCTCCATCACCTCCATGCCACTGGGCTGTTCCGCGCCCTCATGGCCCGGTGTCAGGCCGAAGGGCGAGACAAGAATGGCGAACAGGCTGCGGTCTTTTTCAAGGGCCGCGAAAGTGGCCCGGCCGCTGGCGGCTGTCCCGCCCGAAAACGTGCCCTGCATGGCGCGCACCCGGCCCTTTACGCGCGGTGCCGGCCCGCCGAAAGTCTTTTGCGCCTGGGACTGAAGGAAATAGACGCCCATATCGAAGGGCACGGAGTCAAAGCCGCAGGAAAAGACGATCCGGGCGCCAGATTTTTCGGCCTGCGCCCCATAAGTGTCGATCATGCGCCGCATCCAAAGGACCTCACCGCACAGGTCGACATAGTCCGTGCCCGCCGCAGCGCAGGCCGCCACCAGGGGTTCGCCGTAATGGGTGTAAGGCCCAACGGTGGTCAGGATCACACGGGAGCGCTTCGCCATGGCCTCAATGGAGGCCGGATCGTCCGCATTGGCCACGATCAATGGCGTCGAGGCCGGCGCACCGACGGCATCGCGCACGCCCGCCAGTTTGTCCGCGCTGCGTCCCGCCATGGCCCAAACCGGTGCCCCCGCCCCCGTGTAGGTTTGGGCGAAATACTCGGCAACGAGTTGGCCCGTATAGCCCGTGGCCCCGTAAATGGTGACGTCGATATCCCGTTGCGCGCCCATGGCGATCCTCCCCGCATGTGTGACAGGTTGTC
Organism: uncultured Alphaproteobacteria bacterium; assembly: GCA_964474635.1. Classification (GTDB taxonomy): domain Bacteria; phylum Pseudomonadota; class Alphaproteobacteria; order JAJFIK01; family JAJFIK01; genus CAYUYV01. The sequence goes on along the minus strand of CAYYTT010000054.1, from coordinate 21,293 downwards.
AGCTCTGGAGCGAGGATCGGGCTTTCGAAAGCCCCCGTCAATTGACGGGCGCGGCCGACCGGTGGGTCGCCGGCGCATGGCGGCGCGGCGCGCGCGCTTCGGGCAGGCGCCACCAGGGCAGATAGGGATAGCGGTGGTGCTCCAGGTGATAGCCGAAGTGGAAGCACGACAGCAGCGAGCCCAGCCACGGGAACTGATTGCTGCGCGCCTGGTGTTCGTCGGCGAACGGATCAGGGCCCGGCCGATGGGGCAGATAGGTCCCGAAATAAAAAAGCTGCGCGGAGGACACGATCGCCGGCAGGGCCCAGAACAGGATCAGGTTCACCATCGGCGCGCCAAGCACGAGGACGAAAGCGTAAAAATAGGCCGCGAGGAACAGCGCCTCCCGCCAGGAGAAATAGCGCCAGAAAAATCCCAGATACCAGCGCCAGAAGTTGCGCGTGGGCGGTGTGTTGAAGTCCGGATCCCGGTCGCTGCCCGGATAGCGGTGATGGTCATGGTGCTTGCCATTCAACGCGCGGTACCAGAAGCCGGCATAGAGCCATAGGCAGATTTGTCCGATGACGGCGTTCACCCTCCGCCCACCCACGATCAGGGTGCCGTGCATGGCGTCATGGGCCAGGATGAAAAGGCCCACATTTAACCAGCACATGAGCGCCATGAGGGCGCCCGCGCCCACCAGCGCAATCGGCGTGATGTTCGGCTCGAAAAAGAATACCCCATAGACGTGACCGGCGGTCCAGGCGCCCAGAACCCCAATTGTGAGGGCGAAACTGATGGCGTTCTGTCCTCGAATGCGCACGGGCGGCCGGACCGTAAGTCCGTCCGGCGCCACTGCCGTGACCTTATCCATGTCTTGATCCTTCCAGGGGTGACCGGATGCTTCCAGGCGCAACTCGGAGCAGCGCCGCGAGATCGGCACCCCGTCTGCCAGCACCCATGTCAGGCCCACCCCGTCTTTCAGGCCCCCCGTCCTTCAGGTCCCCCCGTCCTTCAGGCTAAGGAGGGCCGTCGGCCGGGCACGGGACGCCGCGTCGTCCGGCGCGCGCCCCCGCGTTGGGGCGGCGGTGACGGCGGCGCGGGCATGGACGGCCTGGGCCGTTGGGACTCGCTCAACGCAATGGCGAAACCGATCAGGCACCAGAACGGAATCCCGCCCTGGGGGCCCTCCAGATACACATCGAACGCGCCCGCGATCAGGAATGGCACGCTGTAGGCCATGACCCAGAGATTGATCGCGGCGAGTTCCTTTCGCCCCTCAGCCATGGCGCGCAAATAACATCGCGTCAATGTAATGTAGAGCGTCAGAAGGACGCCAATCCACAGGATAGCCCCCGGCACCCCGGCGCGGCCGAGAATGTTGATGTGAACGCTGTGCGGACTGCGGTTGTGGGCCGCATCGGCGAAACCGTCCACATCCGCGTGGCTGACCCCGTAGCCGCGACCCAGCCAGAACTTGTCGCCGAACACCACGTCATCGATGATCAAGCCCCACCATTTCAGGCGCCACTCCTCGGTGGTGTCGAGGCGATCCCTGTCCTGTTCGGAAAAGACACTGAGCAGATTGGTGACGACCTGCTGGGGCGACAGGTTGCGTCCACCGCCTAGCGGAATGTTGATGTCAAAGGCAAAAAACAGCATGCCGATCACAAGGATCGGCGCCGCCATCCGGATCATGCGGTTGTACGGCCGATAAGCCGTCACGAAGAGGCCCGTGCTGGCAATCCCGGCAAAACCGCCGCGGGAGCGTGACAGAACCACGAGGGAGCAGATGGCGACGATGGCCCAGCTGAAAAGCTCCGAGGACGGAATGCGGAAGATGCGTTTGCGCGGGAACACCTTGTAAAGACCGAGCGCGAGAAAGGCCAGCGCCCCAGCCACATGGACGCCAAGGTCCGAAGCCTTCACCAGGATCAATGTGGCGTCCGTGCCGGGCCAGGTCGGCAGCCCATCGCCCACGATCTCGGTGATCAGAAAGCCGATCATCCCGATCACGAGCACGCCCGGGAAGATCCGCGCGAACAGATCCGGCACCGCCTCGACCTTGTTGGCCTTCAGAAGAATGCCCGAGAACACGAGCGCAAAAAGCGCATAACCCCACAACACGCCGTCCCGCAAGGCGTCGATGCCATAGACGTCCACATAGGGCAGCGTGCGCAGGGCATTCCAGACCATGAATAAAATCACGGCCCAGGCCAGTGGCGAGCGAAACACCTGGTAGGAATAGGCCCCCACCAGCATCAACACGAGCCCGAGGCCCAAGGTCATTTCGCCAATGAAGAACGGATTGACGCCGATATAGGCGAAGCCCTTATCGAGGGCCATGTAGCCCATCATCACGATGGCGAAAAATGCGAGATAAAGATGACTGATGGGCAAGCTACGCATGGTTCCCCGACTTCAACCCCTCTCGTCCCACCGGGCCCCTACACCATGCCGGGTGCGCTGCCCCCGGCCCTTGGACCCATCCTTGCGGCGTCCGCCAACGGCCACAGTGCGTCACGCATAGCACGGGCCAGACCGGATCGCACGGGTCCAGATGGCACGCACGCCTTATCCACGCGCGCCCGTTAAAGTCCGGTGCTTTTCCTGGGCGCCCACCGGCAGTAGGGTGCGGCGCGAACATCCGTCAGGTGCCGACAACCGGGGAACGCCCATGAAATGCGCCATCATAGGCTGCGGCTATGTCGCCGACTTTTACATGGCGACGGCACCGAACCATCCGAGCCTGCCCATTGCGGGGGTCTATGACTGGGATCCGGCGCGCCTCGACGCCTTCAGCGCGTTTCATGCGGTGCCCGCCTACAACAGCCTGGATCGGCTTCTGGCGGACCCGGACGTCACCCTTGTTCTCAATCTCACAACGCCCCAGAGCCATTTCGAGGTGACCAAGGCTTGTCTTGAGGCGGGCAAGCACGTCTACACCGAAAAGCCGCTGACCATGGACATGGCGAGCGCACGCTCCCTCGTCGCCCTTGCCGAGGCCCGGGGCCTCACCCTGTCCGGCGCGCCCTGCGGCATCCTTGGCGGCGCAGCCCAGAAGGTCTGGTCGACCATTGCCAAGGGCGGGATCGGCACGCCCAAACTCGTCTACGCCGAAGTCGATGATGGCATGGTGTTCCGCAAGGACCTGCGCAATTGGCGCAGCGCCTCCGGCGCGCCCTGGCCTTACGATAATGAGTTCGAGGTGGGTTGCACCCTGGAGCACCAGGGCTACGCTCTCACCTGGCTCATTGCCATGTTCGGCCCCGTCGAGCAGATGACGAGCTTTTCCGACTGTCTGTTTCCAGACAAGGGCACGGATCTGCCGCCCGAACGCATGGGCCGGGACATTTCCATCGCCTGTCTGAAATTCGCGTCCGGCGTCGTTGCCCGCGTCACCTGCTCCATCGTCGCACGGCCCGACCGTTCCATGCGGATCATCGGCGAGGACGCCACCCTGATTGTGGAAAACACCTGGGACTACGCCTCACCAGTCCATTTGACCAAGGTCGATCACTATCATCCCGAATTTCTGTGGCGCGCGCGGCGCAAACTCATCGACAAGGCCGAGGACGCATTGCATACCGTTCTGCCAGGAGCCGCGTGGCAGGGTCGACGCCTGCCGGTGCGCCGCGACCATGGCTGGCACGGTCCGGGCGGCGGCAAGATGGATTTCTTCCGCGGCCCCGCCGCCCAGGCCCAGGCCATCCAGATGGGGCAGCAGCCCTATATAGATGCACGCTTTCTGCTCCACGTGCTGGAGGTGGTTTTGGCCTCGGACGGGGCCGGTCCGGCCGGCGAAACCCGGGTCATGGAAACGGACTTCGTCCCCAATATGGACATGGCGCCCGTCCCCTTGCGCCCTTGAGGCCCCACGCCGACGATCAAAGAGGAATGACCCATGGCTGACCCCGTCCCGACGCCCTGGACCGCGTCCCGCCTCGGCTATGGCTGCACGGAGTTTTTCGGTGTGCGCGTCAGCCGGCGCACCGATGCGCTGCGCATTCTGGACACGGCCTGGGACCACGGGATCCGCCATTTCGACGTGGCCCGGTCCTATGGCGACGGTCTTGCCGAGGGCCTGCTCGGCCAGTTCCTCGCCGACCGGCGGGCGCAGGCCAGCATCACCACCAAGGCCGGCTTGTTTCCGCCCGGCCTTGCGGGCCTGAAACGCCTCGTGAAGTCCGTCGCGGCACCGCTTTTGAAGGCACGGGCCCGCGCGCGCAACAGTGGCCCGCGCCGCGTGGCGGCGGAAGCGGCCGTCCGCGGTCTGTTCGATCCGGCGGCCCTGCGCGCCAGCATCGAGACGAGCCTGCGCGAGCTAAAATGTGACCGCATCGATGTGCTGCTCCTCCATGAGGCCGATGCCGCCGCCGTTGCCGACCCCCATGTCCGTGACCTGATGGTGGAGTTGAAGGAGCGCAACCGCGTGGGCGCCGTCGGCATCGGCTCCGCCCCGCGCTTCGTGCACGACATTCTGGATATGGATGGCCAAGAGCGGGCCTGGCTCGATGTGGTGCAGACGGCCAATTCATTCCTTCGCCCCATGGCGCGGGACATCGTGACCGCCGAAGGACCCGCCCTGATCGGTCACTCCGCCCTTCATCCCGTTGCGGACAGTCTTGCCCTGGCCAAGGCCCAACCCGAGCTCGCCCGCACCTGGAGCGAGCGCCTGTCCTGCGACCTGACCGACCGGCGCGCCGTTGCGCGGCTCGCCATGGCCTATGCCCTGGCCAGCAACCCGCACGGCACGGCCGTGTTTTCCTCCCTCTCCCCCTCGAATATTGCCGCCAACGTGAACAGCCTTGAGCTTGCGACCCGTCTTGGACCGGACGACCTTGCCGCCTGCGATGCCTTCGGCAAGGTGCTCCGGGACCGCCGGCACGCGGGCCCAAGCGCACGACCGGCGTAAGGATTTGAAAAGACCGATGGACGCGAAAACCGACGAGACCGATACACCGCCCTCAGGCACGCCCGCCGCCCCACACCAAGCGCCAACGCCCACCCAAGAGCGTCAAGACGAAGATGACGGTCGGCCCGATTTGAGCATCGTCATCTGTACCTTCCGCCGCCAGGATCTGCTCGGCGCCTGCCTTGAAAGCTGTCTGGCCCAGGATCTGCCCGCCGATGTTTCCATCGAAGTCGTCGTCATCGACAACTGCCCCGAGGTTTCGGCGCGGACCGCCGTGGCGCCGTTCATGGAACGGGGGCCCGTACGCTACATCAGCGAGCCGCGCACCAATATCTCCCATGCGCGCAACAGGGGCGTTGAAGCCTCCCTCGCCCCCCTGCTCGCCTTTGTCGACGATGACAATGTTCTGCCGAAAGACTGGGTACAGACCATCCTGACCATGATGGCCGACGAAGGGATCGCCTGCGTGTTCGGCGATGTGGAACCGGCCTTCCCGGACACGGTCGACGATGGCCGCGCCGCCCTGGTCCGCCCCTTTTTCGAGCGGCGGGTGCCCGGAGAGGCCGATGGACGCGTGCGCGCCTTGCCCAGCGGCCATATTCGCGGCGCGCGCACCTGTAATGTCGTCTTGCGCAAGGACGTTTGTTTTCCGCCCGAGACCGCGCCCTGGTTCGACCCTGCCTTTGGCCTGTGTGGTGGAGAGGATACGGATTTTTTCATGCGGCTGGGCAAGCGGCTGACCTTCGGCAGCATTCGCACCAGTGCCAAGGCCTCCATGAAGGAGGCCATTCCGGCCGATCGGGTGAATGCGGACTATGTGGTTGGGCGCAGCTATTGGGGCGGTCAGGTTTATGCCCTTGCCATGGCGCGCAATGTGGCCACCGACGCCATGGGCAAGGCGGGCCTGTTCGCGCGGGCCAGCGCGCAAGTCGCCATGCTCGGCACGCAGCGGGCCGGTTACGTCCTCACGGGACGCACCGCCCCGCTCCAGGCCCGGGCGGATCTGGCCGCTGCCCTCGGCAAGCTCAATGGCGGCGCTCTGCTGCGTAAGACCCAGCCGTACCGGTGAGCCTCGGCAATCAGGTATCGTACCGGGGAAACGGCAGGAGCCACTGGTAGCGGATCGCGAGAAGGCGCAGGACCAGGGCCACGGACACACCCGCCAGGGCCCGCAGGTCGAAGCCGAAGGATGCGGGGATGAGGATGAACGTACCCGCGCCGGCAAGCGCCGTTGAGATATAGATCTCTTTACGGAACAAGATGGGCTGTTCGCCGCAGATGATGTCGCGAATCAGCCCTCCGAAGGTGGCTGTCATGGCGCCGAACAGGACCGCGACCACCGGATGGGCACCCAGAGCCTCGGCCTTTGCGGCACCCAGAACGCAAAACAGGGCCAGACCGGCCGCATCCGCATAGAGCAGAGCGCTGTTGGTGAGCGGACGATCCAGCACCCGCCGGTGGGCAAGGCTGACGACCAGCGCACAGCCCATGCAGATTAGAATATTGGTCGGATCCTTAACCCATCGCACTGGCGTGTCGCCGAGCAACAGATCGCGCACCGTCCCACCCCCAATGCCCGTGATGGCGGCAATAAAGGTGATTCCCACGAGATCCATCCGCTTGCGCAACGCCATCAAGGCGCCGCTGATGGCGAACACACCGGTGCCCGCGAAGGCAAGGATCGTAATGGTCTGATCGACGATCGACATGGCCGGTCTGGAGTTGGAAGTCTGGAGTTGG
>CAYYTT010000054.1:0-14559 GCA_964474635.1 uncultured Alphaproteobacteria bacterium | reverse complement strand
GTCTGGAGTTGGAAGTCTGGAGTTGGCGGCCTGATAGTGGCGATTTGGGGCCATCAGGGCTCTGTTCGATGGCGTGCGCGCGGCCCATGCTCGGGAATGCAAAACGCCCGAGTCCTTGCCCCGGCGTTCCTTGCGTTTCAAGGATGCGCGCGCACTAATGACTGTCGCATCCAAATTTCAGGGCTGCAAGGCGGGCGTGTCAGGCCGCCCCAGCCGATCCCAGCACATCCGCCTCATAGCTGCGGGAGGCTCGGCCATATTGGCTCTGGTTGTAGCGCACATCGCCGTAGTTCTGGTTCTTGCCGAAACGCCCCTTCAGGCGCACCTGGGTCACCAGCAGTCCTGCGATGTGAACACGTGCCGTACGCAGAAGATCGACCGCCTGGCTTGCCTGATCGCGGGTCGTTTCTTCCCAGTGCATGACCATCACGCTGCTGTCGACCTTGCAGGCCAGCAGACGCGTGTCCGCCACGGGCAGCAGCGGGGCGCTGTCCAGCACCACAAGGCCGAACCGACGGGTCAGGCTTTCCAGCAGATCGTCAAAGGCTTCCGACCCCAGAACATGGGCCGGGTTCTCCACCGCCGAACCGCGCGTCAAAACCGCAAGGCCAGAATTAGGGTCGCGCACCAGGGCATTGTTGAGGTCCGCCGTGCCGTTGAGCACGTCGACAAGGCCCGGCTGCTCAGGCGGCAGATCCATCAGCTCAGCAATGCTCGGGTCGCGCAGGTCCGCGTCGATCAGCACACAGGACACGTTCATCGCCGCCATACTGGAGGCATAGCACAGGGCCGAGGTGGACTTGCCTTCTCCGGGTAGGGACGATGTGAAAAGCAGTGTCTCCGGCCTGGCATCGTCATTGGCCAGCAGAAGGCTCACATCCAGCGTACGGAACGCATCGGCGAAGCCCGAAAAGGGACGCTTTAGCATATAGAGATGAAAACGCTGGCGCCGTCCGCGCCCCGCCACCTTCGCCCGCGACCCGGACATGCGCGGCACAACGGCCAGCACGGGCAGGCCCAGCAGCTTTTCGGCCTGGTCGTAGTTGCGGAAGCCCTTCACGAATTGCTCGGCGATGAAGGCTGCGCCCATGCCCATGACGAGACAGAACACCCCGGCCACGAACAGGGCGACGGACCTGCTCGGCCCGGCCGCCTCAAGGGGGGGAATGGCCTCGGACATGAGGCGCGCGTCGGTATCGGACAGGGTGCGCCCTTCCGAGCGTTGCTTGAACTGCTCCAGGAATTGGCCATAGAGCGCGCGGCTGGCTTCGGCTTCCCGTTCGAGCTGGCGCAGCTGCACCAAAGCCCTCTGATTCCGATTGGTTTCCTGGGTGGCCTGCTCAAGGGTCTGGCGCAACTGCTCAACCCGCTGGCGCGCCACAACCACCTCGGTTTGCTGCGAGGCCACGATCCGTTGCAGTTCATCGCTGATCTGACGGTTCACATATTCAAGCTCGTTGTCCACCTCAAGCACGGCCGGGTGGGTCTCCCGGTACCGGCTGAGCAGTTCGGCACGCTTGCGGATTACGAGGGCCTGCTGCTGACGCAGGTCCCGGATAATGTCCGACTGCAGGCTTTCGGGCACGGCCTCAAGTCCGGTGCCACTGCGGGCAAGCCGCGTGATCTGTTGCAAGCGCAGCTCCCGCGCGGCCAGGTCGCTTTCGGCCGCTACAAGACGGGCGTTGAGTTCGGACAGATTCTGTTCATTGAGCAGACGGCCGCTGGCGGAGACAAGATTGTTCCCAGAACGATATTCCTCTACGGCGATTTCCGCCTCGCTCACTTCGTTGCGAAGGCCCGCAAGCCGTTCCTCCAGGCGATCCGTGGTCTTGTTCTTCAAGGCCGACTGGGCCTGAAGCTGACCGTCGAGATAAGCGGACGCGATTGCGTTGGCGATCCGCGAGGCTTTCGTGCGATCCTCGGAGCGGAAAGACACGAGCACCACATAGGTGGAGCCCTTGCGCGTTACTTCGGTCCGTTTACGGAACTCCGTCAGAACGACATTTTTAAGTGCATCCGGATCGTCTCCAAAACCGTTGATCGCGGCCGATCCCGAGCCGGGAAGCAGGGATGACAGGGCACCGCCAAGGCCGCCGCCCGAGGGGGACGCGAATTCCGGGTCCCGGCTCAAGTCCAGCAGATCAATCACCGCTTGCGCGATGGCGGATGAGGCAATGATCTCAACCTGGGTATCGACCGCCTCTTCTTCCGGCGCGACAGCCGTCTCGTCCCGGAAAATCGAATCGGCTTCCGGGTCCCGAATATCGAGCAGGATGCTGGCCTGGGCCTCGTATTCCTGGGGCAGACCCATCACGATCAGCGCGGCAGGCACGAACAGGCCCAGTGCAACGGCGAGGATCAGCAGTTTTCGGCGCCACAGGCCGCTGAAGAGCGCGCCGACATCAAGGCTTTCCTGGCGACTGAGATAGGCGGATCCGTCCGGACCCGCATCATTCAGTCCGCCGGAGGCATATTTGCTGCCGGTCGTGTAAGGATTGTTTTCAGCGCCCATGTCCCGCGCCCACTTCTAAAGCCGGTGCGATGGAATTGCTCCGATCGCGACACGTCTGATTTCACCAAATATTCCGAGACCTTATACACGGGCATTTGCGAAAGCAAAAACCACTCTCGCATTCTTTCGAATAAGAAATGGTATGCGTTCCGATTCGAAATATGGACCGTCCCGAACCTTTCCAGGTGGTCAGGCCACAACGCCTCCGCTGACCGATGCCGGCACGGGTGCCGTCTCGAAATGGGTCGGCAGATCGTGGCCCAGACGGTCCAGTACCGCCTGAGCATCCTCTAGGCGCCGCTGTTTCAGCGTTCGGGCCGCGATCCGCAATGACCGGGCTTCACTTACGGTGCGATTAATGGCGTCCGTAAGGCCGTCGACGGTGATGTCGCAAAAGAGTCCAGCCTCTTCAAGGGCGTCGCGGAGGGTCTCCGATTCATTGGTAATGACCGGAACGCCTAGGCTGATGGCCTCCTCGACCGCCATCTGCATGATGTGCGTGCGTGTCGAAATTGTAATGACAGCTGTGCTGCGGGCGAAGCGCTCCAGATAGGTCGCATACGGCACGAAGCCGAGCAGCGTCACATTGGGCGGCATCTGCGCCGGGTCGAGGCCGGCGCGGGCATAGTTTCCCGTCACTGAGAATTCCACATCCGGACAGCGGGCCATGGCGCCCAGGAAAATGTCGATCGGCTCATCGCTGCGGAAGGAACAGACCACCAGCATATGGGGCCGTTCCGGGGCCTCATGGCGCCCGACGGCCTTGAAGGTCTGCGGCAGAACCGGCAGCAACACGGGCCGCCCGCCCCACGACTCAAGCACGGCCGCATCCTGACGATTGTGGCAGAACGTGAAGGGCGAGCGCGCCACCGCCCATTTGTAGAAGACCAAGAAACGCTTCCAGGCCGGATGGGTCAGGGCACCGGAGTGAAAATCGAAAATGAGCACATGCCTGTTGAATGTCCGGGCCAGGAGGACCGCCATGGCAATGAAGACCGGTTGGTTGTGCACCACCACGTGGTCCGGACGGGTACGGCGGACGGCATCGACCGTCTGAACAAAGGAGCGCAGATAGCGAAGGGCCAAATGCGCCTTGCCCGAACCGCTGTAGGGCCAGACATAATGCAATGGGATATTGAGCATACGGGCCGTGGCCTCGGACCGGAAACACTCCCGCGTCCAATGGATGAAAAGTCCTCGCCGGAGCGGCAGAGACGCTCCCTGTTCGGATACGGCGAATTCATCCTCGGCCATCAGCACTCGTTCCTCTGCCCGGCGCCCGTGCGGCATCCGGGTGTGTTCAAGTTCGTGTCGCGGCACCGTCCGCGACGAAACGCAACAAAACGCGCGGCGCGTTCAGAAGCGACGGGTCATAGGGCGTGAGCCGGCGTACACAGAGCCAGACAGCGAAGGTCCACCCAATAAGCCCAATTGATGAGGCCGATGCCGCGCCCACCAGCCCATAGAGCGGCGCGAGCACGGCCATCAACGCCAGCATGGCCGGCGCGAATATCAAAAGCAGAACCATATTGAGCCGCTCGTGCCCCGTCATGGTGAGAACCACCCCGACACTGCCCATGGACGCATAAACCACCTGCCCGGCGAACAGGATTAAAATGGCGGAATATGCCGAAAGAAATCGCTCGTCGACAGAACCCAGCAGCCATTCCCCCGCCAGAACAAGCAGGGCGAGCGCCGTGCCCGCCAGTCCCGCCATGACCAAGGTGATCAAAGCAAGAAAAGCATTGAGCTCACTGGTATGCCCCTCGGCGTGTTTGCGCGCCACCGTCGGGCCCACAATGAGGTTGAGTGACGCCATTAAGAAGTTGAGAACATCGGCTGTCCGCACGGCCACGAAGTAGAGGCCCGCCACTTCCACCGACAAAAGGGCACCAATCAAAAGAACATCGAGCGAACCAAAGGACGCCCTGGCAATCTGGGTGACCCAAATGGCCGAGGATGAGGCGCGCCAGCCGCGCCAATCATACTCAATCGGCCCATGCCCCCCCACGCGGGCCGCAAGTGCCCGATGCAGGATTGCGCGCTGAATCACCACCAGAACGCTGATCGCCAGGCCAGACACCAGAATGAGGGGCGCCAGACGGTCGCCCGGCGCCAGCGTCAGCGAGAGCACGAGCCCCGTCATCAGGACCATGCCGCGCCAGCCCAGATCCTTCGGCGCCAGCGCAACACCGATGTGGCCAAAGGTGCGCAGGACCGCGCTTTGAGTTTCCATCACCGTGAAACCCGGCAGGATCAACAGTGCCGCCGCGGCGTAAACCCAGCCGCGGTCCATGACCCCAAACGATCCTGCAAGGGCAAAACCCGCCGCGCCCAAAACGCCGCAGACCAGAACCGTCGTCCACAGGGCGCGCTCCGCACCGAAAACGATCCCGCGCGCCAACGCCGCCTCACCCTTGGCCTCATAGGGACCCAGGAAGCGGATGATCGAAACATTAATGCCGAGACCACAGACATAGCCGGCGAACGTCATGGCACTCATGATGGCGGCGAAGTGGCCATAGTCGGTGGGGCTCAGCCACAGGGCAAGGCTGAGAACCAGACCATAATTGAGCAAGGCCGACGCGATCTTGAGCGACAGCACCTTGCCCGAATCCCCCAGAAAGCCCTTCACAAAGCCGCCCCGGGACAAGGCGGCCGGCGCGGCGGCATCAGTCAAATCTTCGGCGCTCCCGTCGAGACATGGGCGGCGGACGGCTTTGGGGTCCGTCCGGCCGCCGGCGCGGTCATCTCAGGCAGGACCCGATCAATGGCTCTCAGTCCGACCGCCGCGGCCATGAAGGTCGGATTGGCCTGGCCGGACGTCGGCAAAATGGCCGTGCTCAGGACCTGAAGGTTGGGAAGATCAAAGGAGCGCCCATCCGCGTCCACGACCCCTTCGGCGCTCGAAGCGGCCATGCGGATCGTGCCGATTTGATGGGCTCCGTGATTGACCTCGTTGAGGATCCCGTCCTCTAGCGCATCCTTGGGGTAGCGATAGTCGAGATGCCCGGCATCCCCCTTGCGCAGCCACTGTTCCAGAAGCTCATGAGCCTTGATGATCGAGACCAGATCACGCCGGTCATAAAAATAGTCAATGGCGAGTCGCGCCAGGCCGTGGCGGTCCCGGTCCGGCCCCAGGCACAACCGCGAATTAGGGTTGGGCCACTGTTCACTGTGGAACTCCAGGCCATACCGCCCCGCGCGATTGTGCACGAAAAAGCCGGGCACGCGCCGCTTGGCGATTTTCCGGTGCCACAGGAACCATGGCGTGAAGGTCGCGAAGCGCGGCAGATCGCAGATCACGTTCCACAGGTGGGGCAAACGCTTGTGAGGAGGCGGGCCGACCTGCTTGATCCGGATGCGTTCGGCCACGAGCTGACGCCCCAGGGGTCCGAGGGACAGGGTCAGATAGGCCGAGGACAGAATGCCCGAGCGGTGGCGCGCGTCCCGCACCTCCGGCACCACCGGCCAGAAAGACACATTCAACAGGCCTTCCCGGCGCTGCAGCGCGGCGCTTGGGACGAATCGGCGGCGCACATAGGACCCGTGCTCGTCCACGTAAAAGCCGAAGGCCTTTTCGAGGGCACGGTCCTCGAACACGATATCAGCGATCTGGCCATTGGCGTGGCCCATATAAAAGCGCCCCAGGGGCCCGTCCGGTCCGCCGAACAGGGCGGGACGATCCTGCTGGGTCGCCAGAAGAAGCCGGGTCGATTCATTGCCCCCCGCCGCGAGCACCGTCCAGCCGACCGGCAGGCGTCCGGGCGTCCCCTCACGGCCTACGGCAACCCGCAAGGCGCCAACGCGCGCGCCCTCCAGATCAAGAGCGGTGACGGTCACGCGCTGGGCAATGCGGATGCGATCCGTGGTCCGCAGGTGATCTCCATGGATGGCCATGGCGCTTGGATTGGTGGCCCAGCGCTCCAGTGCCGTGGCGCGAAAGGTTTCGTCCGGGCCCGTGAACCCGTCGATGGGGGCCTCGAACACCGGGGCACCGGCGGAGAAAAACCGGCAGGCCTCCTCGAAATAGGGCGCCACATCGCCATGGCTCAAGGGCCAGGGCGGCACCTCAAGACCGGGACGCGCCTCCAGATCGATCGGGTCATAGGGCAAGCAGCGCCCGCCCCAAAGGTGCGAGGTGCCGCCCACGCGCCGCGCCATATTGATTTCGGCGGGGGTGTGGAATTGGGGTTTGCGCACATCGGCGCGGGACAGGTCCTGGCTGTGCGCCTCCGGCCCTTGCGCGCCGGATTCGAGCACCAGCACCCGGAGCCCTGCCCGTTCAAAGCGCAACGCCGCCATGAGACCCAAGGGGCCCGCGCCAATGATGGTGACGTCGGCATGATCTGCTGAAAGATCCTCGGCCGACTGGGGCTCGAACAGCATGAGCAGACCTCCACGCGGCACCGCACGCGCGCCCCGGCCGCCCAGCCGGGCACACGGACGAATTTCTGCACCGCAATATAGGCGTTCAAGCCGCGCTTATCAGGGCGTTTGGAACGCCTCAAGCAGCCAGCTTATCCCGCTGAGTCGTGGATTTCGTTGACCAATTCAACGGCACGGGGATCGAGCGGACCGTCCGCGACCGTGAAGTTGCGCTCGCGTGAGGGCTTTGAATACATGGACGCGAGAACAACGCCATTTGGGTTAATCGTCAGAGCCCGCAAGAGCAACAGGCTTGCCGCCTGAAGACGCGTGACACCTTCGTAACCCAGGGCTTCGAGGCGCGCCGCCAGGTTGGGACGCTCCCCAAGAGCGTTCATAACGCGATCAAGACCACCGCCGTTTTTACCGAACACGGAATGAAACAGAACGCCCATCCGGGCTGATCGCGCGCGCTCCACAAGTGCCGCCATGTCCGGGCCGAGATCCACACCGACCTGAACCGCGCCGAAAGGCTGGCCGATCTCGATGGCCCGTTCGGCCGCCGCCAGGTCGCCCGCCACGCTGATGGTCCGAGCCTTGCCACTCGCGACCGCGTCTTCCAACGCCCGGATGATGTCGCCGCGCTCAAGATCGGCGGCACGCGCGTTGTGGACGGCATAGACATCGAGCCGTTCGCGTCCCAGCCGGCGCAGGCTGGTCTCGACAGAGGTGCGGATCAGATCCGGGGTGAGAGGCATAGCCCGATTGGCGAGCAGCTTCGTTCCGCGCATGGACGCGCTGAGCGGTCCGAGCACGCTCTTCACGCCGCGTGCGGAGGAGATCAGCAGACGCTTCAAAGGACCCTTCTTGGGCGGGGCAAGACCCACCTTGCTGCACACGAAGGCCTCAGCCCCGTGGGCGTTCAGGAACTCACCAAGAATATCCTCCGCGTCCCCCGCGCCGTAGGCCGGCGCCACGTCGAACCAGCGGACGCCGCCCTCATAGACGGCTTCCAGAGCCTTGAGCCCATCGCGCCGTCCGACGCGTGAGCCCAAAGACGCGCATCCCATGCCCAGGGCGGGCACGGGCCGGTCAAATCCGGGCATCTCGACGTGACGCATGGCCGCTCCCCTTGTTCGGCGTAACCCAAGTTCAGCGTGTACGGAGTATCACGGCGCGGTCGCCGCGGTGCGCGGCATCGACCCGTAAGTCCCGCCCCTTCGCCCGCGGGCCTGTTCGACCGCGTGATAGCCTGACGCCATCAGCAACATCAGAAAACTGAATTTGTTACCGCCGAACAGAAGATACTCGAAAAAGGAGGAGATCAAGGTGAAGAAAAACACAAGGAACAGAAACACATAGGATGGCGATGTCGTGTCCTGGGCGGTAAACAACCGCAACCCTATACGACCAAGGGCCAGGATGGCGATGACAAGACCGATCACGCCCAGCGACAGGGTAATCTCAAGAAACACATTGTGGGCATGGGGCGATGCGAAGTTCGGGAGAGCCGGGATGTCCCCCAGCTGTGTATTCCAGATCGAGGCCACGCCATAGCCAATGAACGGGCGATCGGCGATCAGATCGAGGGTATGCGCCCAGATATGGGTGCGTCCACTGAAGGTCAAATCGCGCCCCACCATATCGACGCCGAGCTGCAGCAAAATGGGCATCATCACGCCCAAGGTGAGCGAGCCCAGGGCCAGCGCCACGACGGCAAACACCCGGCCGCCCCGCTTTTGCGCCAGCACTTGCCAGGCAAAGAAAATCATCAGGGTCACGGCAAAGGCGAGCACCTTCGTCGCCGAAAGCGAGATCGCCAGACAGATCGCCGATCCGATGGCGGTGCTGAGCCACACCCAGGGGGCCACATAGCGCCGGGCTGCGAAGGCGACGATCACGCCGTACACGGCCGCCTCGCCAAAGGTGTTCTTGTGACGAAAGACGCCCTGGGGCGTCCCCGACAGGCGGGAAAACTCCTGATACATGATCCCATAGGAGGGGATGACCAGGACATAAAGCAGGCTCAAGGCAGCGATGATGAGGAACGTGAAGGCCATCGCCCGGATAAAACCGCGGAAATCGATCCCCGCCACAACCCCTCCGGCCGTCAACACGGTCAGGAGCAATTGTCCGAACTCGACCAGTCCAATCGAGGGGGACAGGCTCCAGGAAATCGACAGCAACGCCACGACGCAAAACAGCAGGAAAAAACTGTACTCACGCAGCACGATGGCGGCGACACGCCGGTTCATGAGCAAGAAGAGCAGGCCAAGTCCGTAGGCCACGAAATAAAAAAGCGAGTTGACCGCACGCAGTTCGGCCGACGGCGTGATGATGTATTCCGGTCCGAACACGGCTTGTTCGAAAAATGCGCCGGAGAAAACACACAAGGTGAAAATGGCGGCCATCGCCGCCACCGGTCTTAAGGCAATACGCATGGGGCAACCTCACGGGTCGCGGCCCACCCGCCCGACCGGGATGCGCCGCGATGCCGGCCGAAGACGGTCAGGCCGCCGCCGGCATGAATTCATCGATCAGTTCACGGGTGTTTTGGATGTTACGCCGGCTCGAGGCTCCGAACACAACCGATTGAATGTTTGGCTGCTTTGCGATCCACTCGATGGCCTCGCGTGGCGGAATTGCGCCGGAGGCGTAGACCGACATGGCAATCACACGGGCCTTCCGGTCGCGCAAGGTCTCGATATAGCGTTCAAGACCGCCACTGGTGCGAAAACCGATCTTGTTGATGTTGGCGCACACGATCGGGTTCTCGACGCCGAGCGAGTCCAGTGTGTCGAGCAGCGCCGGCATGTTCATGGTGATGAAACCGGCCTCGGCATCATATTTTTCGCGCACATAGTCGTGGAACACCTTGAAGGCATCCGTCACGCCCAGGCCGAGCATCAGATCCACGGCAACATTCTGCATGAAGATAACCGGGGTTTTGGTCCCCTTGAACATCTTCATTTCCATGTCGACAAGCATCATGCCGAGCTGTTCGGCGTCCCGGCGGGCAAGGTTCATCCCGCCGCGCAGGGCCGTCGTGAGAAAGTTTCCGTCCGGCATGAAATGCTTCACGGCCCCCATCATTCCGTGCTCGGTCACGGCGTTTGCGTATTTGTGGGCGTAAGGCATGCACGGATAGAACTGGAAATCGCCGAGGCGCTCGGGATTGGCGCGCACATGGTCGCAAATGGGCGAGATCTGTTCGTGCGTTGTGCACATGAAGGTCCGGATACCCTCGTCATAGGCCATTTCCAGCACATCGATGATGTCCTGGCTGGTGCGAAAGCGCATGGCCTGGGACCGGGCCTTCTCCTCGGACATGTGGTTGATGCCGAAGAACTGATTGTCGCCGAATAAAATCCGATCCATGACGAAACTTTCCGTTGTCTGGCCAATATCTGGTGTCAGGGCCCTGCCGGGCCAGTGACGAGGACGGCGCCGCGCTGCGCCAGGGCTCAGCGTCCCGGCGCGGCGGCGCGGCCCGGCGCGCCCGACTGAACCGAGCCGCCCGTGGCATCGGCCTTGATCATGGCCATGGTCCGGTCGGTCTCGGCCGCATGGCGGAAGGTGCAGTTCGTGCGCGGCTGTTTGGTTTGGATCGCCGTCACGAAGTCATCCATCTGCAGGGAATATTCCTCACCGCGCAGGTAGTAATTCAACTCGGTCGGAAAGTCGGTCACATATTTGACGTTCCAACCCTGTTGGTATTCAGGCAAGGCAGTGTTGGGCTCACGCAAGTAAAGTTGAAGCTCCAACCGGTCCACCGTCATGCGCCCCTTGGCGCCGGCGAAGGTGAGCTTGGTGGTCATTTTCCGGTAGCTTTCGTCGGACCAGTTGGTCGCGATCTGCGCGGTCAGGCCCTTCGGGTAAAACAGCGTTGAATAGACCTCATCATCCGTCTGGGTGGAGAAGATCCCGTTCAGGACCGAACCGCCGACCCGCTCGGGCACGCCGAAATACCAGTTCACCAGATTGATCGGATGGGCCGCGTAATCGTAGAGGCACCCGCCCCCGTCGCTCGCATTCGTGCGCCAGGTGACGCCCTTGGGCCGCAGGACCACGGGACCATAGGCCTCGGCCAGCACATGGCTTACCGGACCCAGGGCGCCGCTGTCGATGA
Source organism: uncultured Alphaproteobacteria bacterium (assembly GCA_964474635.1). GTDB lineage: Bacteria > Pseudomonadota > Alphaproteobacteria > JAJFIK01 > JAJFIK01 > CAYUYV01. The sequence continues at coordinate 3,550 of CAYYTT010000054.1, read as the reverse complement.
TGCGCTTGGCCTCCCGGAAGGTCTCCAGGGCACGGTAGTGATAGCCGACCTGGTTGATGAGGCCCTTGGTTTCCGCCAGGTCCGCCAGCGCCTCGGCTTCGCGGTAGTCCAGGCAGAAGGGTTTTTCGCAAAACACATGGATGCCGCGGTCGAGCGCCTTTCGCACCATATCCCCGTGGAGCTTCGAGGGCGTCGCAATGACCACGCCGTCAAGCTCCTCCTTGGCGAGCATGGTCTCGTAACTCTTGTGCATGGGAATTTTCGTGTAGCGGGACAGACCGTCGCGCACGAGACTGCCCTGTTCGCAGGCCACGACCTCGGCGTCCGGGTGCCCGCCAACGATGGCGCAATGCGACAAGCCCATCTTGCCCAAGCCGACGACCGCAATTCTGACCATAGCGCTTATGCCTTCCCTCTCGCGCACCCTCATGCGGGCGCAGTCCTAAAGGCGGGCCCGTGTCAGCCACCCACCGCTTCACGAATTTTCTTCAAAAATGCCGGATTGGCACTTTTGGGCAGCATCTCGCCGTCGATGCCAGCCTTGCGGGCCTCATCAATGCGGTGATGCAGATCCGAACCGTCCGGATTGGCCACATAGATCCCGGAGCGATCTCCCAGCCACCGGGCCGTATCAACCTGGTGATCGGTGGTGTGCTCGCCCTGGGACGCGATCCGCGGCAACAGCACAATTGGCGTGCCGTAGTCCGACGCCGTGATCACCGATCCCATGCCCGCATGGGCAACAATAAGGCGGGCCGACCGCACCGTTTCTTCAAAGTCCACCGGGGTCAGCCGGCGGGTCCACTTCATCACCGTCGGCTCGAACGTGCCCGTGCCGATCTGCGCGAACACCGGGGCATCCGGATGCAGCCCCGCCCATGCGTCCATGAGCCTGATCAGCCGGTCGAACGGGAACATGGACCCGACGGTCACGAAAATCACAGCACCGCTCCCCAATAGTCAGGGCCGCCCGGTTTTGCGAGGTGGGGCCACTGGGTGAGCCAGATGTCCGCCACATGCTTCGCGTTCTGGCCGGAGGATGATAGGCGCCCCACATTCGCGATGCTGTCAATCCATATGGTCTTGGCGCCAAAGAGATATTTTGCCATCCCAAGGGCGATGAGGGCCGGAAAAGACCCCGTGGTGATCACCACCTTGGGCCGTTCGCGCAGCAGCACACGACCCAGCTGGGCCACCAATCTGATCAAACCGATAGGATTGCGCCGGCTCACATCGAGCATGGTGTAGTAACGATGGTCAGGCACGTCCGCCGCCGACCCCGGATCGATGCTGACAAAGAAGCGATCCATGCCGTCAAAGGCCGGCATGATGCGCCGCATCTGAATCCAGTGACCGCCGCCTGACGCGATCACCATCAGCTTGCCTGGATTGGCTTTTTTCCCTGTCGTCTGCCCTGGCATTGGCCCGTCTGTTCCCATCTGCCCGCCCCGTGTCGCATCATGTTCGGGGCGCATCCCGCACTGCGGAAAATAGAATCCAACGCGGTTTCTACCGCATTAAATTTCGATCAAGAAAGGGATTATCCGGCGTGTGAACCATGGATGCTAAGTCAAAATGCGCGATGAACACGGAAAGGGCATGCAACAATGCATGCCATGCACGGGGGACCCCGGGTAAAATTGTTGCCAATTACTTGTGGATAAGGTCGCGATATGATTTTGCCTGTCATTTTCCGCTGCTTTGGCCCGCTTTGCGCGGCCGCGGACGGTTTGAAAGGCGGAGTGTAGAGCCATGGGTTTGTGGGACGAACAAGACGCAAGCGACCGGGCCCGGATCGACGCCCTGCGCGCCATTATCATGACGGCCGACCCCGCCGTGACGCAATGCGATGGCCCGGTCATGGGCAACGACAACGCCATCGCCTATGAGGAGCAGGGTGTTTTCAAATATGCCCTGGCCCGGACCAAAACGGGCGTCACCGTCCACACCATGGTGCTCTATGCCCACCCGGATCTGGCCGACACCGTCAAAGCCCTCTTTAAGGGCGCCAAACTGCAAAAGGGCTGCATCAATTTCCGCTCCCTGAGCGATATCGACCCCGAGGCCTTCCAGACCCTGATGACCCAAAGCGCCGCCCGAGACTTCTCCAGCGTCATCGCGTCCTATCAAAAGAAGCGCAAGAAAACCTGAGGGGGCGAGACGGAAACGGCCATGCGCGGCGTCTTGCCGAGACTGGCCGTGTTGGGGGCGGATGGGGTGCCTTGGGTTGGGGGATTTGGGGTAGAGTGTGGGGGTGTCACAGGAGCCGAGGGAGCCTTTGCCCACTGGTGTGGGCCGGCCCTTTGATTGGCCTCAAGAGGATTGGACCTGACCCATGCCCGTCACACTGGACCTTCACGATGCTGTTGCCGTTGTCTCCATGGACGATGGCAAGGCCAATGCCGTCAATTTCGACCTGGTGTCGGGCCTCAACACGGCGCTCGACGAGGCCCAAGCCAGTGCCGCCAGGGCGCTTGTTCTGGTGGGCCGGCCGGGGCGGTTTTCGGCGGGCTTCGATCTCAATCTGTTGCGCGGCGCCTCGGCCGAGGAGGCAACGGCGCTGGTGCGGGCCGGTGGGACCTTGGCCACCCGGCTTTACGGGTTTCCCCTGCCGGTGATCGGCGCGTGCAGCGGGCACGCCATCGCCATGGGCGCCTTTTTGCTCCTGTCCTGCGACACGCGCATTGGCGTCCATGGCGCCTTCAAGATCGGCGCCAATGAAACCGCGATCAATATGGTGTTGCCGGTCTTTGCGCGCGAATTGCTCAAGGCACGGATCACCGCAGACCATCTGACCGAAGCGGCCATCCAAGGCACGCTTTACGACCCGCACGGCGCGGTGCGCACCGGCTTCCTCGACGAAGCGGTGGAGCCGGAGCATCTCATGGAACGCGCCATGGCCCACGCCGCGGAGCTCGCACAGCTTCCCACCGACGCCTACAAGGGCAACAAACTCGCCATTCGCCAAACCACCCTGGACGCCATGCAAGCCGGGCTCTGAGGTCGAGATTGGAGTTTGTGTACGGAGCACGCGGACAGTCACAGTCTTGCGCCATGTCACCAGAGCGCGGGGCGATAAATCCGCACCGCGCTCAAGGCCGCGAGCGTGGTCCGGCGCCGTTGCGCTGCCCATCTCACCCCATAAAAATTTCGACCGGCTGCGCCGGTGTTTTTAGGGGTGCCGGGGGCTGGGCGCACGGCGTCCAAAGCCGGCTCCGGTGGGAGGTCAGGGGTAAGGGGGTAAAGGAGAAGGGAGTAACGCTTCCCTAGTCGGGAAGCGTCCTGGCAACACGAAACCCTACACCGTCGTAGCGGTATCCGCGCCAGTCCCCGCTGCGGAACGCGGAACGAAGGAGGCGAGGATAGAGGTAGCTCCACGAGCCGCCCCGGAGAACGGAGCGTGAACAATCCCCATCATTGGCGTCACGCCAAGCCGACCCATCCGGTGGCGCCCCATTATAGGACCCATGCCAACAATCCTCGACCCATTCCCAAACATTGCCATGCATGTCGTAAAGGCCGAAGGCGTTGCCCGCATTGCGAAAGGACC
>CAYYTT010000053.1:4022-23422 GCA_964474635.1 uncultured Alphaproteobacteria bacterium | reverse complement strand
GGGTCCACACCGCGCAGCCCAAGGTCGCGCCAGGCCTGGGCATTCTTGCGGCGGACGAAAGCTCCGGCACGATCAAGAAGCGCTTCGACCAGATCAATGTGGACTCCACGGAGACCAACCGGCGCGACTACCGGGAAATGCTGTTCGGCAGCACCGAAGCCATGCGCGAGTGCATCTCCGGCGTGATCCTGTTCGACGAAACCATTCGCCAGTCCGCGGCCGACGGCACGCCTTTTGTGCAAATGCTCCAGGGAACGGGCAGCATTGCGGGCATCAAGGTGGACATGGGCGCCAAGGACCTGGCCGGCGCGCCGGGCGAGAAAGTCACCGAGGGCCTCGACGGCTTACGTGAGCGCCTCGCCGAGTACTACGCCCTGGGAGCACGCTTCGCGAAGTGGCGGGCCGTGATCGACATTGCCCGCAATGGCGGCGCGGAAATGCCGAGCGCCTATTGCATCAAGGCCAATGCCCACGCCCTGGCCCGCTATGCGGCCCTGTGCCAGGAAGCCTCCATTGTGCCGATCGTGGAGCCCGAAGTGCTCATGGACGGCGACCACACCATTGACCGGTGCTTTGAGGTGACCGAATACACCCTTAAGGAGCTTTACGCCGCCCTCTTTGAGCAGCGCGTGATGCTCGAGGGCACCATCCTGAAGCCGAACATGGTCGTCTCGGGCAAACTGTGCGGCCAGCAGGCCGGCGTCGACGAAGTGGCCGAGAAGACCGTGCGCTGCCTGAAGCGGACCGTTCCGGCTTCCGTGCCCGGTATTGTGTTCCTGTCCGGCGGCCAGTCGGATGAGGACGCCACGGCCCACCTTGATGCCATGAACCGGGGCTATGACATGCCCTGGGCACTCAGCTTCTCTTACGGCCGGGCGCTGCAGCAGGCGGCCCTCAAGGCCTGGAGCGGAAAGCCCGAGAATGTGCCGGCGGCCCGTTCGGCCTTTGCGCACCGGGCCCGCATGAACGGATTGGCGGCAAAAGGCGAATGGACGAGCGAACTGGAACGCAAGGCGGCCTGACCGGGCCCTTGCACGCGACATCGACGGACGGCGGGGCCCCCGGAGCGGGGTCCTGCCGTCTCTATTTGATCACGCCCCCCACTCTCGATCTGAACGATTTCGCGTTAAAGCTGCGCGATGCGCTTGACGCTGGCGATGTCGCGTGTCTACAGATCCGGCTGAAGGATTGTGAAGACTCGGACATCTTGCGCGCGGCGGAGCGGTTGATCCCCATTGCCCGAGACCGCGACGTGGCGGTTTTGATCAATGATCGGCCCGATCTCGCGGCCCAGTGCGATGCGGACGGCGCCCATGTGGGCCAACAGGACCTTGCCGCGCCGGAGGCTCGGGAGATCCTTGGGGCCAATCGAATCCTCGGCGTGACCTGCCACGACTCCCGCCATCTGGCCATGGAAGCCGGGGAACAGGGCGCCGACTATGTGGCCTTTGGCGCGTTCTTTCCCACGACGACAAAGGACGCCTCGACCCGCGCCGATCCGGAACTTTTGACTTGGTGGTCAAGCCTTTTCGAAATTCCGTGTGTCGCTATTGGCGGAATCACGGTTGAAAATGCGTCCGGCCTGGTGCAAGCGGGAGCGGATTTTCTGGCGGTATCGGGGGGCGTTTGGGCGCATCGGGACGGACCCGCCGAGGCCGTCGCTCGCTTCACAGCGCTGTTCACCGGGAGCAATGGGGGTCCCGACACGGCGAAACGTTGAGGAACTGGATTATCCACTATGGCAGAGTTTGTTCCGTTCAAGCCGCTCGCGCGTATCCTCGCGGCCGCCGCGCTCGCCGCGGGCCTCCTAAGCTCGACTGCCCCCGCCCTCGCCGGTCCCTTCGAGGATGGCCTCCAGTCCTACGAGGCCGGACGCTATGAGGACGCGGCGTCCTATTTCCGTGCGGGCGCCCAAGCCGGCGATCCGCGCAGCCAGCACTTGCTCGGCATTTTGTATGTCGAAGGCAAGGGCGTTCAACAGAACGTCTCCGAGGCGATCCGCTGGCTGGCCGCCGCCGCCGAGCGGGGCCACACCGACAGCCAGTACTCCATCGCACTGATCGCCCTTGAGGGCATCGGGGGCGCGGAGCGGGACCTGCAGACGGCGCTCGCCTGGTTCGAGGTTGCGGCCAATGAGGGGCACCTCTACGCACAATTCGATCTTGGTACGATCTACGCCGAGGGTCGCTATGTGGCCAGTGATCTGAACAAGGCCGCCACGTGGTTTGCCAAGGCGGCCGCGCAAGGGCATCCGGATGCCCAATACAATATGGGCGTTTTGTTCATGACCGGCGACGGCGTCTCCAAGGACGAAAGCCAGGCGCTCGAGTGGTTCCGCGCCGCGGCCCGGAACGGCCAGGTTGATGCCCAGTACAATCTGGGTGTTCTCTACACCAATGGCCTGGGCGTGCCCCAGGATTTCGGTGTCGCCGCGAGCTATCTGGGGCAGGCCGCCGAGGCGGGCCTTGCCGATGCCCAGTGGGGTCTCGGCATTCTGACCTATCGCGGCGAGGGCATTCCGCAGAACCTGGAACGGGCCGCAACCCTGTTCCGTCAGGCGGCGGAGCAAGGTCACCCGGAAGCTCAATATATGATGTCCCGGATCTATCACTTGGGCGAAGGCGTGCCGGTGAACGCGCTTGAGAGTTATGTGTGGCTGTCTCTTGCCAGCCAGCAGGGCCGTGATGACCCGCAGCTGCGCCAGGAACTGGCCCAGGCCCTCACCCAGGAACAACTCCAACAGGGCGAGCGCCTCGCCCGGGAGCGCACGGCACAGCTCACCGCCATCCGGTAGGCGCCGTTGTCCTTGACCAGATGAAGCCGGTCTCGTTTTGCGGGGCCGGCTTTTTTTGCATCAGAAGGCGCGCGCCGGGAACCTGTCTGTCACCTGTCGCAACCATGACAAAACGGTTGCGAGGGGCCCTTTCCCTTGCGCGCTCCGTCGAGCTGGGCACACTCCCCCTGCCCTCTTTCGCGCGCCTGACGTGGGGTTTTGGCGCTTTTGAGGGGTCGGGGAGACAATCATGAGCGATCCGGTTCTCGAAGCCGACGGTGTGTCGGTGATGCGCGGCGCTGAACGCGTTCTGACCGATGTCAGTTTTCAGGTGCAGGCCGGCGAAGTATTCGCCCTTCTGGGCGGCAACGGCGCCGGTAAATCGACCACGCTGCTGACCTTCCTCGGATTTTTGACGCCAGTGTCCGGGCAAGCCCGGGTGATGGGGACGCCTGTGGCACAGGACATTGCAGGCGTGCGCGGCCGGTCGGCCTATCTGCCCGAGGCGGCGGCCCTGTATCCCCATTTGTCGGCCCGTGAAAACCTGAGTTATTTCCTTGCGCTCGCTGGACTGACCCGAAGCGCACAGGACATGGAAGCCGCCCTCGACCGCGTCTCGCTGCAGGCCAAGGCGCGCGACCAACGCATGGAGACCTATTCCAAGGGCATGCGGCAGAAGACGGCGATTGCGCTGGCGCTGCTGCGCCATGTGCCGATCCTGTTTCTCGATGAGCCGACCTCCGGCCTCGACCCCCTCGCGATCGATGAGTTCAACGGCCTTATCCGGGACCTCGCGGCCGAGGGGACGACCGTCTTGATGGTCACCCACGATGTCTACGGCGCATGTCAGGTCGCCGACCGGATCGGACTTTTGAAGGATGGCGGCCTTGTCGGTCTTTTTGAGGCCCGGAACGCTAAGGCAGGCTCTGAAAGCCGGATCGATACCGAAGCCGTCCACCGGGCCTTCGCCGCGCGGAGTGCATCATGACCACCATCGGCACAGTTCTTCATGAGGAGATCCGCTTTTGGCGCCGATCCCAGGTGGCGAAGATCGTTTTTGCCATCGCTGTGCTGCTCACCCTCGTGACGGCGGCCCTGACGGCCGCTCAGGTCAGCGAGGCCGCCCATGAGCGGGAGCATCTGCAGCAGGAGGCCGAGGACGTCTTTCGCGCTCAGCCGGATCGCCATCCCCATCGCATGGTTCATTACGGTCATTATGTCTTTCGCATCCCGCCCCCGCTCGCGATCCTGGATCCGGGTATCGACCCGATTTCAGGCACGGCGATTTTCCTCGAAGGCCACCACCAGAACACAGCCACCTTCGCGGAGCGCCGGGCAAGCGGTGCCCTTGGTGTTTTCGGCAATCTCACTCCGGCCTTTGTGCTGCAGGTTCTGGCGCCGCTCCTGCTTGTCTTCCTTGGATACGGGAGCGTTGCGCGGGAAAAAGAGACCAGGACGCTGGGGCAACTTCTCGCCCAGGGGCTTCGTGCGCACCACTTGATGGCGGGCAAGGCACTCGCGCTCGTGTGCACCGGGATGGTTCTCCTGCTGCCGGCGGCACTGGCGGTTGCATGGAGTGTGGCGGCCGGAGAGAGCCTGTTGCTGGGGGGGCTGTTCCTGGCCGGTTATGTGGTCTTCCTGGTGATATGGAGTGGACTGATCGTCCTTGTCTCCAGCCTGAGCCGCTCCGGCAGCGCGAGTCTCACGGTTCTTGTAGGGCTATGGATTGTCTTTGCCGTCCTTGTCCCCCCCCTGGGGAGCACCAGTGCCGCCCTTCTCATTGATGCCCCTGGCAAGATCGAGACGGATTTCAATGTGAACAAGGCCTTGAGGGAGCATGGTGACGGGCACAATGCGAACGATCCCGCCTTTGCCCGCCTGCGCACCGAACTCCTGGCGCGCTACGATGTGGACCGGGTCGAGGATCTGCCGGTGAATTTCCGCGGTGTCGTGGCGCAACGGGCGGAAGCGGACCTGACCGACACCATGAACCGGTTCGCCGAGGAGCGCATGGCGATCGAACGTGACCAGGCCCAGATCGCCAGGGTGTTCGGCTGGCTCTCGCCGAGCGCGGCGATGCGCAGTTTCTCGATGATTATGGCCGGTACGGACATTATGACCCATCACCGTTTTTTGCGCCAAGCGGAGCGGGTCCGGTTCGAGTTCGTGCAGGGCCTCAACAAGGCGCATGCGGAACGCCTCTCCTACGCGGACGACATCAATCGGAACGAAAGCGCTGAAGCTAACCGCAAATCCCGGATCAGCGCGGAAAACTGGCAGGTTCTGAAAGATTTTGAATTCCGTCCTTCTCCTACCCCGGCACGGCTTGTTATGGCGGCGCCCGAAGGCGCCAAGCTGCTGGTCTGGCTCGCCGGCGTTTTTGCCTTGGGTCTTTGGGCCGCGCGGAGGATAACACCATGACCTGGCATTCCGATATGATCCGGGAACTGTACTTTCTTCTGCGTCAACGGTTCGCCGTGGGCCTACTTGCCGCGTGCGGCGCCCTGTGCGCGATTGCACTCTGGGCCGGCCTTGCGGACGTCGCGGCCCAGCGCGCGACCATCGACCGGCTCTTGAAGGCGGACCGCGCCGAGCGGGAGGCGGTCCTGGCGGAGCAGTCCGACTTCGGCGGCGCGGCCTATTACAGTTTTCACCTCACCTACGATCCGCCCTCGCAGCTAGCCTTCGCCGCCTTGGGGGTACGCGATGAGTTTCCCTGGAAGCAGCGCATCCGTATGTTGGCCATCGAAGGTCAGATCTACGAAACCGATGTCGCCAATCCGGAATTGTCCCTCTCCGGGCGCTTCGATTACGCCTTCGTGGTCAGCATCCTGCTGCCGCTGTTCGTCATCCTCCTCCTGTTCGATCTTCGGGCCAGCGAACGCACGGCGGGACGGGAAAACCTTCTCCTCGCCACCGCCCGGTCGCCCACTTCTTTGTGGCGTGTGCGGATGTTTGTGCGGTGTCTGTCCCTTTGGCTCGTTGTCCTCATTCCGTTCTGGATCCTGGGTTCGTTGGCGGGAGCCCCCCTTGCGGGCTTGGCACTGTCCAGTGTGGTCGTGACGGGCCACTTGGTCTTCTGGGCCGTGGTTGGCCTGTGGGCGGCCCATCGGCCGCTGCCGGCGGCGACAATCGCCACGGGCCTTTTAGGGTTTTGGCTTTTGACGGCCTTCGTCATTCCCCTCTCGGCCGAACAGGCCGTAAAAGCCGCCATAGCATCGCCCGAGGGCGGCGAAATCATCATGACCCAGAGGGAAGCGGTCAACGACGCCTGGGACCTGCCAAAACAGGCGACCATGGATGCATTCCTCGCCCGCTATCCGCAATGGACGGACGATGCCGAAATCACCGCGCCCTTTGAATGGAAGTGGTACTATGCTTTCCAGCAGGTCGGTGACATGATTGCGGCCCCCCTGTCCCAGGCCTATCGCGACAGCCTGACGAAGCGGGACCGGGCGCAGGGCTGGCTCGCGGTTCTTTCTCCGCCCGCGCTGACACAGCGCCTTTTGACCAGCGTGGCGGGGACAGGTGTCGCCGATGCCCAGGCCTATGAGAGGGACGTGCGCGATTTTCATCGGCGGCTAAGGGCGTTCTATTATCCATTGTTGTTCAAGGACCCGCCGTTCGATCCGGCTCTCCTTGAGGATATGCCCACCTTCGATCCGGCCCCCACCTTCGATCCGACTGACGAATCGATGGGCCGCAATTGATCCGTTTGCGGCCGGCCCGTCGGGCCGCAACGCAGACCCAATGACGCCCGGGGAGCATGCGCTGTGAAGTATAAAAATCTTGGGAACACCGGCCTCAGCGTGTCGCGTATCTGCCTTGGCACCATGACCTATGGCTCGAAGGACTGGCGCGCCTGGATCCTGGATGAAGCGGAGTCCCGGCCGTTTTACGCGCGGGCCCTTGAAGCGGGGATCAATTTCTTCGACACGGCGGATGTCTACTCGAACGGTGTCAGCGAAGAGGTGTTGGGCCGTGCGATCCGCGACCTGGTGCCGAACCGGGAGGATGTGGTCATCGCCACGAAATGCTTCTTTGGCACCCATGAGCAAAAGCGCAATCGCTGGGGTCTGTCGCGCAAGCATATTTTCGATGCCTGCGACCGGTCCCTGCAACGCCTTGGCATGGACCATATCGACCTTTACCAGATCCACCGCTTCGACTATCGCACGCCCATTGAGGAAACCATGGAAGCGCTCAATGATCTGGTGCGGGCTGGCAAGGTCCGTTATCTGGGCGCATCCTCTATGCATGCCTGGCAGTTCGCCAAGTGTCAGTATACCGCTCAGGCGAATGGCTGGAGCAAATTCGTCTCCATGCAGAACCACTATAATCTCGTCTATCGCGAAGAAGAGCGGGAGATGATCCCCCTGTGCATCGACCAGGGCGTGGGTCTAATCCCCTGGAGCCCGCTTGCCCGGGGTTTTCTGGCCGGCAACCGCACGCGAACGGACGGCAAGCGCACCATCCGTGCCGAGACGGACGGTTTCGCGGATGCTCTTTACATCATGGAGAGCGACTTCGACGTCGCAGAGGCGAACGCGGCCGTCGCCGCGCGCCACGGCGTCTCCCCGGCCCAGACGGCGCTCGCCTGGATGCTCACAAAACCCGGCATCACCGCGCCCATTGTGGGGGCCTCCAAACTGCACCATTTGGAGGACGCCCTGGCCGCCCTCGATCTCACCCTGACGGACGAGGACATTGAGGCGCTGGAGGCGCCCTACCAACCCCACCCCGTGCTCGGACACGGGTGATTTTATCGAAGAAGCCACGAACCGAACGGTCTTGCGTGTTTCGGTGTTGGGTTGTAACGCGGGGCGATTAATCCGCACCGCGCTTAAGGCCGCGACTGCGGCCCGGCACCTTTGCGCCGCCCCCTCGGAGCGCCCCAAAAGGTCCGATGGGGGCGCGTGATCGCAAAAAACACAGAGCAGCGGCGTGCTTGCTTCAGATTGATCCAGATTTCTCGCCCGTTGATCCAGGGGTGAAAGGACAGGGACCGAAACATGCGTGCGGGATTTTTGTTGAACGTCAAGGCGGGGCGCCTCAGCCAAAGCGATCCGGACGCCATCGCCGAAACCTTGGAGACCGCCTTTGAGCGCTCCGGTCACGACGTGACGATCGTGCAGACGGACGGCGAAAGCCTTGATGAGGTGCTCAAAGATCTGGCAGGCCGCAGCGATACGATCTTCGTGGCCGGGGGAGACGGCACGGTCGCGGCGGCCGCCAAGCACCTTCAGGGCTCGGACAAGACCTTGGGCATACTGCCCTTCGGGACCATGAATCTCGTGGCGCGGGATGTGGGCATGACGACCTGGAGCGAGGGTCTGGCCGAGCGCCTGGCCCGGGGCGCCACGCGTGCCATTGATGTGGGCGAGGTGAACGGACAAAGCTTCATGCATTCGGTGGTGTTCGGCGCCTTCGCGCGCATCGCCCAATCGCGCGAGGCCGTGCGCGATGACCCGGGCCTCCTGTCCTGGAGCGATCTTGCCTCAAGCATTTCCAGCGAGATTTTGCAGTCCGAACCGGTGGACTACACCGTGACCCGTGACGGAGTGCGCCGTTCCTTTTCGACCCAGTCTCTGCTTATCAGCAACAACAAGATTGTCGACGCGGGCGGCCTCGGCCTACAGCGGTCACGGCTCGACGGGGGAGAGCTGTATCTCTACGCACCCGGGGATGGCACACCGGCGCGCACCGCCCTGACCTTGATGCGCCTCGTGCTTGGCCGGCTCGATCGCCAGCACTGGCCGCGCCCCTTCAAGGCACGGTCCATGACGGTGTCGGCCTCGAAACCCCGTGTGACCGTGTCGATTGATGGCGAGGTGCGCGATCTGGAGTTGCCCTTGCACTTTCGCATCCATCCGCGGGCCCTCAAAATTTGGATACCGGAGGCATGACCCAGAAAACGCTCCGCCTTGCGCATATTTCCGATCTTCATTTCGGCCGCACCGACCCGGATGTGGTCAACGGCCTGCGCGATTATCTCAATGACGCCATGCCAGACGTGGTCATCGTGGGCGGCGACATTACACAAGGGGCCCGGCCCCATGAGTTTCGCGAGGCCCGCGCCTTCTTCGACAGCCTTGCGCCGGAGACCCTGGTCGTGCCCGGCAATCACGACCTGCCCGGCTGGGCGGTCTGGTGGCGGTTTCTCGACGGCTATGGCCGTTACCGGCGCCATGTGGGCCCCGATCTTGACCAGTCGCTCGTCCTCGATCAGGGCGTGATCGTCGGCTTGAACTCCGCGCGGCGGGTGATTGTGCATTGGGACTGGTCGAATGGCGTGATCTCCGACCGCCAGCTTGATTATGCCGATGAGGCCTTGGGCGGGGCCCATGCGGCCGGCTTTCGCATCGTGGTGTTTCACCACCCCCTCGTTCCGCCCCTCGACCGGCCGCGCCAGAAACTTGTCGGCAACGCGGCCCATGTGGCCCGGCGCCTCGCCGAGGCCCAGACCGACCTTGTGCTGACGGGCCACCTGCACACCCAGCGCAGCCGTCTCATCACGGATCATTTTCCCCACACACCCTGGTCCTTCCCCGTGGTCCAGACCGCGACCAGCACGTCGACGCGCCTGCGTGGGGGCGAACAAAATGGGGTGTCCCTTATCACCCTCGCCGGTCAGACCATGACGGTGGACGCTTTCGCCTGGGCCGGTCAGGCCTTTGAGGCTCTTCAGACCGAACGCTTCGAACAAAACCCCGGCCAAGGCTGGCGCGCCCTATTGGCCCCGCGGCGATCGATCGGCGCCGCGCTCACAGAGCCCAAAAAAACACAAAGCAACCGGGCGCCGGCTTCAGATTGACACAAATTGCTCGCCCAAAGCTCCCGCGTGCAGCGCCCCTTGGGGGCCGCATGATAGGGGGACGCCGGTGTTTCAAGGCGTGAGGGTCATCACGATGGGGAAGGCCGCTTCGATGGCCTCCTGCGTCAAGGGCATGCGGATGTAGTCGCCGGCCTGCCACAGATCCACTTGATCGGCGAAGGTATCTGAATTGAGCCAGCCGTCCTGGCCCCCGGCGAGCAGGAAGTAGTTCGCATCGGGATCACTAAGATCGGAGACATGCCGCGCCTGGGAGCCGTAGCTGGCCTGGTGCCGATCTTTCGTGGCCGGATGGGCGGTCTTCATGAGGCTTTCGGACGTTCCCGAGGCGGGCACCTCAATGGTGGGAAATTTTCCGCCCACAACAGGGGCAAGGGCCAGGGGGTGGCGCAGGGCCAGACGGTGCATGTCTCCCCAAGCGGGAAACTTGCGGAGCGCTTTTGCCGCGGCATCAAGGCCGGCAAGCCCCGCCGCCGTCACCGCCTCTCCATCGGCCGCATCGAGCGCCTTTTTGAACCGCTTTTTGTACCGATTGGTATCGCCGGTGATGCGCGGCGCAAGGCTCTCCGGCAACAGACGATCGCCCATGGTCACCAGCAGGGTCTCGAAGACCACAGGCCCCGGCGCATTGCGCTCATAACGCCCATCCCATGCCCGAAGCGTGCCCAGCATTTTGGCCTGCGCTGCATCCAACGCCAGTCCTGAAGCCTCAAACCCCGCTATGAGGCGCGCCAGGATGTCATCGCGCAAGCCCCTCGCCGCAACGGACAGGGTGTCCTGCTGCAGGCCTTTGAGATCCTCAAGGCTAACCTGCTGCGCCGCGCTAAGCGCCGAGCGGGCGCGCAGGAAGCGGTCCGGCTGGCCGTAGAAATAGCCGATGGGTACATCCGATGGGGTCGGACGATTATTGGAGGACGCGAGGAACCCGGCGGCCGGATCGGCGGCAAAGGGCAGCGTCGTCGCATCGAACAGGCTGGCCCAGTCCCGGTCCGCCTGGTCCGGCGTGATGATCAGGTCCTTGGGGCGTTCCGGCGCGCGGCCAGGCACTTTCACGGCCAGGATATGGCCGATGCCGCCGGAGGCATCCGCATAGAGCATATTTTGCCCCGGCAGGGAGAACCCGGCGAAGGCGCCGCGGAAGTCTTCAAAGGATTGCGCCCGGAGCACCCGCAACAGGCTCGTGATCTCATCACTGGGCAGATGACCGGTCCAGCGCAGGGCCCAGCGCGCCTGATCATCCTCCTTCAGGCCCAGGGCATCGCGCACCACCTCCACATCGGTGATCACAGGGCCATAGGGCGTCAGCCCGTTTTCGGCCTCCCGGTCGAACCATCCGCGCACCCCCAGACTGTGGCGCTCAACGGCGATGGCGGACGGGTCAAGGCCGGAGACATCCACAAGATCGCTGCTGGCGGCGTGCAGATTGGTACCGCCCCAGGCGATCTGAGGCGTGCGGCCCAGGGCGAAGATGGGCAGGCCAGGGCCCATCAGGCCGACCACGGACAGATCGGGCGTCTTCAGGCCCGCGATCAGCCAGATATTGGGCAACACAAAGCCCAAATGGGGGTCCGAGGCGATCATGGACGCGCCGGTGCCGGTTTTGCTCGCCCCCACCACCATGCTGTTGCTGCCCGACCGCTTCACGCTGTTCAGGAACGCAAGGGCCTCCCGCCCCGCAGGTGTCGAGGCGTCGGCCGTGCCCCTGGCGGGCGTCTCGCCCACGCCCTCGGCCTCCAGTGCGGCAGTGTCGGATCCGCCGAAACTGACCGGGTCCTCGAAGGCTGGCGCGAGCGCCTCGGCGAGGGTTTCGTCCCAATCCCCATCGCTCCGCCCCGGGAGCAGCCGCAGCCAGTCGAACCAGCTCACATCCACCGAACCGATCCGCCCGATGGCCACCACGTCCTCGGCTTTCCAGGGGCTGTCGTCCTGGTCCAGCAGCAGGGCCCGCACTTCGTAGGGCGCCTCGGCGCTTTTGGCCTTGTAGTCATTGATGCCGGCCACGAAACGTTCCACCCAGCGACGGGTCTCCGGCGGCATGGCCGCAACGGAGGCTTCGGCCGCCCGGTAAAGCCCGATGGCCCGGATCGCCGCATCGAATTTGGAGGCCGTCGGCCCGGCCATCTCCGCGATACGCCCCTGGATCACCCGGCGCAGGGTTTCCATCTGCCCCAGGCGCAAATGGGCATGGACCAGACCCAGGGCATAGGCCGCGTCCTCGTCCGACTGCGCAAAGACATACGGCACCTGATGCGCGTTCCAGCGCACCGTCACCGGCGCCTCCAGGGCGAGGCCCGATGTGGGCATCATGGCGATGCGCTGCTCCAGGGTCGTGGGCTCCGGCAGGGACCCGATCAGCCGGCAGCCGCTGACGACCGTTCCGGCGAGGGCCACGAGGGCGGCAAGACGTCTGCGTCGGGCCATGACGACCCCTCCTTTGCTCGGTGGGAGATTTTGGCTGGAAACGATCGGACATTCGGCTTCACGTTGAACTGACATCTTATCAGTTTTGCCGGGTGTGCCCATCCCAAGACCGCACAGACCGGCGCAGCGGCGCCCGTTGCAGTGGGGGGGCGGGCTTGATACGGTCCGCCGTCATTTTCTCAAGCCCCGCCACACAAGTTTGTCGCCAAGACACGGCGCCTGTGCGCGCACGCGGGGCTTCCAGCCGAGGACCCGCCATGAAAATCAACGGCAACGAAATCCGTCCGGGGAATGTTATCCAGCACAAAACCGGCCTTTGGGTCGCGGTAAAGACCATGTCGGTCAAGCCCGGCAAGGGCGGCGCCTTCAATCAGGTCGAACTGAAGAACCTTGTGGACGGCACCAAGCTGAACGAGCGCTTCCGGGCCTCCGAAACGGTCGAGAGGGTGCGTCTTGAGCAAAAAGACCACCAGTTCCTGTTCGAAAACGGCGACATGCTGACCTTCATGGATATGGAATCCTACGAGCAGATCGAACTGCAAAAGGACTTCGTCGGTGAGCGGGCCGCGTTCCTGCAAGAAGGCATGAAGGTGACCTTGGAATTCCACGAGGAACGCCCGCTCGGCATCAATCTGCCCGACCAGGTGGTTCTCGAGATCACCGAGACCGAGCCCACGGTGAAGGGTCAGACGGCGGCGGCCTCTTATAAGCCTGCCATGCTCGAAAACGGTCTGCGCACCATGGTCCCGCCCTTTGTCGAAACCGGCGAGAAGATCGTGGTGGACACCAACGAAGTCACTTACATCAAGCGGGCCGACTGAGCGCATGGCGCGGACCGGGCTTTGGAGTTCGGCCCGCCTGCTGATGCGGCGCCTGCCCCCGGGTCGTCGGACCGGCGTCGTGCGACCGGGGCCATCTCTTTAACGGCGTCGTCGTCTTGCTTCCTCGACTGCGATGCAGCCGGCCAGCGCGCCGAAGACCGCGCGCCTTTTTTCCACCAGGGACCTTTCCAATGATCTCCTCCCCCGCCATGACCGTCATGATCAAGGCCGCGCGCAAGGCGGGCCGCGCCCTGACGCGCGATTTCGGGGAAGTGGAGCAATTGCAGATTTCACGCAAAGGCCCGGCCGATTTCGTCAGCGCCGCCGATCTGAAGGCGGAGAAAACCCTGCGCGAGGAACTGGAGCGGGCGCGCCCCGGCTATGGCTTCCTGATGGAGGAAAGCGGCGAACAACAGGGCACGGACAAAAGCCACCGCTGGATTATCGATCCGATCGACGGCACGACCAATTTCCTGCATGGCCTTGCCCAGTTCGCCATTTCCATCGCCCTGGAGCGGGACGGCCAACTGGTCGCGGGTCTTGTCTATAATCCCGCCACGGACGAGATGTTCGTCGCCGAACGGGGCAAGGGCGCCTTTGCCAATGACCGCCGCTTGCGCGTTTCGGCCCGCACGCGCCTGGAGGACAGCCTCATCGCCACGGGCATTCCCTTCAAGGGCAAGCCGGGGATGGGACAGTTCGCATCCGAAATGAATGCCGTCATGGGAGAGGTCGCCGGCATCCGGCGCTATGGCTCGGCCGCCCTTGATTTGGCGTTCCTTGCGGCCGGTCGCTTCGACGGCTTTTGGGAACGGGATCTGAAACCCTGGGACATGGCGGCCGGCATCGTGCTGGTGCGCGAAGCCGGCGGGCTGGTTCAGGATATGGACGGCGGCGGGGCCATGCTGGAAAGCGGCACCATTCTCGCGGCAACGCCGGGCATCTCAAAACCGCTCTATTCTCTCCTCAACTCTGCCCCAAAATAAAACAGATGCAGATTTGTTAAGGGTACACTCCATATTGACGATTGACATGCTCTTATGCTTCGGGCGAACAGTACAAACGTAGTACTGCTCACCAAGTAAGGGTGTATCATTTTGGAGCAGGAAGAGTATCCGAACGCTTCTTCTGACAGCGCAGGGTGGCCCCCTCGACTGGTATCGGACCGGCGGTATGCCGGGCGGATCTGACCATGGCGAGGCGTGACCAGGGACGCCAGGGTGGCCGACCCCGCCGCCTTCGGCGCGCCGGGAAAGCCCCCGGACTTGGCCTTCACAACGGACTTGGCCCTAGCAGCGAACTTGGTCCCAGAAGCGGTCTTGATCCCAGGAACGGTGCGGGCAAGCCGACCGGCCATGATTGGATCCTGGCCTGGCGTGCCGGCGCGAGGCGCGGCGCACGCCGCAGGTCCCCCAGTGACCCGGCGCCGATGCGGCGTCTCCTGCGCTCCCTGTATTCCCTGGACCGTTCCCTGACTTGCCTGTTCTCCCGTCCCCTCACCATGCCTTGGCCCGTCAGACCGCGCTGGCGCCCCACCATGCGTTGGGCCGGCATGGGGCGGGTTCGTTTTAAGGCGCCGGCGCGCCGGCGTCGTGGCCGGTCCAGACGGCTCCATGCCTCCCCGGCACTCCTCCTGTTCGTGACGGTGGGCGGAGCGCTTCTGGGACTGGGCCCCCACATCTGGGCGCCCGTTTGGGCAGCCGCCGGTCGCCTGTCGGCCGAGACCGCCCACATCAAGCGCACGGACATGGCGCAGGCCGGGGCAGGCACGGGCAGCCCAGCGCACCAAAAAACAGTCCGGCGGACGGCGGCCGAAATCGAGGCCTGGATCCGGTCCCGGACGGCGGCCTCCCCCGCCGATACCGGACGTGCAGTGTATCGAGACAGAAGTAGGATGGGACCGGCGGGGGCCGACGGGTCGGTTGCAAACCGCGTCGCCGCCGCGCCCGGGCCGACGATCCCGGCGGACTTGCGGGTCTGGGAGACCCCGGAGCTGTCCTTTACGCCGCTGACCCGCCTTGCCGGGCTCCAGGTCACGGTCACCTTGACCCTGCCCGCGCTCGGCGGCCCGGTCGATCCCCTTGGCGAGGAGGAGAGCCTCGCGGCCCATGAGACAGCGCCCCTGGAGCTTGCACCACTGGCCGCCGTCATTCCCCATCCCCTCTCGCGCCGGGCGTCCCTGGTCTTCGACCATCAGTCCCTGGCCCGGGTCAGCCTTGGCGCCCTCTCGGCCCCCGATGGCTCCATCGCCACGGCCTGGACCACGACGAGCCCCGTGCGCTGGCGCCCGGTGATGGTGACGCTCGATCATGGGCGCGGTGCCGTGGGGCGCGGTGCCGTGGGGCGCGGTGCCGTGGGGCGCAGCGCGGCCCGGCCCAGCCAGCGCATACCCCCCATGGGAGCCCACGCCGGCCGGGGCAAACGCGCAGCCTCGATGACGCGTGAGCGGATCGGCGGCTTGAGCACCCCGCGCACACGGCCCCTGGACTGGGTGGAAATCATGCCAATCCCCGGCGCATCGCCCACGCATGATCTTGCCGCCGGAGCCGTATCGGCCGTGGTGCATTTGGCCGATGACGGACAATCCCTGGATGCCGAGGCGTGCCGCCTGCTCGACCGCCTCGCCCTGCACCTGCGCCGCACGGGCCAGCATGTGACCGTGCGCACCCACGCCCATGCCGCACGCGGTGGCCATCCCCTCGCCCGGGCACGGGGCGCGGTTATTCGCGCCTATCTTGCCAAAAGAGGGGTGGCCCTTGACCAAGTTCGGATTAAACCTGAGGACGCAAAGACTGCGCATCCGATGGCTTTGGTCTCAAGGCGGGTCGACCTGATCTATTCCCCGGGCTAAGTTTCCACCCATTCCCAGGCAACGCGGCCGCGCGACGATGGCATGACTGGTGCTTGCCTCGCCGGGCGGAGCCGGGCACAAGCCCGCCAAAGTCTTGTGCCAAATCCAGGATGCGGGGTGCAGTGGATGGCGGTCTGCGTGCCGCGTCCGGGCCCGCCTGACGCGACGGGGTTGCGTCTCGTCAGGGCTCGGATGTCCGTCCGAACCCCACGGAAATGGTGCGGTTTGCGCCTGGACAAGCGTGGCCCAAGGGCCGTGTCGGCATAGGACGCGCGGAACGAAATCGAGGGCGGGACAGCCGCCGTGGATGATGAGCGCGGGCGTGGAGGAAATGGGGCGGAAATGAGTAGTGTAGAAGACACGGCAGTCGATGCGCACATGCCGATGACAGCGCCCGGGCGGTTCCTGCTGCGTATGGTCCTGTTTCTGGTGATCGTCGCAATCGTGACATATGTGATCCGAACGCCGGTCGCCAATGCCTTTCTCGGCAATGCGGTGATCAACAGCCTGATCCTGGTGGTGCTCCTGTTAGGGATCATCTACTGCATCACGCGGGTCCTGGCGCTTGGACCCGAGGTCCAGTGGGTGAACGCCTTTCGGCGTGGGGATCCGGACCTGAGCATGCCGCGCCAGACCGCCCTGCTCGCCCCCATGGCCAGCATGTTGCGCGATCGGCAGGGCCCGGTCGCCCTGTCGGCCACGTCGAGCCGCGTGATCCTCGATTCCATCGGTGCCCGCCTGGATGAGAGCCGCGAAATCACGCGCTACATGGCGAACCTGCTGATCTTCCTCGGCATTCTTGGAACCTTCTGGGGTCTGTTGCAGTCGACCGGCGCCATCCAGGGCACCCTGGAGAGCATTTCGGTGGGCGGCAGCTCGCCAGAGGCGGCCTTTGAGGACCTGCAGGAAGGCCTCGCCGGGCCGCTTGCGGGCATGGACACGGCTTTCTCCTCGTCCCTGTTCGGGATTTCCGGATCGCTGATCCTCGGCTTCCTCGGGCTCCAGGCGGCCCAGGCCCAGAACCGCTTTTACAATGACTTTGAAGAATGGCTCAGCACGCTGACCTACATCACGGGCGGCACGGCGAGTGAAGGCATGGCCATGGGCGGCGCGACGCCGGACATGATGACGATGCTCGACGCCAACATGCGCCACATTGATGCCCTGCGTCAGACCATCGCCGAAGCGGAGGAACGCCGGGCAGCCACGGAGCAGTGGATCGTTCAGACCACGCAAAACCTCTCGGGCATGGATGAGGTCATCCGCTCCCAGCGCGAACTGATCGGCGGCCTGGCGGCCATCGCCAAGGAACAGGCGGTGCAGCACGATGAGCGCCATCGCCAGATGCTGGACATGCTCCAGTCCATTGCGGTCAGCACGCGCCATACGGCTGAACACGGCGCCGGCACGGCGGCCCCCGCTACGGTGACGGCCGACGGCGTCAATGTGGGCGGTCTAGAACAGGCCCTGATGCACCTGGCCACCGTCACACAGCAGTCGGATGAAAAGGTCGGCAAGACGCTGATGTCCTTGCGCGAAATCGCGGCGCGGCTGCTGCAGCACGCGGAAATGGGCACAGGTGAGCAGACCGTCCAGGCCCTTAAGGACCTCAACATCACGGCGACCCATCTGCTGGCCTCGAACCAGGGTCAGCCGGTCGCCGCCGTGGCCGCCCCGGCGGGCGGCGGAGAGGCCGGGACGGTTGTGGCCGCGCCCATGGACCCCTCGCTGCTCAATGCGCTCAACACGCGCCTCGACCGGCTCGTCGCGCGGGCCGACCAGCAGCACGAGGCCGGCATCGACAAGGCAAGCCTCGATACACTCCGCAGTCTCGACAAGACCGCCCGGCGCATCCTGGAAAGCGCCGAGACTTTCGTGGACGGCGGCACGGACGGCAATGGCCGGGCCGATCTTCAACCCTATCTGCAGGAACTCGTCACCCACGCGCGCGGCTCCCATGAGCGCGAGATCCTGGAGGCCCTGCGCAGCATCAACACGATTGCCCATTCCTTGCGGGAGATCGCCGAGGAGAGCCGGTCCGAACTGCTGAAGGAACTGCGCTCGGAAATGAAAATCCTGACCAAGACCATTGCGGCCCTGATCATCGAGGGGCGGCGCAACGGCGGCGGCGAGGGATCTTCGCGCGGCGATAGGGGGTAATCATGGCCGGACGGTATGCCCGCACCCGGGACACCTCCGGGGACTACTGGCCCGGATTCGTCGATGCCCTGGCAACCCTGGTGCTTGTGATCACGCTGCTGATGACCCTGTTCGTGCTGGCGAAATATGTGCAGGACCAGTTCGCCTCGCGCCTCGACAGCGCCAATCAGCGCCTCCAGGACCAGATCGCACAGCTCAGCAATCTGCTGAGCCTGGAGCAACAGGACAAGGAGGCCTTGAACGCGGAACTCTCCGAACTGCGCGCAACCTTGGCCGAACGGGAAATCGCCGCCGCCGCTCTGGCCGCCGAACTCAATATGGCGCGCGGCGCGGCCGAAGCGGTCAGCCGGGACGACGACACTTTTGGCCCCCTCGCCGCCGCTCCGGCACCTGAGGAGGCGGACACCGGCACGGCCGTGTCCGATCTTGAAGACCGGGTGGGCACCTTGCGCACCCAACTCGACGAGGAACGCCAGGCCAAATCTGCCGCCGAGGCCCAGCTCGCCCTGCTCAACCGGCAGCTTGAAGCCCTGCGCTCCCAGATCGCGAGCCTTGAAGCCGCCCTTGAGGCCTCCGAAGCGCGCGACCGGGAAAACAAGGCGACCATTGCGGATCTGGGACGCCGGCTGAACACCGCCCTGGCCCAGAAGGTCCAGGAACTTGCGAAGTATCGCTCCGAGTTTTTCGGGCGCCTGCGCGAAGTGATGGCGGACCGGGAAAACATCCGCGTTGACGGTGACCGGTTTGTCTTCCAGTCGGAGGTTTTGTTCGGGTCCGGAACGGCGGAAATCAATGCGGAAGGTAAGCGGCAAATGCGCAAACTTGCCGCCGCCCTGCGCCAGCTCTCCGGAGAAATCCCGAGTGAAATTGACTGGGTGCTGAGGGTTGACGGGCATACGGACACGCGGCCCATCCGCACGTCCCAGTATCCCAGCAACTGGCACCTCTCCGCGGCGCGCGCCATCTCGGTCGTTGAGTTCCTGCGCAATCAAGGCGTTTCGGGAAAGCACCTCGTGGCGGCGGGCTTCGGCGAGTTCAATCCCATCGACAATGGGACCAGCGAAGCCGCCTATCGGCGCAACCGGCGCATCGAATTGAAGCTGACCCAGCGGTGATCATCCCCTTCCCCCTGTCGCCCACCCCCTGAAGGCGGTGGGCGCGGGGCCTTAGGACTGGCTGCCTTTGGGCTTATCGATGGTCACGATTTGCGCATAGCCGCGAAAGGGTTTGCGGGTGCCGGCGAAGGCGCCCTGCCCTTGCGCAATCCGCGCCGCCGTTTGGGGAAGATCTTCGCGCGGCGTCACGTGGAACTGTTTCAGCCACCAATACATCAGGCCACGCACGGTCCTGGGCAGGCGTTCAAAGGACCCGAAATCGACAATGGCGAGGCGCCCTCCGGGCCGGGTGAGGCGCAACCCCTCCGTGACGGCTCCTTCCCAATCCGGGATCATGGAGAGTGCATAGGAAAAGACCACCCGGTCAAAGCCCGCGTCAGGCGCGATCCCGCCAGCGGCCCCGTTCGGACCAGCGGCCCCGTTCGGA
>CAYYTT010000053.1:0-3922 GCA_964474635.1 uncultured Alphaproteobacteria bacterium | reverse complement strand
GACGCCGGGTCAAAAGCCGTCGCATCGCCCTGGGCAAGGGTAATCCGCTCCCCCAGGCCCGCCTTGTCGATGGACTCGCGTGCGGTTTTCAACATCTCAAAGGAAATGTCCGACCCGAAAAGCACCGCATCCGGATAGGCACGGGCGATGGCGATGAGATTGCGTCCCGTGCCGCAGCCCAACTCCAAAACCGTTCCACCGGATGGCACCGACAGATCCGCGATCATCCGGTCCCGGCCCAACAGGTAGAATTTGCGCGTCAGATCGTAGATGTGCCGCTGGAGCGCGTACATCCGATCCATCGCGGCACCGTGGGCGTTGGAGCCCGTGTCGCTGGTTTTGGGAGCATTGGGCTCGGGGGCCCCGGCGTCGCTCATGCCTCAGCCCTGGAACTCGTAGACGTGGAACCCGCCATAGATGGACGAGCGGTCCCGCAGCGCCATGGTCTTGCAATTGTCCGCGTCGTAGGTCCAGCGGGACAGGATCTCGCCCGGCACCATCTCCGGCAGCGGGCTTTCCTCTCCGGCGGTGCGGAAGACGACGCGTGCGCCCGGTCGGGCGGTGCGGGTGATCTGTTCCCACAGCCCGCTCATTTGGTCCGGCGTCATCCAATCCTGCGCATCGAGGAGCACATACCCATCCATGGAGGAATCATCCTCACCGGACAGGAATTCGGTCATCGACGCCAGGTGGACGCGGGCCTTGGGCGCCTCCTCGCGCAGGGTAGCGTAATGGTCCGCCTTCAGATAAAGCGGTGTCGCGGAGCGATTTTCCGTATCGTAGCAGCGGCCAAAGGCCTGCCAGGCAAAATAGTTGTCCGATAGCGGAAAATCACAGGACAGCCGTTCCAGTCGCTCCTTCAACACAACCGACATCTTGCCCTGGGGCGCCAGAGCGTCGTACTGGGCCGGGGGGATGCCGAGGCCGTAGAGCGCCACGGGCATATTGCACAAGAAGCGCACGAGCTTTGTTTCGAACAGCGGGGCAAGCTGGGTTTCAAAAAGCCAGCGCTGCTGTTCCAGGCTGCGGGCCGTCAGCATACGGCGCGGATTTGAGCCGTAAAGCTTGGCCAGCAGATGCGCCAGGCCGATGAACCGCCCCAGTGCGCCGTACCGATAGACATTGCGCGCGAACAGGCGAATGCGCCGGCCCTGGAACGGCTTTTTGGCCTCCCAATAGGCGCGCGCTTCCTCATCGAGATGGGGACGGATGAACCGGTCATAGGCACGCACATTGGCCTTCTCGTCCGCAAAGCCGAAAAAGCGGAAAAAGGCCTCGTGGCTCGGCAGGTGGACCAGTGCGGCCAGTTTCAGGCGCGTCAGGGCCACATGGGCCGGGTTCAAATCCACCGCCTCAAGTGCAGCCGGACGGCTGGCCAGGTAGCTGAGCACGTTGCAGCCGCCCGACGCGATGGTCACGATCCGTTTGCCGGTCGGGTAACTGCCGGGTGAGGCCGGATGAAGACCCAGCGCTTCCATGTCGAGTTCCGGGTCTTCCCAAATTTGCGGATAGACCAGTCCGGAAAACATCCAGATGAACATGCGCTCCAACATGCCGCGTTTGGACACGGTGGGCCGCTGGCGCACAGCGCTGTGCAGTCTTTGATTTTTGGATGGCATAGCCTTCGATCCCAGCCTGAGTTGACGTGTATTATGGCAGAAGCGCCTGGGGCTGTCTCGTTCCATGGCAGTCCCCCGCGGCCCCGCCCTTGCACCCCTGTCCGACGTTTCCCCAACTTCCCCGGCGCCGCTGCGCGTGGCCCGGACGACAGGGTTTCCGTTATGCACCGTGCCTGCGCTGTCATTGGGCGCGGCGGCTTGCCGCTGCCTGCCCGTGGCCATGCCCGAATTGTGTTCGTCAGCCTGGTTGGCGCCGTGGCGGTCAGCCTTGGATCGGCGGGGCCGGCCCAGGCCGACCGTTCCCTCAGCGTCACGGTGGAAAACGACTTTTTTGGCTTTTTGGGCGGTGGCTCCACGGACCGATACTATTCCAGCGGCGTGGCGGTGCGCTTTGGGCGGGGGGGACCGGACGCCTCCCGCTTCGCCGAACGGCTCGCGCACGGGCTTTTCGGGAACGCGGGCTCAAGGGAGGGCCGCGTCAACGAAACCTTCGGCCTCGCCCACAGCTTTTTCACGCCCGACAACATCGCGCTGAGCGACCTCCAGGCCGATGAGCACCCTTACGCAGGCTATCTGCGGCTGAGCTACGAATGGGCGCTGCAACAGCGCGAGACCATCGATGTGGCGCAGGTGGCTGTTGGTGTCGTGGGCCCCTGGGCCCAGGCGGCGCATGTGCAAAGTTTCTGGCACAGCGTGGTCGGCAGCGTTGAGCCCCAGGGATGGTCCACGCAGCTGCGCAACGAGCCCGTCGTGCAATTCACATGGCTGCGCAAGTGGCACCGGGCTGTCCTGCTCGATGGTCCCGACCTGGAACTCGACCTGCGGCCGGTCACCACGGTGAGCCTGGGCAATGCCTTGATTGATGGATCCGCGGGCCTCGAAATCCGGCTTGGCCGGGGCCTGGGCGAGACTTTCGGGGCCCCGCGCAGCGGACCCCAGGCCCCCGGGAGCGGCTTTTTCGAGGAGACAGGCCGCCAGGTCCGCTGGTCCATTTTCGCCGGCGTCGACGGGCGGGCCGTCGGCCGCAACCTTTTCGTTGAAGGCAACAGTTTCCGCGATGGCCCCGGCCGGCCCCTGGAGCGGTTCGTGAACGACATACGGCTCGGCGCCCAGGTACAGGTCCGGGGCGTGGAGTTCACCTACACCTTTGTCGCGCGTTCACGGGAATTCGACACGCAGGAAGGACGCCACCGCTTCGGTCTGTTAAAAGTGGCCAAACGGTTCTGAAACGGCTGGGAAAAGCCTGCGGAACCGCCGAGAAAAGACGCCAACCGGACGCAGATGCACCGCACAGGGCCCTTACCTAGAGATACTGGCCGGGAGATACTGGCGGGGAGATACTGGCGGGGAGGATCTGGCCGCCAGGAACCGGGAGGCATTAACCGGGAGGCATTAGGGGAAGGCCCGCCATGACCCTCAACGCACCGCTCGTTGCCGCAGTTGAGGCGGGGGGCACCAAGTTCAATGTCGCTCTCGGCACGGGCCCCGGCGACATCCGGGCCGAGGAGCGCATCCCCACCACATCTCCGCGTGAGACCCTGGCCCGCGTCATTGGCTTTTTCGAACGCGAGCGTCGGCGGGGCATGCACCCACGCGCCCTTGGCATCGGCAGTTTCGGTCCCGTGGAACTGCGCGCCGGCGCGCGCCAGTGGGGCTACATCACGGACACGCCGAAACCGGGCTGGGCCAACACGGATCTGGCGCTGTTCCTGTCCCGGTCACTAGGCCTCCCGGTGGCTTTCGACACGGATGTGAATGGCGCGGGCCTTGGCGAAGTGCGTTGGGGCGCGGCGCGCGGCAGTCTCGTGGCGGCCTATGTGACGGTGGGCACGGGGATTGGGGGGAGCCTGATCGTCGAGGGCCAACCGGTTTATGGCGCGCTCCATTCGGAAATGGGTCATATCCGGGTGCCCCGCCCAGTCTGGGATTCGGGATTTCCGGGCATCTGCCCCTTTCACGGCGACTGCCTGGAAGGCATCGCGAGTGGGCCCGCGATTGAACGGCGATGGGGCACATCGCTGAACCGGCTGGAGCCGCGCCATGTGGCTCATGATCTCACGGCCGATGCCCTGGCCCATCTGTGCCAAACCCTGATCCTTGTCGCCTCTCCGGAGCGGATCATTCTGGGCGGCGGGGTCATGCAATGCCCCGACCTGATCGAGCGCATTCGACACCGCTGCCGCGATCTGCTGGCGGGCTATGCGGACGATCCGGCATGGGGGATGGGCCTGGCGTCCCTCATCGTCGAGCCGGGTCTAGGCACGCGATCGGGCGTGCTGGGCGCGCTTGCCATGGCGCAAGAC
>CAYYTT010000052.1:19848-23473 GCA_964474635.1 uncultured Alphaproteobacteria bacterium | reverse complement strand
TTACCGCGCGCCCGAGCTGCGCCCCTACCAGCTGCCCATCGACTTTGCCGAAACCCGGGAGGCGACCCGGACCAATCTGGACAGCCGCGCCCAAGCCCGGGATCTGCTCGCCGCCGGGGGCGTGGTCGTGGTCTTTCCTGGCGGCACGGTGTCAACCGCGCGCCATCCCTTCGGCAAGGCCGAGGATCCCGAATGGAAGCCCTTCACCGCCCGGCTCATCATGGGCGCGAAGGCGAGCGTCGTGCCCATCTACTTCGCGGGCCAGAACAGCCCCCTGTTCCAGGCCGTGAGCCAGGTCAGCCAGACCTTGCGGGTCTCCCTTCTGTTCAAGGAAGTGGCAGACCGCATCGGCGGTTCGATCACAGCGCGGATCGGTGAAGCCATTCCGTTTGCGGACCTTCAGCACCTGACCAATCGCCAGGACTTGATGGTCCATTTACGGGCGCGCACCTATGCCTTGGGTGAGGGCGTGCGCCCCATACGCGGCCCCGCACCGCCCTTGCAGACCCACTGAGGCCGTCGCAAACAGCTGCATACATCTGCAAAAATGGACCGTCCGCCTGCCCCGCAAAGAAAAAAGGTGTCCAGGGACACTTTTTTCTTGCGCCCCAGGAAGAGGCACGGCATTTTCTCGGCATACGCCATGTCGGCGGATCACAAGGAGGACTGCAATGCCAAACGGCTATGTGCTTTTCTCCCGGGATAAATACAGAGGCTAATGCCTGTATTTCCCGGGAATTCCAAAACCCCGGGCCCGCGATCCGCCGTAAGTCTCCTTACGGAAATAAATTGCGCCTTTCGCGATGTCCAACGCCATCGCAAGCGCCATGACGCACGCGTCCTGCATAGGGTCGACGGCGCATGGTGGGCCTGGGTGTTTCGCCCAACAATCCCGTTTCAAGGAGATGTCGTCACGCCTGACGACATGAAGACCCATGAGCGAGAGCGATTTCGACGATGAGATCGATTACGAGGACCGGAAGCGGACGGTGACGTTCGTGCAGGTTTTCAAGTTCTGCTGGCGCTACTGGCGGCAGTTTCCCGTTTCCATGCCTGTGCTGATCATTGGCCTTCTGGCGGTAACCGCCACATCCGTGGTGCAACCCTGGCTTTCGGGCCAACTGATTGATGCGGTGGCCAAACCCGCTGGGGAGCCTGCGGGTCCGGCCATCTGGCTGCTGATCGTTTTTTTGGCCTCGATCTTCGCCAACACGGCCCTGCGCTACGGCCATGACCTGGTGTGGATACGGATCGCGACCCGGTGCATGGCCCAACTTGGCCAGGATGCCTTTGAGAAGGTGCAGCATTTCAGTACGGACTGGCACAACAACACCTTTGCCGGCAGTACCGTGCGCAAGATCACCCGCGGCATCTGGGCCATGGACGATTTCGGAGACACGTTGAACTACGGCTTCATTCCATCCGGATTGATGATCCTGGGCAGCATGGCGATCCTGTCGTCGGTCTGGCCGATCATGGGTGTCCTGATCGGTGTCGCCACGGTGTTCTACGTGATCCTCGTGTTCTTCATGGCCAAGTACTACAACGCGCCGGTCAACCGGGATTTCGTGGCTCAGGAATCCCGGCTCAGCGGAGCCTTTGCCGACGCGGTGACCTGTAATGCGTCCGTGAAGGCTTTCGGCGCCGAAGAGCGGGAGGTGGTGAAGATTGCCGGCGTGCTGAAGGACTGGCGCACAAAGGCGCGTCGGACCTGGTTCCGAGGCTCGACCACTTTCGTGGCCCAGTCGGCGGTGCTGCTGGCCTTGCAGGGGAGCTTGCTGGGCTGTGCGGTCTGGTTCTGGACGCGCGGCATGGCGACCCCCGGTCAGGTGACGCTGGTGTTGACGACCAATCTGGTGCTGAACGGCTATCTGCGGGATGTGGGCATGCATATGCGCAATCTGCAGCAGTCACTGAACGACATGGAGGATGTCGTGAAGTTTCAGGACCAGGCGGTCGAGGTGACGGATCGGCCTGGCGCCCCTGCCCTGGCGGCGGGACCGGGGCGGATCGTCTTCGACGAGGTCGCCTTCCGCTACCCGAACCAGAAGGCAGCGGTCTATGAGGACTTTGCCCTCGAGATCGCCTCCGGGGAACGGATTGCCCTGGTGGGCAAATCCGGGAGCGGAAAAAGCACCTTCGTGAAGCTCGTGCAGCGGCTTTACGACGTGACCGGAGGGGCGATCCTGATCGACGGTCAGGATATCCGCTCGGTGACCCAGCGCAGCCTGCGCCGGGCCGTCGCCCTGGTGCCCCAGGAACCGACCCTGTTCCACCGGACCTTGGGCGAAAACATCGCCTACGGACGGCCCGGAGCGAGCCCAAAGGAGATCGAGTGGGCGGCCCACAAGGCCCATGCCCATGAGTTCATCGAAAACCTGCCCAAGGGCTATGAGACCTTGGTCGGGGAACGGGGTGTGAAGCTCTCGGGTGGGGAGCGCCAACGGGTGGCCATTGCCCGGGCGTTCCTGGCCGATGCCCCAATCCTGATCCTGGACGAGGCCACCTCTAGCCTCGACTCGGTGACGGAGGAGGTGATCCAGGACGCGATCCAGGAGTTGATGCGTGGGCGGACCACCATCCTGATCGCGCACCGCCTGTCCACCATCCAGATGGTGGACCGGATCCTGGTCTTCTCCGGCGGGCGCGTCGTGGAGCAGGGCACGCACACCGAACTGCTGGCCCGGGTCGGCGGCCACTACCGCCACCTCTACGAAACCCAATACGGCCCCACGGCCTTAAGCGCCTAAAGGCCGTGACCGGTAGAGACACAAAAGACAAAACGGGGGCCCACAAAGGCCCCCGTTTTTTTGCTAAAATCTTGAGAAAGTTAAAGACAACCCCAAGGCGGTTCGGCCTGCATACGCCGACCGGCGGCAAGCCGGGCTCTAAGCTGACCGGCAAAGACCAAGAGCATGCTGGAGACCAGCGGCATTTCCCAGGAGCAAGGCTTGGGCATCGCCCGCTCACCCCAACATCCTGAGCACAATGAACACCACACAGGCAAAGAGGATCCAGGCGAAGACCAGGCCGAGCATGCGGGCCGGCTTTTCTTTCAGGTTGAAATCGCTGGCGTGGTGCCGCATCGCCCGGTGGTGGGTTTTGCCGGCGGCTTTCACGGTGACACCCGTCAGGGTCCAGTCCATCTTCCGCAGGCGGAAATAGCTTTTTCGGGGCCGGTCCTTCTTCACAGAGAACACCCGCCCATGGGTCACCGTGCGCCGCTGACGCTTGTGCGGCTTGTCGGGGTGCTGCCCTTCGAAGGCGAGTGACACATATTTTGGCACATCCTCAAGGTTGACCACGGACACCTCGAAGGACGCGGCATAATCCGAACTGTCCGAGTCGCCGAAATCACGCTCACCGCGCCAGGTCGTGATCTCAAGACCGAAAGGCGGCTCCAAAATAAGCGTCGCCATGACTATCTCCGTTTTTTTGCGCTCACGGCCGTGGGCCTGCGCGCGGGCGGCGCAGGGGCGCCGGGCCGCCGTCGCGGCCTGAAGTGTGTGTTTGGCGTTGTTTCGAGCCGATCTCTTTGGTCTTTGCGCTCACGGCCGTGGGCCTGCGCGCGGGCGGCGCAGGGGCGCCGGGCCGCCGTCGCGGCCTGAAGTGTGTGTTTGGCGTT
>CAYYTT010000052.1:3626-19748 GCA_964474635.1 uncultured Alphaproteobacteria bacterium | reverse complement strand
TTTGGCGTTGTTTCGAGCCGATCTCTTTGGTCTTTGCGCTCACGGCCGTGGGCCTCCGTGGGGGCGGCGCAGGGGCGCCGGGCCGCCGTCGCGGCCTGAAGTGTGTGTTTGGCGTTGTTTCGAGCCGATCTCTTTGGTCTTTGCGCTCACGGCCGTGGGCCTCCGTGGGGGCGGCGCAGGGGCGCAGGGCCGCCGTCGCGGCCTGAAGTGTGTGTTTGGCCGCACTGACGATGCGTTCAATGCTGTAACACCGCACCGTGCCGCTGGCGCGTGATGGAATGGAAAGACTCCCCAGCGTGCCAAGCTGCGCTATGTTGCGATGCAAACAATGAGAACGCTCCGGTGCAGCCCTGGCGCGCTTCCGATTTGAGGAGAACACGCCCATGGCTCCCCCCATCCTCCGCCCCGCGAGCGCGACCGCCGGCACGGCCTCCAAGTCCCTCTCCGGCCCGTCCGAAAGCTCCCATGCGGACCGGGACGCCGGACCCATCCCTGTGCATTTGGACCGCCGGCTTATCGAAGGGCCGGTGGCACGCACGCTCATCGTCTTCGCCCTGCCCCTGCTCGGCACCAACACGCTGCATTCCGTGTCGGGCACCATGAATGCCATCTGGGTCAGCCATGCCCTCGGCCCCAACGCCCTCACGGCGGTGGTGAACAGCAATGTGCTTCTGTTCCTGTTGCTGGGCATGGTGATCGGCATCGGCATGGCAGCCAATATCGTCGTCGCCCAGGCCTATGGCGCCGGCAATCTGCGTGAGGTCAAACGGGTGACCGGGAGCGCGGTGGCCTTTGTCCTGATGACGGGCGTCAGTCTCAGTGTGCTCGGGGCCGTGTTCACGCCGGCGATCATCGACCTGCTGCGCATTCCCCCGGCGGCCGCGGAACTGACGAGCCTCTTCCTGCGGGCCATGTGCCTGTCCCTGCCCAGCGTCTTTCTGCTGATCCTGGCCTCGATGCTCATGCGCGGCTGCGGGGATGCCAATACGCCCTTCCGTTTCACGGTGCTATGGATCGGCTTGCAGCTCATTCTCTCGCCGGTGCTGCTGCTCGGCGCCTTTGGCGCGCCCAAGCTCGGCATCTCGGGTGTCGCCATCGGCAATCTGCTGGCGAGCACCATTGCGCTTATCCTTCTGGTGCGCGCGATTTACCGGCGTGATTTGCCCATTGCTCTGCGCGGGGAGGATTTGCGCTTTTTAAGGCCCGATCCAGCCGTGATGGCCCTCCTGTGGCGGCGTGGTCTGCCCATGGCCCTTGAGAGCGTGCTCGTCCAGGGCGCCTATGTGGCCATGCTCTCGCTGGTCAATGACTACGGGGCCAACGCGGCGGCCGCCTATGGGGCCGTCTCCCAGCTCTGGGCCTATGTACAGCTCCCCGTGATGGCGATTTCCGCCTCCGTCGCCTCCATGGCATCCCAGAATATCGGCGCGGGCCGTTGGGACCGGATCGGGGAGATCGCGCTCAAAAGCTGCCTTGTGGGCTGCGCCGTCACGAGCGCCATTGTGGGACTGATCTATGCTCTGGGTGATCTGCCGCTCAAGCTGTTCCTGCCGCAGGGCGGAGAAACCCTCGATATTGCTGTCCAAGCCACGCTGATTACCCTGTGGAGCTGGATCCCGCTGGCCATCACCTTTGGTATTTTCGGCGTGGTGCGGGCCAATGGGGCCATGCTGCCGCCGACCCTGATCCTGGCGGGCACCTTGTGGCTGGCGCGCATTCCCTTCGCCCACGCCTTCCAGCCCATGCTGGGCATCGAGGCGATCTGGTGGAGCTTCCCCGTGGGCACGGTTGGCTGCGCCCTCGTCTCCTACGCCTATTACCGCTATGGCGGCTGGCGCAGCAACGCGCTTTTGGTACCGGGCGGCTCTGCCTGAGCCCCTGGACCATGGTTGGCCAACCCCACACCAAGGCCCGGACGAAAAGCCGTTAAGCCGCTGTTTCCTCACCTCCCTTATATCTTTAGGCGGAAACAGCGGCGAAGGGCTTTCCGTGTTTACACATCTTATGACAGCGCTCGGCTTGCACGCCTCGAAAGATCCGGCGCAGCTCTGGTTCCGCTATTGCACCGCGTTGATCCTCATTCTGACTCTGGTGACGGCTTCCTACATTCTTGCGCTGGACCGCTTGCGTGCAGCGGATGATGACGCGGCGATGGTGAACATATCGGGCCGCCAGAGAATGCTCAGTCAGCGCATCGTTTTGTTCTCCGCCCTGATTGACAGGGATCGTACCACCGCCAACGAGCGCGCGCTTGAGGACGCCATTCACCAATTCGAGCAGGGCCACCGCTTTCTGACGCATGTTCCGAAGCTTCCCGACCGTGTTCGGACGCTCTTTTTCGGCGGTGAAGGCATCGCACCCCTCGCTCCAGAAATTGACGCTTTCATCGCCGATGCACGCCTTGTTTTAAGCGAGGAGCCCGGCGCGCGGGCCGCCCTTGACCGGGTTCAGGCCGTGGGTCCGCGAGGACTTCTGGAACGGCTCGACGCCGTGGTAATCGCCTTTGAGCGCGACGCGGCCCGCAAGAAAAAGCGCCTGGCCAATTTGCATGCGTGGACCTTCGTGGCCTCGATCCTCATGCTCGTGTTGGAGGTTGTTTTTATTTTCCTGCCCGCTCATCGGGCAACGGTCGCCGCGTTCAGCAAAGTGTCGAGATCAAACGACGAACTGGAAAAGGTTCTGGCCGATATCGAACTCCAATCCATGCTCGATCCGCTCACCGGGCTTGGTAACCGGCGTTTTCTGGAGACAAGCCTGGAGCGCCTGGCCCGCATGGCCGCGCGGCAAAATCTCAGCCTCGCCGTACTCCACATCGACCTTGATCGCTTCAAGCAGATCAATGACACCATGGGACATGCCGCCGGCGATTTTGTTTTGTCCCATGTGGGAGATTTGATCGTAGAAGTCGGCGCGCCCGGCGATGTCCTGGCCCGCGTGGGCGGTGATGAATTCGTCCTGGCCCGGATCGGGCGCTTTGAGCCCGGAGCGCTCGAGGCCCTGGCCCAAGCCCTGATCGGACGCATGGGCGAGCCGCTTCTTTTCGAAGGCAAGGAATGCCGCTTCGGCGCAAGCATTGGGATCGGGATTGCCATTGGAAACACGCACCCAGTCGACACACAAAAGCTTCTTGTCGATGCCGATATCGCTCTCTACCGCGCCAAGGAACAGGGACGCGGTGGCTTCGAGTTCTTCTGTACAGAAATGGAACAGGAGATCCGCAGAAACAAGAAAGTCTTCGATGCGATCCTGATCGCCTTGGAAGAGGAGCAGTTCGAGCCCTTCTACCAGCCGCAGGTCGACGCACGCACCCAGGAGGTCATCGGCTTCGAAGTGCTGGCACGCTGGCGTCATCCACAGGAGGGTCTCCTGGCGCCCGACAGCTTTATCCGGATCGCGCGGGATATGAATGTCCTGTCACAGATCGATACGAGGATGCTCGCCCAGGCCATCGAAGACCGCAGGAATTGGGAGCGAAACGGCGCGGCGCCGATGCGACTGGCCTTCAATGCCACCCTGGAGGGCCTGACCGACGGGAGTCTGCTCGACGCGCTGGAGACCATGACGGATTATCGGCGGCTCGTTTCCTTTGAATTGACCGAAGCGATCTTTTTCGACGAGGGCGATGCTCGTCTCCTGGAGGCGGTGCGCCGACTGAAGGACATGGGCTTTGGGATCGAAATCGACGATTTCGGAACGGGCCATGCCTCAATCGTAAGCCTCCTGACGATTCGTCCGGATCGGCTCAAAATCGATCAGCAGCTCATCAAACCCATTGTCGGCTCCCCGTCCTGGCGCGCCCTTGTCTCCTCGATTATTGAAATCGGCCGCTCCATGGATGTGGAGGTGATCGCCGAAGGCGTCGAGACATTGGAGCATGCCCGTATCCTGGCCGACTTGGGATGCGACGCACTGCAGGGCCATGCCTTTTCGCCGGCCCTCAATGCCGTGGACGCGGGCGTCTTTGTGGGTGCGCAGCCCGGTCGCAAGGCGTCCTGAACGGCTGGTAAGCCTGTGTGCGGCAGGGCGATTTCATACCACGCCCAACAACCCCGGCTTGTTTGCCCCGTCCTTAAAGACAGGGTTTCATTTACATACGGAGTATTTGGGTGCGACAGGACTGGCCCGTCCCTTACCGCCACCTGTCCGTTGCATGAGACTTTGGCAAGGTCCTGGACAGCGCCCGATTTGTAACTAGAGGCCGGTCAGCGGTCGGATTATGCCTGGTCCTGTCAGCGACGAAAGCGCCTTTGCGCCGAGTCATCCGCAGGCCTACGACCTTGTGTTCGAAGGCGGGCCTCCCAGCACTGACCGGACTTCTCCGGCTGACGGATCGGCCGCACCCATCCTCAAGCCGTAGAAGACGACACCAGTACCCTGCCCTTGATGGCGGGACGAAACGCCGCGAAAGGTGTCCTTATGGCTGCCAGCGATTTCGACGATCAGCTTATCGGACAATACGACCGGATCGTCTTTCATTTTGACGGGAACAATAACGACAAGGACGATATTGCCGCCCTGCCCGTGGCCGCGGCCCTTGTCAAAGCCGCCGGCCTTGAAGACAAGGTCACGTTCTTCTTCAACAACAATCTTGGCGAACGCGATAATGCGGGCCAGGTGGCGGCCATGCGTGAAAGCGCTGCCTTCGCCGAATCCCTCGGAATTACGGTCCATGATTATGTCGGCGGTGCCAATGCGGCCACAAACGCCCTGATCGACATCCTCGATTCCGGGGACAGCGTGCTCGCCATCGAAGGCGGCCCCATGGAAGCGATCTATCGCGGCCTTGAGGGCACGTCGTCGGCTAATCTGGACAACATCACCCTCCTGTCCCACAGCACCTGGAACGAAACCCGGGATAAGGTGAACCGGCCGGGTGTCACGGATGTTCATACCTGGGCGGACATTCGCGCCGATTTCCCGTCCGTGGAGCTGCTGGAGATCCGCGACCAGAATGATGGCCACAACAACACGCGCGGCTTCAACAACCTGAACTGGAGCTGGCTCGACGGCACGGACGATCCGACCTTGCAAGAGGTTCGCGATTTGATGGAGAACGCCGACGGCAAGGTCAATGATCCGTCCGATGCCGGCATGCTCTATTATGCCCTCACGGGCAATGAGCGCGGCACGCCGGAAGACGCGCAAGCC
The DNA here is from genome assembly GCA_964474635.1 of uncultured Alphaproteobacteria bacterium. GTDB lineage: Bacteria > Pseudomonadota > Alphaproteobacteria > JAJFIK01 > JAJFIK01 > CAYUYV01. The sequence goes on along the minus strand of CAYYTT010000052.1, from coordinate 14,600 downwards.
TTTTTCGAGGCCTATCCCCTGAACGGTGCACCCGCGCCCACGCCCGCCCCCACGCCGACGGCGGATGATGTCTTCATCGCCGAGAACGGCACCGTGATCATCGAGGCCGAGTCCGCTTCTCCCGAAGGCGACTGGGAAACCCGGACGGTCGACGGCGAGACCGTCATGCTCTGGGACGCGGCCCGCAGCAGCTATGGCAGCGTGCCCAATGGTGAAACGTTGTCGTACAAGTTCCTTACGGACGAGGGCGGCAACTACTACATCGCGCTGCATTCAGGCCGCGTGAAATCGACCATGAACAACAGCGACCGGTATGAGAAACACGGCCAGGGTCAGTTCAAGGACGGACAAAACGGGCGCCCGCTGCATGAGCGCACCGACACCGGCAATGACGCCTATGTGGCGATCGTGAATGCCGAAACGGGCGAGGTTGTCCGTCAGCCTACAAAACTGTTCACGGGCCTGGGCAATTCGGACCAGGACCTGCGTTGGGGCACGACTTTCGACGCCAACCACCAAAAGTCAGGCTCCATCGTGGCGCTTGAGGCCAATACGGAATATCGCCTTGAGATCACCGGGCGTTCCGACGGCTATGCCCTTGATCGCATTACACTGAACAAGGGCAGCTTTTTGCGCGATGCGAACGCGCCCCAGTCGGACACGGGCTCTGGCGTCCAACCGGAACCACAACCTCAACCAGAGCCAGCGCCGGTGCCAGAACCCCAACCGGAGCCAGAGCCGGCTCCCGAGCCCCAGCCAGCGCCCGGCCCCGTGTCCTATGATCTGTACTTCGTCGATCCGGACACAGATCAGAAGATCGGCCCCAAGCTCACCGATAACGCCAGCTACGCGGCTGACAGCCTTCAGACGGCCCAGTTCAGCCTCGCCGCGGAGACCACGGGCGATGTGGGCTCGGCCCGCCTGACCTGGTTCAACGCGGATGGCCAGGTCCTCCACCGTCAGGTTGAGAATGTGGAGCCCTATGCGCTGTTTGGCGACACCAATGGCGACTATGCCGGCGGCGCACCGGTGCTGCTCGGGGCCCAGTCCCTCCAGTTGGAGCTCTTCTCCGGATCGCAAGCGGGCGGCCAGAAGCTGCTCGACGACACGGTGGACTTCACGGTCCTTGCCAGCGAACCGGCCCCTGCTCCCGAGCCCGAGCCGGCACCGGCGCCCGCGCCCATCCCTGAGCCGGTCCCGGAACCGGAGCCGACGCCAGAGCCCACCCCTGCGCCGGCGCCTGAGGGAACCGCGTTGATCTCGGCCTTCATCGCCACGACCGGTGCCAAGTCCGACACTACGCTCACATCCGTCGGCTATGGGGAAACGATCGACAAGTCCCTTCTGGAGGGCCAGGGCAAGGTCACGCTGTACTTCGAACAGGCCAGCGATACGGTCGACTTCGAGTCCGCTCGCATGACTTACGGAGACCATGTCCAGATGGAGAATTACTCCACCTACGCCCTGTTCGGAAACCGGGACAACAACTACACCGGAGGCACCACCTTCGAGGAAGGCGAGCACACGGTGCGGATCGAGCTCTTCTCCGAAGACCGCTGGCAGGGCGATGTCGTCGCCGATTTCGACTTCACCTTCTCGGTGGCTTAAGGCTTCGCCACCCCTGCCCCTTTCGGCAGCAGACTGATCAACAAGTGGTTGGGCGCGGCGAGACAGACATCGCGGCGCCCTTTTTCTTTTCTCGCCTGCCCAATTTCACCGGCGCGCGCGGCCGCCAAAAACCACGTTGGTCGGTCGGCAAAAAAACCTATTTGTAACAATAGCGAGGAGGCCAGATCAGTCTGTGCCCGGCGGGCCGCTGCTCTCTTTTTCTTGTGCCCACGCGGCCCGCTCGGGCGTTTGGGGCGCTCCGCGAGGGCGGCGCAGGGCCGCAGTCGCGGCCTTGAGCGCGACGCGGATTTTTCACCCTTCGCTCAAACAAAAAAACCAGGGCTCACAAAAAAACCAGGGCTCATACAAAAAAACCAGGCCCATCCGCCCGATCACTCGGTGGATGAAACCCGGTTCCAGACAGTCCTGCGGAGCGTCCGCAGGCGGATCGGTTTCGTCAGAGGCTTCGGCTGAGGCGTTCGATTTCTTCCTTAAGGCGGAGTTTTTGTTTCTTGAGGTCTGTCAGGGTGAGATCATCGGCACTGGGATGCTGGAGTTCCCGATGCAGCGCATCATCGACTTTGCGGTGCTTTTCGGTCAGTTCGGCCAGATGAGCTTCGAGTGCCATACCGTACCTCCATGCTGAGTGATCCAAGCATTGAACCAGTTTTCGAGCCGCCTGTCAGGTCAAAAACGATGGAAACGGTCTGGAATCGTCGTTGCCAGGAAATAACCACAAAGTCTGCGGTCCTGAAATGAAACATAAGCAAAGAGTTATTGTCGGCATCAGCGGCGCCTCCGGTGTGATCTACGGCGTGCGGATGCTCGAAATGCTCGGGCAGGCCGGTGTCGAAACCCACCTGGTGGTGAGTAAAGCCGCCGAATTGACCCTGGCCTATGAGACGGACAGGCGGATCGGCGAGCTTACGGCCCTGGTCCACAAACTCTATCCCATCAGGGACGTGGGCGCCGCAATTTCTTCCGGGTCCTTTCCCACCGCGGGAATGATCATCGCTCCGTGCTCGATCAAAACCATGTCCGAGATTGCGACAGGCGTAACATCCACGCTTCTCACACGCGCGGCGGATGTAACCTTGAAGGAACGCCGACGCCTGGTGCTGATGATCCGGGAAACCCCTTTCCACACCGGCCATTTGCGCACCATGACGGCCCTGTCCGAAATGGGCGCCATTATCGCGCCGCCCATACCGGCCTTTTACAACCGCCCTTCCAGCCTGGAGGACCTGATCGACCAGTCCGTCGCCAGGACCCTCGATTTGCTGGATCTGGCGCCGGAGGGGCTGCGCCGTTGGGGTGAGGACATCGAGCCTGGGCCCCACCCCTCCCGCCGCGAGCCGCGGGCGGGCCGCGCGGAAGACGGGGAATGACAGGTCCAACGCCTGCGTCCGCCGACGCGTTCTGGCACTTCAGCCTTGACCTTTATGGGCAGCCCGATGTGGCGCCCGCCGCGCTCGCCCTCCAGGACCGGGATGGGGCCAATGTGAATATTCTGCTCCTGTGCCTGTGGTGGGCCAGGAGCACGGGCCATGGGCTTTCTCCGGAATTGCTTAAAACCCTGGCCGATGCGGCCGAGCCCTGGTCGGCCGGCGTGCTTGGGCCGCTGCGGGCGGCCAGGAACGCGCTTAAATCCTGGCCAAGCGAGGACCACGCGGACCGGGCGGGGATCGAGGCGCTGCGCCGGCAGATTCTTCAGGTCGAACTGGAAGGGGAGCGCATTGAGCAAAGCCGCCTTGTCTCGCTGCTGCCAGGGACGAGCCGGGCCGGCCACGACACCGCCGGGTGGCATGGGGCGGCGGCCGCGGCGTTGACGGCATATGTGCGGGATTTACCACCGCACTACGGTGAAGAGATCACGACTCGCGAGGCGCGACTGAAGCGCTTTCTTAACGCCGCCCTCGTGTAATGGATGTCCGAGGGGAGCCTTGCCGCCCCAATGCTTTTGCGGTAACCGGCCACCCCATGAATGGTTCATTCAAGCAGTTGGATGTCTGAGTCATGCTGTTTGACGACACGAACGGTCTCAAAGATCGCCTCGTCCTGCTGCGGCAGGAACATCGGGATCTCGACATGGCCTTGGCCAGCATGGGCCTTGCGCCGGCTGGAGACGCCTTGCAGGTGCAACGGCTGAAAAAGCAGAAACTGCGCCTGCGCGACGAGATTACCCGGCTCGAAGATGAGCTCTATCCCGACATTATCGCCTGAGCGCCCAGCCTGGCGCGGACCCACGGGTTCGATCAAAACCGGCGTCCTGCTTCTGGGACGCGCGGCGCGGTGTGGGTTAGGGTGACGGGCGATCAACCCGCGCTGCACTCCAGGCTGCGACCGCGGCCCGGCACCGTTGCGCCGCCGTCGCGGAGCGCCCCCAAAGTCCCCCAGGGGACCGCGTGGGCGAAACCAAAACATAGCAGCGGCAAGCGGGACACAGACCGATCTGGATTTCTCGCCCGCTGCTATAGTGTGCGCGCAGAACCACTTTGTTTTTCGCGGAAGAAAGCGCACAGGCCATGAGCGAGCCCGACAGCCCAAGTGATCCCGGCGCCCTCGCCGGTGCCACGGAGCAGCCGGCCAGGGATGTGGCCGTGATCATGGGCAGCCAGTCGGACTGGCCGGTGATGGCCGGCGCCGTCGGTGTGCTAGAGGACCTTGAGGTTCCCGTCAGTGCCCACATTATATCCGCCCACAGAACGCCCGACCGGCTATACCGATTTGCGACGGGCGCGCGGGCGGCCGGCGTGAAGGTCATCATCGCGGGAGCGGGCGGTGCGGCGCATTTGCCGGGCATGGCGGCCGCCATGACCACCCTGCCCGTCCTTGGCGTGCCCGTGGAATCGAAAAGCCTGAAGGGCCTCGACAGTCTTCTTTCTATCGTGCAGATGCCCGGCGGCGTGCGCTGCGGAACCCTGTCCATCGGCACGGCGGGGGCGCGCAATGCTGGCCTGCTCGCCGCGTCGATTTTGGCGTTGGGCGATGATCCGCTGGCGGAGCGGCTTGCGGCCTGGCGCGCCCGCCAGAGCGATGGGATTGCCTTTCACCCTGTGACGGATACGCCATGACGTCCGCGCGGCACCCGGAAACCGGCGCGCTCATCCTGTCGCCTGGCGACACCATCGGTGTGCTGGGCGGCGGACAACTCGGACGGATGCTGGTGCGCGCCGCCTCGCGCCTTGGCCTCAAGGCCCATGTCTATTGCCAGGAAACGAAGGAACCGGCGGCCCAGATCGCCGCGTCAGTGACCTGCGCGTCCTGGGACGAGGGGCGCGCGCTCGACGCCTTCGCCGCCTGTGTGCAGGCCGTGACCTATGAATTTGAAAACGTGCCCGAGGACACGGCCCGGCGCCTTGAAGCCCGCACGGCCCTGCGCCCCGGCGCCGGTGCCCTGGCCGTTGCCCAGGACCGCCTGACCGAGAAAACTTTCCTCAACGGGATCGGCGCGATAACGACCGCGTTCGAACGCATCGACGGTCCGGACGACATCGCGCCGGCCCTTGCCCGGCTCGGCGCCGGTCCGGAGCGCCCCGGTGTCCTGAAGACCCGGCGCATGGGCTATGACGGCAAGGGCCAGACCCGCATCACCGCCGCCTCCGACGCCCCCCCGGCCTGGACCCGGATCGGGGGCGCGCCCGCGATCCTGGAGGCCTTCGTGCCGTTTCGACGGGAGCTTTCCGTCATTGTGGCACGGGATGTCTCGGGCAGGACAGCGGCCTATGACGTGGTGGAGAACATCCACCGCGATCATATCCTCGCGCGCACCCTCGCGCCGGCCCAGCTTTCGCCCGAGGCCAGCACGCGGGCCAAAACCATGGCCCAGGCCATCGTCACGGCCCTGGATTATGTGGGGGTGATGGGTGTTGAGCTGTTCGAGACCGAGGACGGGGACCTTCTCGTGAATGAAATCGCCCCAAGGGTCCACAATTCGGGGCACTGGACCCTTGATGCCTGCCTGATCAGCCAGTTCGAGCAGCACATCCGCGCCGTCGCCGGATGGCCCCTGGGCTCGCCGGAGCGCCATTGCGATGCCGTCATGGACAATCTGATCGGCGCGGACGCCGCCCGCTGGCCCGACATTCTGGCGGATGGGCGCACGGCGCTCCACCTGTACGGCAAACGGGAGATGCGCGAGGGCCGCAAAATGGGCCATACGACCCGGATTTACCCGCTGGGCCGCCGGCCTGCCGATCTTGGCGATGATTAACCGGCGTATAGGCACTCGGGCCGAGGATGCCCCTACTGAAGCGGGACCGAACCGCTTAAGGTCTGCCTCCATTCATGTCCGGGAGAACCAGCCATGGCCCCACCATCCCCCAATGAGGTCCGCAAGAACGACGACCGTCCCCTCGTGACGGCCGATTGCGTCGTCTTTGACGAGGCGGACCGGCTTCTTCTGATCCGGCGCAAGAACCCGCCCTATCAGGGGCATCTCGCCCTGCCCGGCGGGTTTGTGGAAATGGACGAAACCGTGGAAACGGCGGCCTTGCGCGAATTGCGCGAGGAAACCGGCATTGTAGCAACGGACCAACGCCTCGTCGGCGTCTATTCCGATCCCGCGCGCGACACACGCGGACGGATCATCACCGTCGCGTATTTGATGGAGGTCACCGGGCAACGACCAATGGCCCAGGACGATGCGGCCAGCGCGGCGTTCATGTCCGACTGGCAGGGCCAGCCTCTCGCCTTCGACCACGCCCAGATTATCGCCGATGCCCTTGCCCTGAAGGCGCGCAAATCCTAAAGACATCGGGCCTTTCGGTTTTGTCTGCGGGAGAGTGCCGATGACCGCGCCTGATCTTGCCGCCCTGGGATCCACGCTTTTGCCTGTGCTGAGCCTCGCCAGTGCTCCCTCGGCGGACGGTGGCCTGTCCCTTCCCTTTTGGTGGACCGTGCTGGAGAGCCTGCCGGGTATGCTGGTTACGCTCTTCTTCGCGCTGTTTCTGTTATGGAACTTCCGGCGGTTCTCCGGTCTCATCGACCAGGTCTCCGAAATCCGCGGCATGGGCGTTTCCGTCCGGCTCCGAAAGGAGTTCGAGGGGGCCATGGATGAGGCGGCGTCGGAACAAATCGAACATGCCAAGGAAAAAGCGGAAAGAGAAGGCGGCCCCGGAGACGTGGTCAAGACGACCGCCGACAAATACGCGGTTCATCTGACCAAGGAAGACCAACAGCGTGTTTTTGACCGGGCGACGCGCCACCAGGACGTGTTGGTGGGCAAACGCATTTTGTGGGTGGATGATCATCCGGAAAACAACAAGGCCGAGACCCGGATGTTCGAGATCTTCCGGGTCTGGATTACCCATGCGGTCAGCAACGACGAAGCGATCGATCTGCTGGGCAGCCGCAAGACCTTCGATCTGATCATATCGGATATTCAGCGTGACGGCGGCGGCGAGTCCGGCCTCACGTTGCCCGGCCGATTGAAGGCCGCGGGGCATGATGTTCCGGTCCTCTTTTACTGCGGGATCCTGGATGAGACCAAGGGCACCCCGCCCGGTGCCCGCGCCATCACCAACCGCCCGGACGAATTGCTCCACCTGGCGATCGATGTGTTCGAGCGGGCACAGTAAGGCCCGCCCTGGCCCGGGCGCGCGTCGGCAGGAACGTGTTTCGATTGTCCCTGCCCTCGCCATAGCCTCATAACCCCTGAGACGTTCCCGGGTGAGTGAGAATACCGACGTCCATATCATGCAGCGGGTGTGTCCTCGACGGTCGGGCTTGTGCAGAATTTTCCACTGCCACCAGACAATGCTGCCTTTGGCTCGGGATATGCCGAACGCGCGTTCCCTGTGTTGCTGCCCGCCAGGTTCCGCAGCCCATACGGGCACGGCGGCTGATCCGCGCCCCAACCAAAAAGGGGCCCCAACGTGCCCTGCGCGCCGTTGACCGCGCCCTCCCCCTTTTTCAGGGTGTGAATCCTGGTTCGATTTCGGTTTCAGGAAAACGCGGTGGCACGGATGAAACGGGACGCACCCAGAGTGGTATGACGGTCCCTTAATCTGACGATCCGAGACGCGCTATAAGCGGTGAGGGACGCGTCCGGATAGGCCCGGATCTCGCGCCGCCCGCCCCCCAACTCAAGTCGCCCAGGCTCGCGTCGTGGTGGCGATTCGGCCGGTGCGTTGTACGCAATGCGGACTATTCGCTCCACACCCTACCCTTTTATTTTCGTTGATATTACAAGGTGTTGTGTGTTAGTCGCTTTTTTTCAACTGCCTCTGTAAATTTTCGCCGGTAAAGTTTTCTGATGTGCAGGAGAGTTCGATGACTGGCGCGGCAGCGGACCGGCAAACAAATGCAACCATGGTGGCGTCCACGGTCGGCTTCGCCTTGGCGCGCCGGGTGTCGGTCCATCGGCTGGAGGCCATCACGGGCATAGGCATTTCGGGGCTGATCGTGCCCAATGGGCGTTTTCCGCTCCAGATCCGGGATGCACTCTGGGGTGAGCTTGCCACTCAACACGGCGATTGCATTATTCCAGTGGATTTCGCCCTGTCGGCGGATTTAGGAATCTTCGATGGCCTCGCCGACGGTGTCCGCTGCGCGCCGCATCTCTATGCCGCGCTCACCTTCTTAAGTGACAACTGCAAGATCCTCGGTGATCACGTGCACCTGGCCGTGCAAAAGACCGCTCAAGGGGCGGCTCTCACCTTGATGTACGAGGCGGAGAGCGAAGGCGCGCACCTCGCCGGCGAGGCCAGCATGATTATGCTCGCTCGCTTGCTGAACGAGTCGTTCTGCACACGCCACATCGTGGACGACATTGTGGTCGCCGCCCCCGCAAGCGGTCCCGACGAGGCCTATCACCGCGCTTTAGGCCTTGCACCGCGCTTTGGGTCCAGCCAAGACACCGCACTGATGTTTTCAAATCAAGCGCTGGCAAAGCGACCGGTTGCGACCAACCCCGCCCATTTTGAGATGATTGAGGCGCATTTCGCGGTGCGCCGGCGCCTCCTCTCCAGGCAAGCCGAACCCACCTTGTTCGACCGCCTGCTGAATGCGGTCGGACACCGTGTCGCGCAGGGCGACTTCACGGCCGAAGGGGCCGCACGCGAGGCCCACATGTCCGTGCGCACCGCGCAACGTTTGACGGCACTCCACGGACGCACCCTCAAGGGCCTGATTGCCGATGCCCGTGTATCGAAAGCCAGACAGATGTTGGCCAGCGATCCCGAGATGCCCGTGGAGACCATCGCGACGGCCCTCGGCTATTCGGACGAACGGGCCTTTCGCCGGGCATTCCAGCGCTGGACGGACGTCACCCCCGCACACTACCGCCGCTTGTTGCAACACGACACCTGATCCGTCCAAGGAGCGTTTGCGCGAGAGGCCGAAGGTTGCACCGCAGGCAGATGATGTAAATGAGATCAGCGCCGCGGCACCGGGCCACGCTCCCAGCCTTGGCCGGCGTCATTGCATCTGGGCCAATGGCAGGACGAACCGTGACACGCTTTACCGCAAGACACGAAACGCGAAACGCGCGTCGGAGCCATATGCTCCGTACCCGGTCGTCGAGCATTGACGATTTGCAGGGCCTCACGGGCCTGGCGCTCAAAAAATAAAGGGCGGCCCGCGAGGGACCGCCCATGACTGTCGGACTTTTCAATCGGGCCCCAACCGGCCCGGCGCCGATCAGGCGAACGTCGTGTCGCTCTCGTCGATTTCCGTCACACCGACGAAGAGCACCGAGCCGTTGTCGAAATCGAGGCGAATGCCGGTTCCCACAACCTCGGTGACATTGTCGTCAAGGCTGTTCAGCACACCGTCAGCCACCGTGTCGAACTCGGCGAAGGTCACGCCGGCGCCAGAGGCATCGAAGGTGTCCTCACCGGCCGTGAAATCAACGATGCGGTCGTCACCCATGAACTCGTCCACCACGAAGGTGTCCATGCCGGACTCGCCGCTCATGGTGTCGTCGCCGCCATTGCCGTTCAGGGTGTCGTTCCCCGAACCGCCGGCGAGCGTATCCCGGTCACCACCGCCGACGATGAAGTCATCGCCCAGGGAGCCGTTGATGAAGTCATCACCGGAACCACCTTCCAGGTCGTCGTTCCCGGTACCGCCGTCGATGTTGTCGTTGCCGAGCGAGCCATTCACCGTGTCGTTGCCGGACGACCCCTCAAGGGAGTCAGCGCCCGTACCGCCATCGATGCTGTCGTCGCCGACGGAGCCCTTGATGGTGTCGTTGCCGCTGTCGCCGGTGATGGTGTCGTTACCGGTGCCGCCATCGACCACGTCCTCACCCAGGCTGGCCTTGATGGAGTCATCTCCACTGTCGCCGGTGATGTTGTCGCTGCCGGTGCCGCCATCGATGGTGTCGTTGCCGACGGAGCCCTTCAAGGTGTCATTGCCCGACGACCCATCGACGAAATCGTCGCCTTCGCCGCCATCGATGGAGTCTTCGCCGACGGAGCCCTTCAGGGAGTCGTTGCCACTGCCACCATAGATGATGTCATTGTCAATCCCGCCGTCGATGACGTCATCGCCCATGAACCCGTACAGTTCGTCCGCGCCGCGATTGCCGTTGAGCGTGTCATTGCCTTCGCGGCCATCAATGGTGTCGTTGCCGCCATTGCCGTCGATGCAATCCCGGCCCTCGGTGCCGACCAGATCTTCGCTCGTGTCATCGCCGTCAACTTCCGTGTCGCACACGGGCTCTTCGGACGGGAACAGCTCGTCGAGATCCACAGGCTCATTGCTCGCCGCCTTGACGGTCTCGAACTCCGCGTCAGGAACCACGAGTTTGTGGGTCCCATTCCCGGTCGCAAAATCGCTAACGATGAAGACTTGGGAATTGGCCGGCAGATCGAATTCCTTCGAGAACCCACCGCCCGAGAGGGTAGCCGTGAAATCAAAATCCGTCGCGTTGCGCACGCGCCAGATCGAGAAAACAGGATTGCTCTCGGAGTCGAACGCTCTGCCGATGGACGTCAGGCGCAAGCCCGTGCCTCCCTGGCCGGCGTCGTCGGCAAGGAACTCTTCAACAAAATGATCGCCTGCGGAAAAATCTTCGAGTGCCATGTCTTGCCCCTGATGAAGCGTGTTGTCCCGTGCGGAGATGGTCCGGTGACGCCCCGTTGATGATACGCACTTTTGTTCACTATCTAAACAGGCGCATCACCCTCCGCCACACGCTTGGTACGTTACTCAGGATTTAAGGGCAAGGACATTCCATAGGTCCGTATCGATTTTCGCCCCCCCTGTTGCACGCATCACACTGAATCAAATCCGCGCGCGTGTCTAAATGGAAGGGATCACGGGAGCATCTTGAAAAAGCACGAGAAAAGTGAGGGCTGCCCCCGCGCGGCGCGGCGGTGGGCCTCCGGGCATTCCCAGGCCGCGCACCCACCAGGCCGC
>CAYYTT010000052.1:0-3526 GCA_964474635.1 uncultured Alphaproteobacteria bacterium | reverse complement strand
CCAGGCCGCGCACCCACCAGGCCGCCCACCCACGGGGGTGTAGACCACACACGGCGAGCAAACAGACAGGGGGCGTTGTCATGCGCGATGCGGTGCAAGCACGGCGCACCACACGCAAAAATTTATCGTCGAGGATCCGGATACCGGAGGGTGGCAAGCACCGCCAGGGGCGACGGCAGGGCGTTGAAGGTCTTCTTGGCTTGCGCTTTCACCTTCTCAAAGGTCATGACATCCGCAATGCGGCGGTCAAGAAAGGCCCAGGTAGCCGCGTGATTCTCCGACAAATCATCGAAATACACCAGCGCAGTCGATCCGTAGACGGCCGATAAGGTGGTCCGCTTGGTGTAGTAGTTCACATCCGTCGAGGTATCCCCGATGGCGCGCCAGATCCGGTCGCAGGTGCGCACCAGGAGGCGCGGCCCGGCGAGCCCCCGGCTCGGTCCGCTAAGCGTCTGCAGGGCGGCATGGGCCGCCGCTTTGTGTGGGGTCATGGCGTCGATTCGCGCGCGAACGGCCTCGGTGATCTTCACCCGAATTTTCATAGAGGGCAGGTCCAGCCCCGCCATGTGGGCCTCCATGGCCGCGTCGCAGCGCTGGGCGAAAAGATCGATCAGATCCACGACCCCGCCGGGCAGGGCCTGCTTGCGCGTCGCCGTATCGATGCCCGCCTCCCGCGCCGCCCGGTCCAGGCTCTCGGCGTGCCAGCCGTCGAAGGCGGCCAGTGGCAACAGGGCATCGAGCAGCGTGTCGCGCACCGGCGCCAGGCGATCCGCGCCGTGGCCCGTCTGCGCGTCCGTCTGGCCTGTCTCGTCCGAAGTCTCAGTCATCGGCTTCGGCCTCTTTCATGAAATGCACAAGCTCAGTGTTGAAGGTCAGCGAGTTCAAATCCGCCATACGATCCGGATACAGAACACCGTTCAGATGATCGATCTCGTGCTGCACCACCCGGGCGTGAAAACCGGTCGCCTCCCGCTCCACCGGCGCGCCGGACGAATCGAGCCCGCGGTACCGGATATGGAGCGGGCGCGGCACGCGGCCATTAAGGCCCGGGATCGACAGGCAGCCCTCCCAGTCCTCTTCCTCGCTCTCGGTGAGGATCTCAAGCTCAGGATTGCACAAGGCCGTCAGGGGCGCAGTATCGCTGGCCCCGGCCGTTCCCGGCGCGCGGCCTTCCGGCGCATGGAAGACAATGACGCGGCGCGCCTCATGCACCTGAGGGGCCGCGAGACCGGCGCCCTGGGCGTCGACCATAGTCTCGATCATATCGGCGATCAGGCGCTGAACGTCCGGCGCCGTCACGGTCTCAACCGGCTCGGCCACGCGGCGCAGGACCGGATGGCCCATTTTTGCGATCTTCAGGATCGCCATCGGCACGTCTCCTTTGCAGTCAGTGGGTCACGTCCACTGCGAGTGGGTCCAGTCCCTGGCGGGCGCGGCTGTGGATCCGGGCGGCGGAACGGCTAAGCTCAAGGGGCACGGTTCGCCCCGCATACACCGTAAAAATGAACAAGGACACGTCCATGTACGATCTTCGCCTTGCCCAGTCATATATCCCGGCGCAGACCGACGACACCATCGCGGAAACGACCGTGGGCGGTGTGCTGCGCACGGCGGCCGCCGAGTCCCCGAACGCTGCCGCCTTGGAAGAAGTCACCATGGCCGGAGAGCTGGGACGCCGCTGGACTTACGACGACCTCCTCAAGGATGCCGAGGCTCTTGCCCTGGCGCTCTCCAGCCGTTTTGCCCCCGGCGACCGCGTCGCGGTCTGGTCACCGAACACGCCCGAGTGGGTCATCCTGGAATATGCCTGCGCCCTGGCGGGGCTCACCCTGGTCACGGTCAATCCGGCCTACCAGGCCAAGGAACTCCACTATGTTCTGGAGCAGTCCCGGGCCAAGGCCCTGTTTCGCACCGCCGAGTACCGGGGCAACCCCATGGCGCGCATCGCCGACGAGGTCGCGGCAAGCCTGCCGCTTTTGCGCGAAATCACCGACCTTGACGATGCGGGCGCCATGGCGGCCACAGGGCCGCGCGCGGCGCACCTGCCCACGATTTCGCCCGGCGATCCGGTGCAAATTCAGTACACGTCCGGAACCACAGGCTTTCCCAAGGGCGCGCTCCTCCACCATCGCGGCATCACGAACAATGCCCGGCTGATCAAGAACCGGCTCGGTGCCGCCAATGGGGCCACCTGGCTCAACATGATGCCCATGTTCCACACCTCCGGCTGCGTGATCCTGACCCTGGGCTCCGTGCAGGCCCAGGGCCGCATGCTGATCGCCAAGCTGTTCGACCCCATGGCCATGAACCGGATCATCGAAGAGGAGGGCGTGAACTTCACCATGGGCGTGCCCACCATGCTGATCGGGCTCTTGGAAGCGTTTGAGCGGATGCCCGTGCGGGTGGACAGTGTGCAGATGGCGGTCTCGGGCGGCTCCATGGTGCCGCCGGACCTGGTGCGGCGGGTGTGCCGGACCTACAAATGCGGTTTTGAAATCGTCTATGGCCAGACCGAGACGTCGCCGGTGATCACCCAGTCCGCGCCGACGGACACCATCGAGGATATCTGCGAGACGGTGGGCCAGCCCCTGCCCTGTACGGAGGTTTCCATCCGGTCCGTGGAGGACAACACCGTCGTACCGATTGAAACCGTGGGCGAGATCTGCTGCCGCGGTTATCTCAACATGCTGGAGTACAACGACAATCCGGAAGCGACCGTCAAGACCATCGACGCGGAAGGATGGCTCCACACCGGCGATCTGGGGACCATGGACGCACGGGGCTTCGTCAAGGTGACCGGCCGGGTGAAAGACATGATCATCCGCGGCGGCGAAAATCTGTTTCCGGCCGAGATCGAGAATGTCCTCATGGAACATCCGGACATCGCGGAAGTGGCCGTCGTGGGCGTGGCGGATGAAAAATGGGGGGAGATCGCCATTTGCTTCTATCGCCCCAGCCCGGGCACCGAACCGGCCGCCGGAGACCTCAAGCGCTATTGCCGGGAGCGGCTGTCGCCCCAGAAAACGCCGGCCGCCTGGATCCCGGTGCGGGATTTTCCGCTGACCGGCTCCGGCAAGATCCAGAAATTCGTCCTGCGCGAACGGTATGAAACCGGTGGCTTCGAGGGCCAGGACCAGACCGGATAAGGGTTTGCGGCCCTTGCGCCACCGGACAACAAGCCCCCCAGATGGCGCGACAGGGCCCTGCACGACTGGACAAGGCCATGCGAGCGTGGCAGGTAAACCATCCAGGTTAGGTTCGCCGAAGGTTTGGCGATACTACCATCAAAAATCCGGCTTAAGGCTCGCGCACCATCGTGTATGGCGACCTCGGCCGGCTTTTTCCGTGCTCACCACCATCCAACACGCCCGTCAGGCGACTGGAGGACCTGTGCAAATCGTCGTTCGTGACAACAATGTCGACCAGGCGCTGCGTGCGCTAAAAAAGAAAATGCAGCGCTAAGGCATTTTCCGCGAAATTAAACTGTGCAATTACTACGAAAAGCCCAGTGAGAAGCGCGCCCGGG
>CAYYTT010000051.1:0-23477 GCA_964474635.1 uncultured Alphaproteobacteria bacterium | reverse complement strand
GGGGTGCGCGTTGCCTCGCCCGGTGTCTGCGGTGTCTTGATAGTTTGCGGTGGGGGGCTGACGCCGGGGTCAAACCCCGACCCGGCGGCGGCCCGTACGCCGCCGCCGGGAGCATGCATAAAGTGTTCAATCGAGCGCAGGACGTTACATCGGGCTTGCGATTTTGAACGTTTCGACGGTGGCCTTGCAGCCTTCGCCACCGCCTTCGCAATAGATGGTGGTTGTCCCGTCCGAGTTCGTCAGTGGAATGGCTTCCAGATCAATTGTGATCTTAATCCCCTTTTTGGGGTTCATGTCGCCAATCATCTTTTTGAAGGCTGGCACCACCATTGTGCATGTTTTGCTCTTGGCAGAGACCAGTTCGACGACTTTCACCATGCCATAGCCGTCGATTTTCATCTCAACCCCGCCTTTTCGGGCAATCATCTTGGAGGTGAGAAGATCTTCTTTTTTGTATTTGGCCTGTTTGCGCCCCTCGTGATGGTCGGCGAGTGCGCCGGATGCGGCACACAGGGACAGGGCAACCGCGGCAGCGGCTCCCAGACCATATTTCGCTCCCAGCCTATATTTCGTTCCAAGACCATACTTCATTGCGTACTCCTCCCAAGGACTGATTGAGTAGGCACCGTATACTCGGCACGCTGCCCAGATGCGCAACGCTAGCCCGAGATTGGTTGTCGCGCAAACTTTTCCCGAATGCATAGCCTGCGGACGAACAGGTCAAGGCACAAGAAACAGGTCGGCAGCCGGGTCGTTGACAAGACTGTCCTCTTGCGCCGTATCCGTCAGATAGGAGGGATCCAGCCCCTCTGGCGCGCGGCCGCGCGCGTGCAGTCCGGAGACGGCAATTTGCGGACCCGTTGGTGGGGCAAGGCGTGCCGGGCCCTGCAGAAAGGCGCGAAAGCGTTCCGCCGAACGCTGAAAGCCCGCAATATTGCCGAGCACATTGCCCCGTGCGATGCCGTGGTTGAGGGTGACATACCGCGTCAGGACCAGGGGCCCTTCCTCCTGGGCGAAGGCCTTTACGGCTGCGGCTTGGGCGTTAAAGAGGTTGAGCGCCTGCGCGCCTGAGTTCGGGCCATCGGCCGCGAACAGGGCAAACAGTTCCAGATGGCTGCACTCCGGCGCTGGATCATCTGGACACGCCCTTAAAGCCGCCACAAAGGTGCCGCCGCCCGGCAGATCGACCCGCAGGCCTGGCGTTCCGCTCTGGGTACGGATGGCTGTGCCGGACAGGCCCACGCCCGTGATGAGATCGGTCAGGCCGCCCAGGGACAATGCGTCGATCCGCTCCTCAACGAGCCCGGCGGGAGCCGTCAAAAGGGTTTGTTCCGGAGACTGGGCCCTGGCGGCGACCGTGACAGGCACGGCCAGCACGCAGCACAGCAAACCTATGGCAAGGCGCGGCCGGCCGCGGGGAGGACGCGTCGCCGGCGGGAGATCCCGCGGCGGGTAAATTGCATCGATATACGCGAATAAAGAGTTGAGCCGGCACAAGACTTGGGTGGTCTTGGGCCATTGCCCCTTGTACACTTGCCTTGTTTGCGGCATGGGGTCCCCTTGTTTCATGGCCGCTCAATCCAATACCTTGCCTCGAGCATTGACGATTTGCCTCCGGAAACAGGTGCAAGAGCTGATTCGGTCAAAACCAAGATCACAAGACCCGCCGCACCCGGGCTCCAAACCTTCCGGAGACTTAGCCCCTCCACGCTGGTCCACCATACCCCGGACCACGCCATCCGCGAGAACACCATGACCGCACAAGACCAAGACCCCATTGTCATCGTCGGCGCCGCCCGAACGGCATTAGGCGGATTTCAAGGCTGCATGTCCGGCGCGACCGGACCGGAGCTTGGCGCCGCCGCCATCGGCGCCGCCCTGGACCGGGCCCAGGTGGCGCCGGACGATGTCACCGAGGTGCTCATGGGCTGTGTGTTGCCCGCCGGCGTCGGCCAGGCGCCGGCCCGCCAGGCGGCCATCAAGGCCGGGGTGCCCAATTCGGTCCCGTGCACGACCGTGAACAAGGTCTGCGGCTCGGGCATGAAAACGGTGATGCTGGCGCGCAACGTGCTCCTGGGCGGCGAGGCGGATGTGGTCGTCGCCGGCGGGATGGAAAGCATGACCAACGCGCCATATGTGCTGCCCAAGGCGCGGGGCGGTCTTCGCCTGGGGCACACGGAGGTCAAGGACCACATGTTCCTCGACGGTCTGGAAGACGCCTATGAGAACAAGCTCATGGGCACCTACGCCGATGCCACCGCCCAGGCCTATCAGTTCACGCGGGAAGCCCAGGATGCCTACGCCCTGGCCTCGCTCGACCGGGCCCAGCAGGCCCAGGCGAATGGGGCCTTTGCGGATGAAATCGTGACGGTCAGTGTACCGGGCCGCAAAGGGGCCCAGGATGTCGCCGCCGATGAACAGCCCCAGACCGCCCGCCCCGACAAAATCCCCACCCTGAAGCCCGCCTTCGCCGCCGACGGCACCGTGACGGCGGCCAACTCCAGTTCCATTTCCGACGGCGCGGCGGCCGTCGTGCTCATGCGCCAGTCCGAGGCGCAGCGCCGGGGCCTCACACCGCTCGCGATCATCCGTGGTCAGAGCCAGTTTGCCCAGGAACCCCAGTGGTTCACCACCGCCCCGGTGGAGGCCATCCGTGGCCTGATGCAGTCTCTGGAGTGGACCCTGGACGATGTGGACCTCTTTGAAATCAACGAGGCCTTCGCGGTCGTGACCATGGCCGCGATGCAGGATCTGGGCATCCCCCACGAGAAAGTGAACGTGAATGGCGGTGCCTGCGCCCTTGGCCATCCCATCGGCGCGAGCGGTACCCGGATCCTCGTGACATTGCTCTACGCCCTGAAAAACCGGGGCCTGAAGCGGGGCATCGCCTCCTTGTGCATCGGCGGCGGCGAGGCTACCGCGGTCGCCGTCGAACTGGCATGACGGACGCACAGAACCGGACCGGGCGGCGGATTTCGACCGGCTCGGTCTTTGAGGACCAGGCCGGCTATGCCCGGGCCGTGGTCCTGCCCGACCCGGGCGGCGACTGGATCATGGTGTCCGGGACGACCGGTTACGATTATGCGTCGGGGGACATTTCCCCTGACGTGGCCGAACAGGCCCGCCAATGCTTCCGCACCATTGCCTGGGCCTTGGGCGAAGCGGGGGCCGGGCTCCAGCATATGGTCCGGGTCCGGGTCATTTTGACCGACGCGGCCGACTTCCCGGCCATCGCGCCCATCGTTGCCGAACAGTGCCGGGACGCGCGCCCCGCCAACACCACCATCGTCTCCGGCCTCCTGGCTCCCGAGATGAAAATCGAGATTGAAGTGACGGCTCGAAAACCCCCGCCGGAGTAATCCCCCATGCCCGCCTTGACTGCCCGGCATTTCGCCGATCGCTACGGCACGTGCCGGAAACTGTTCCTCGACGCCGCAAAGGGCGAGGGCGCAGCGTTGCAGACATTGCAAAATCCCAACGCCAACGGTCCCCTCGATGAGCCGCTTTACATGGATGTGGCGCGCCTTGGGCCGCCGCCCGGTGAGGCGTCCCAAGTGCTCATCCTCACAAGTGCCGTCCACGGGGTGGAGGGCTTCGCGGGATCGGGCCTGCAGGTCTTTTGTCTGCGGGAGGAGCTTTACAGGCGACTGTCCGAAGGGGCCGCGCTTGTCCTTGTTCACGCGGTCAACCCCTATGGGTTTGCCCACGGCCGGCGGGTGGCGGAAGGCAATGTGGACCTCAATCGCAACTTTCTGCCCCATAATGGGGTCTATCCGGACGATTCAGCCTATGAAGCCGTGCACGATTTGATGGCACCGGCGGATCTGGCCGTGAACTGGCAGGGGTATGAGGACCGCATCCGCGCCTATATCGCCGAACGGGGCCAGCGGGTCTGGCAGGAAATGGTGACCGGTGGGCAATGGAGCCATGCGGATGGATTATTTTACGGCGGGCGGGCTCCTGTCTGGTCCAACACCACCTTGCGCAAGGTGTGCGCCGAGCAGTGCCGGGGGGCGTCGGCGAGCGTGCACATCGATCTGCATACGGGGCTTGGTCCCTATGGCCACGGCGAATTGATCTATTGCCCCGATGAACGCCTGGGCGCCGCGCGCATTCCCTCCTGGTATGGGACCGAAACGACGACGGCCCTGGGCGACACGGCGTCGGCCTCCGCACCGCTCCAGGGGATGATCGATACACTTTGGTTCGATGTGCCGGACGCGGGCGCCGTGACGGCGGTCACGCTCGAATACGGCACGCGGGATTTGCGCACGGTGCTCGGCGCGCTTGCTCTCGACAATTGGCTCGGGATCCACGGCGACCCGACCGACGCGCAGGGACTGTGTATCCGCGGCCTTTTGAAGGATGCGCTCTATCCGGACGAAGACGACTGGAAGGAAAAGATCTGCAACCGCATGGTGCAGGTCTTCGCCCAGACAGCGGACGGCCTTAGCGCGTCCGGGTAGCGTTACGATCGTATTGCAAGCACACCAATCAGGACGGCCATCTGAACCAGGTTGAGAGCGACGGTAAAGCGGTGCCCGATGGCGAACAGCCGTTCGGCCCGCTGGTTGCCACCTTGGGCGGCATCGCGCCAGGCATTGATTTTTGGGACCAGGGACTGGCGCACAAAGATGGTGCTGATGCAGACAAACCCGAGGGCAAGGGCCTCGACCCGCATTGGCAGAACCAGGACAAAGGCCGCCGCCGACAGCACGATGATGAACGCGTAGTAGCGCGGAAACAGGGCACGCAGGAACCGGCTTGCCGGTGCCTCTTCCAGAACGTTGAACACCGTTGGCGCCACAACGGCCGGGAAAAACACCATCGCGCCCAACAGGCCCGCGATGACTGCATCCGCCAAACCGTTTGTCAGACCACCCATAATCGTCTCCTTTCCTATACAGCGGTGACACCCACTTGCTTGTGTCAAGGGAGGAGCTAGCGCATTGGGACGCGGCGGCGAGTGTTTGGCGCGCGTGTGCGCACACGCCGCGGGAGCGGGGGCACGCTCTTGCGCAAGGGGGCGCAGCGGCGCTTTTGTAAGGGGCAGGCGCGCCGTGAAGCGCGTTTGATCCGGCCAGAACAACGGACAAATCATTTGGGCCAGTCCATTGGGCCAGTCCATTGGGCCAGTCCATTGGGCCAGTCCATTGGGGATGACACGCATGACGGCGGCACACACCGCGCACCGGTCGGGGCGCCGGATCGGCTTGGTTTTGGGCACGGCTGCGCTGGGCATGGCCATCGCGGCGGAAGCACGCGGCAACACCGGCACGCAGGCCGCTCTCGACGCGGACGAGCCGGTCGTCACGCCGGATCCCGGGCCCGTGGCCGCGCCGGCGGGCCCCGAAACGGGCTGCGAGGGCAGCGCCTGCACAATCCGCTATCCAGCCTCGTTTTTTGCGACCTATCGGCCCATCACGGCCCTCGACATGGTGCGCAATGTGCCGGGCTTTCAGATCGACGATGGCGACGGCTCGCGCGGCTTTGCCGGGGCGGCCGGCAATGTGCTCATCGATGGGGAACGCCCGGCCACCAAGTCGGACACCGCGTCCGCGATCCTGTCGCGTCTGCCGGCCAGCACCGTCGAGGCCATCGACCTGATCCGTGGACAAACGGGTGAATTCGATCTGCGCGGCCAGACTGTCGCCGTGAACGTCATCCTAAAAGCCGGGGGCGCGGCGACGACGAACTGGGAGGCGGGGGCCCTCCTCGATGTGCGCGATCCCAATCTCTATCCGTTCGGCGAGATCTCCCGAAGCGGGCGCACCGGTACGCTGCGCTACCAGGTCGGCGCGGAGCTTGAACGCTATTTCTTCCGCACGGCCGGCCCTGAGGATCTTCTGGGTCCGGATGGAGCGGTTCTTGAGCGGCGCGATGAAGAGTTTTTCGAAACGGGCGTCTTCGCCAAACTAAGCGGCAACGCGGCGGCCACATTTGGTCGCCTGGTGGCCCGGGTGAATGCCAGCCTGGAGTTTTTCAACGAGGAGGGCGGGGAGGATTCGATCCGCTCACCCCTGAACGGTGCGCCAGTTTTCCTCCTGTTTCAGGGGGATACGGACCGGGGGCTCAATGCGGAACTGGGCGGAGACATCGAACGCCCGCTGACGGATGATATTTCCGTCAAGATGATCGGCCTTTATCGCCGCGACGATTTTGAGGAGACGGGCTCCCTCGCGGCGGCGCCGCTACCCCTCCCGCCCGTAACGGATACGGCAACGACGTTTGAAAGTCTCGATACGGAGCGGATCCTGCGCTTGGAGCTCGATTACACCGGCCTTGAGGGTCACGCCATCGAGCTGTCCGCAGAAGGCGCCATCAATGCCCTCGACAGCGACTTTATGCTCCTGCGCGACGACGGGGCGGGCCTGACGCCCGTGCCCGTGCCCGGCGCGCGCACCCAGGTGCGCGAGCGTCGGGGGGATTTTGCCTTGTCCGACACCTTTTCCATCGGCCGGGTGACATTGGACGCGGTGATCGCGGCGGAGGTCTCCACCATTGAACAGACCGGCCAGTTCGAGGCGGAACGCTCATTCTTTTTCATGAAGCCGAGCCTGACGGTCACGGTGCCCTTGGGGGGCAAGACGCAACTGCGCGTCTTCGGCGCGCGGGAAGTGGGCCAGCTCAATTTCTTTGATTTCGTCAGTTCGACGGATCTTGGCGACACCGAATTGGCGCTCGGCAATCCGGACCTGTCGCCGGAGCTGACCTGGGCCATCGAGGCGGCGATCGAGCAGCGTTTCGGGCGGATCGGCGCGGTCACCCTCACGGGTTTTTATGACTGGATCAGCGATGTGGCGGATCTGCTGCCCCTCCAGGGTGTCTTGGAAGTCCCGGGCAATATCGGGAGTGGCTGGCGCCGGGGCATGCGGGGCGAGGCGACGCTGCCGCTGGGCGGGTTGGGCCTGACCAATGGCCGGCTCGACCTTAACGGCAGTTATCAGGACTCAGAGGTCACCGACCCGGTGACGGGCCGGCCGAGGGTCCTGTCGGGGGAGCGGGAGTGGCGCTTCACGGTGGAGTTCCGCCAGGATTTCACCGAGCAGCGCTGGGCCTGGGGCTGGGATGTGGACGTCTTTGCCAATGAGCCGTTTTTCGGTCTCGACGAACTCGATATTCAGCGCTCCACCACCGATTTCGACGCCTTTATCGAGACGACCCGGTTTGGCGGACTGCGCATCCGGCTTGGCGCGGAAAATCTCTTCAATCAGGGACGCGATCGCCGCCGCACCGTGTTCGCCGGCTCCCGGGCGGACGCTCCCATCGGGTTCGAGGAGATCCGGCAACGGGACAATGGCCGTCAGGTCTTTGTGACAATCAGCGGGACGTTCTGAAGCGGAGCCGCGGCCAGGGCTTGGCGTTGGCGACTTGCGTGTCACTTTCATGTACAGCTTGATCAAAGACGTGAAGACTGCGCGGGGGGACGCTCCCGTGCCGCGAAAGGACTTTGGCCCATGGCCGTCTCCCATCCGGCTCCGGAACACGCTTCTGAGGCGCGCCCTCCTGTGGCTGCGGCGGCTCGTGCGCCTGCCGCCGAGGGGCTTCATCTCGCCGGCGCAAAGATCGCCCTCGACCGTGTCTCCTGCCGGTTTGGCGCCCGAGAGGTCGTGCGCGATGTGTCCTTGAGTGTGGCGCCGGGGGAGGTCGTCGCGCTGCTGGGGGCCTCGGGCTGCGGCAAGTCCACCACCCTGCGCATCGCCGCCGGCGTCCAGCGCCAGACCAGCGGCCAGGTTTTCCTGGACGGCGTGGAAGTGGCCGGGCCCGGCCGGTTCGTCCCGCCGGAGGCGCGCAATGTGGGCCTCGTGTTCCAGGATTACGCGCTGTTTCCGCACATGTCGGTCTTCGACAATGTGGCGTTTGGTCTGAACGGTATGGCCCGTTCGGACCGGGGCGCGCGGGTGATGGAGGCGCTTGAGCGGGTCCATATGGCCGAGTTCGCGCGGAAATTTCCCGCGCCCCTGTCCGGCGGAGAGCAGCAGAGGGTGGCGCTGGCCCGGGCACTGGCGCCGCGTCCGGATGTGATGTTGATGGACGAGCCGTTTTCCGGCCTCGATGTGCCCCGACGCGACCGCATCCGCGATGAGACCTGGGCCCTTCTTAAGGAGAGTGGCACGGCGACGCTGCTCGTGACCCACGACCCCAAGGAAGCCATGCGCATGGCCGATCGCATCGCGCTGATGCGTGCCGGTGAGATCGTGCAGGTGGGTACGCCGCAGGCCATTTACACGGCGCCGGTGGATTCGCGGGCCGCCGCCTTTTTCTCCGATCTCAACATTTTTGTCGGTCAAGTGCGCCAGGGGCGGGTGGAGACCCCCTTTGGACTCAAGCAGACCCCGGATCTTGCCGACGGCGCCGCCGTGGAAATCCTGGTTCGGCCCCATGCGATCCGGCTGGTGCAGGATACGGGTGTTGCGATCAAGGTCCGCCGCTCCGTCTTGCTCGGCCCTGAAAGCCTGATCGAAGGGGTGCTTGAGGCGGCGACGACGGGCGGCGAGGCGCGGCACCTGGGCGACCGGGTGGTGCGGGTCACCGTACCGGCGATCGAGCTGCCCTCGCCGGGCGAGGTGGTCAAAGCCCATGTGGACGAGAAGGACATTTTGGTCTTTCCGGTCCAACAAGGCTGACGAGCCGGCTGGCCCGTGCGAGAGCCGCTGGTCGTTCGGCGCATCGGGGTGCCGTGTGGAGGGGGGAGCGCCTTGTGGGACGGCCGCCATTCGCTTAGCTGTGATCCCTTCGCGGGCGCGAAGGCCTTGTCATTTGCGCCGTTCGCGGCCTTTTGCGACAGTGACGTGTAAAATATGCCGGATCTGATGGTCCGGCGGGCCGCGGTTCCATCCGCGCCGATCCTTTTGGAGGACCCATCCCATGTCTCTCGGTATTTGGCAGATTGCGTTGATCGCGGTCCTGGTCGTGTTGCTGTTCGGCCGGGGGCGCATCTCAGACTTGATGGGCGATGTCGCACGCGGCATCACATCGTTCAAAAAGGGCTTGAAGGAAGACGACGAACAGGATCGGCCCGCATCCTTGTCCTCGGACGGCGATGCCCGCACGGCCGACGGCGCTCAAAACACCCGGCGCGCCGAGACCGTGGAGCGCTGATCGCGCGTCTCGTTTCCCTCGCGCGCCCGTCCGGCGTCTTGTGACCAAGCGTTCCTTGAGGAGGCTCACCCATGCCGACTATCGGCGCGGTTGAAATGCTGATTATCGCAATCGTGGCGATTGTCGTGGTCGGGCCGAAGGACCTGCCCCGGCTGTTGCGCGAATTCGGGCGGTTCACGACCCGGCTGCGCGGCATGGCGCAGGACTTTTCCGACAGCATTCATACGATGGCGGACGAAGCCGATCTCGCCGATGTGCGCAAATCCATCCAGGCCGTGAAAAACCCCATCGGGACGATCAAGGATGAGGTGATGCGCCCGCTCGACCCCACCTCCGGAAAGGCGGCGCCCTTGCCCGCGACGACGCCTTCCGAAGCCGTGCCGGACAATCACGCAGGCGAAATCCCGCTCGGCGGCGAGCCGGCCGAACCGGTGGCGTCTCCCGAAATTACTGGGTCCGAAGTTATTGGGCCCAAAATTGATGGGCCCTCCATCGATGGAGACGACGCGCTGGCCGACCGCGGCGAGGGGCGAAAGCTCAACGGTGTGAAGGTCGAAACGGCGCCCACGCAAGAGGCCGATCCAGACGAGGGCGCGGTGCGATCCTCCCCGCGCGCACCAGCGCCCGCCGGCATGACGCCGGTCGGATCCCTGTCCGCGAAGGAGTTTTTGGCCGCTAAGGAGGTTGGTCGTGACGGGAACTGACGATGCCATTGAGGCCAGCCGCGCGCCCCTGCTTGACCATCTGATTGAATTGCGCGGGCGACTGATCAAATCCCTCATCGCCGTGGCCCTCGCGGTGGGCCTGTGCTTTTTCTTCGCCGAAGACATCTACATCTTTCTGACGCAGCCGCTGGCCGAGGTGCTTGACGGTGACGGGCGCCGGATGATCTTCACCGCGCCGCAGGAAGCCTTTTTTACCTATATGCGCCTGGCGATTTTCGCTGGCCTGTGCCTGTCCTTTCCCGTGGTCGCCTCGCAGATTTGGTGGTTCGTCGCGCCGGGTCTTTATGCCAATGAGCGCGGTGCGATTCTGCCCTTCATTCTCGCGACGCCTATCCTGTTCGCCCTTGGCATCAGCCTGGTGCAGTTCTTCATCATGCCCATGGCGCTGGAGTTCTTCGTCCAATTCGAAGTGCCGAGCAGCGAGGATCGCCTTGCCATCACCCTCGATCCCCGTGTGAGCGAGTATCTGACCCTTGTCACGACGCTGATGTTTGCCTTCGGCCTTGCCTTTCAGCTTCCCGTGCTGCTGACACTCATGGGGCGGGTCGGGCTGGTGTCGGCGGGTTTCCTCCGGCGCCAGCGCAAATATGCCATCGTGATCATTTTCGCCGCCGCCGCGCTTTTGACCCCGCCCGACCCCACGAGCCAGATCGGCCTGGGGCTGGCAATGATGCTGCTTTATGAAATCTCGATTTTTTCGGTCGCGGCGTTCGAGCGCAAACGGGCCGAAGAGGATGCGGCATCCGAGACCTGAGCCGGCGGGCCGCTTTGGAGTTGATTTCCGGGTCCTGTTCCCTGGGCCCAAATCCTCCGGCGAGAACCCCCAGGCGTGAACGCAGCGCCCACGAGGGCTCGGCCACGCCGCTGGACCTTGCGGATGCGCTCGGTTAGACCCGGTCGGGTTACGTCAAGACCAGCGCGAGGGGCCCTAAAACCA
Source organism: uncultured Alphaproteobacteria bacterium (assembly GCA_964474635.1). Taxonomy (GTDB): domain Bacteria; phylum Pseudomonadota; class Alphaproteobacteria; order JAJFIK01; family JAJFIK01; genus CAYUYV01. The sequence goes on along the minus strand of CAYYTT010000051.1, from coordinate 12,713 downwards.
GAGCGGTCGCGGCCCCACCAGTCAAGGAAACCCACGTCATGTTTGACATGAAGCTGATCCGGGAGAACCCGGAGGCTTTCGATGCAGGACTCGCCCGCCGGGGACTCGAGCCGTCCTCGGACGTGGTGCTCGCCCTTGATGCGAAGCTGCGCGCGGTTATCGCCGAAACCCAGAATGCGCAGGCTGCCCGGAACGAGGCGTCCAAAAAGATCGGCCGTGCCAAGGCCGGCGGGGAGGGCGATGCGGACGCCCTGATCGCCGAGGTCGCGCGCCTGAAATCGGCCATCCAGCAGGGCGAGGAGCAGGAACGCCGCCTCCACGGGGAGATCGAAGCGGTGCTCGCGGGCCTGCCCAATATTCCCTATACGGACGTGCCCGATGGTGCGGACGAAGCCGACAATGTGGAAAAAAGCCGGGTGGGCAGTCCGCGCAATTATGCCTTCGATCCGCGTGAGCACTGGGACCTGTTCGAGGCCAGCCCGCTGATGGATTTCGAGGCCGCGGCCAGGATGTCCGGCTCGCGCTTTGTGGTCCTGCGCGGGGCCCTGGCCCGCCTGGAACGGGCGCTGGCTGCCTTCATGCTCGACAAGCATACGGGCGAGAACGGTTATACGGAGGTCGTGCCGCCGGCGCTCGTGCGCGATCAAGCGGTCTATGGCACGGGCCAGCTGCCCAAACTCGGCGAGGATATGTTCCGCACCGAGAACGGGTTCTGGCTGATCCCCACGTCAGAGGTGTCGCTCACCAATCTTGTCCGTGAGCAAATTTTATCCGAGGAGGATCTGCCGATCCGGATGACCGCCCACACGCCCTGCTTTCGCAGTGAGGCGGGCGCGGCGGGGCGCGACCAGCGCGGCCTGATCCGTCTGCATCAATTTTCGAAAGTGGAACTTGTGTCCATCACCACGCCCGAACAGTCCGACGCCGAGCATGAGCGGATGCTGGGCTGCGCCGAGGGCATCCTGCAGGATCTCAATATTCCCTATCGGGTGATGGCGCTGTGCGCGGGCGATATGGGTTTTTCGGCGCGGCGCACCTACGACATCGAAGTGTGGCTGCCGGGACAAAAGACCTTCCGTGAAATCTCGAGCTGTTCCACGTGCGGGGATTTTCAGGCACGGCGCATGGATGCGCGCTATCGCCCCGCCGAAGGCAAGGGCACCCGGTTCGTCCACACCTTGAACGGCTCCGGGCTTGCGGTCGGGCGCACCATGGTCGCCGTGATCGAGACTTATCAGAACGAAGACGGCAGCGTGACGGTGCCGGATGTATTGCGGCCCTATATGGGCGGCCTGGAAAGGATCACGGCCGATGGCTGATACCCGCGCCATGCGCATTCTTGTGACGAACGATGATGGCATTCACGCCCCGGGCCTTGAGGTGCTCGAAGCGGTGGCCCGGGAGCTGAGTGAGGATGTCTGGACGGTCGCGCCCGAAACGGAGCAGAGCGGCAAGTCCCACTCCCTGACCTTGCACGAGCCCTTGCGGGCCCGGGAAGTGGCGCCCATGCGCCTCGCGGTCACGGGGACGCCGACCGATTGCGTTGGCCTCGCGGTGCGCCATCTCATGAAAGACCGTCTTCCGGATCTGGTGCTCTCGGGCGTCAACCGCGGGTCCAACATTGCCGAAGACGTGACCTATTCGGGCACCGTGGCGGGGGCCATGGAAGGGTGCACATTGGGGATCCGGTCGATTTCCCTGTCTCAGGCTTACGGGTTTCGGGCGCGCACGGACCATACCAACGCGGCCTTCGACGATGTTCCCTGGCATACGGCACGCTATTTCGGTGCTCGGGTCGTGCGCGCGCTGCTCGATCTCGATTGGCCCGTGGGCGTGTTCTGGAACGTGAATTTTCCGGACGCTGATCCTGAAGATGTGGACAGGTTCGAAGTCACCCGCCAGGGCAGCCGGGACGTTAATAATCTATTCATAGATCCCCGACACGATGCGCGCGGGCGGCCCTATTTCTGGCTTGGCTTCAATCGTCAGCTCTCCAATCCTCCGGAGGGGACGGATTTGCGGGCCATTTACGAGGGGCGCATCACGGCCACGCCGCTCCACCTCGATCTGACCTATGGAGCGCTGGTCGACACGGCCGGAGAGCGCTTGAACGGCGGCCCGCCTTGAGGCCTTAAAGACCGTCCGCTCCATGGGCCGAAACCAGGGGTGGGTAGAGTATGTTGGCTTGGGCGGATCTTCACGTGGACCACGAAGACCCGGACGAAGAGGACACCGCCGAGGCGGAGGCGATCCGTCTTCTCATGACAATTCGCAGGCTCGGCGTGACCGACCCGCGTGTCATTTCGGCAATCGAAACCGTGCCGCGCGACGTCTTCGTGCCGGAAGCGTTCGCGCAGCAGGCATGTGTGGATCGTGCCCTGCCCATCGACTGCGGGCAGACCATTTCCCAGCCATCGCTGGTTGCCCAGATGACCCATTTGCTGGCGCTCGAGCCCCAGTGCACCGTGCTCGAAGTGGGCACCGGCTCGGGCTATCAGGCTGCCGTGCTCAGCCAGCTGGCGCGCCGGGTCTATACCATCGAGCGTCATCGGCACCTCGCGGCGGCCGCCGAACGCCGCTTTAAGTCCCTCGATCTTTACACAGTCGTAACCCGGACAGGCGATGGAATTAAGGGCTGGCCCGAGGCGGCGCCCTTCGACCGGATCGTCGTGACGGCCGCCGCCGAGGACATACCGCAAGCCCTGTTCGATCAACTGGCGCCTGGAGGGATCATGGTGATGCCCCTTGGACCGCATGATGGGGAACAGAGGCTTTGCCGGGTGACGAAGTCGCAGCCGGAGGCACGGATCGAGGATTTTGGTCCTGTCCATTTCGTTCCGCTTCTTGACGGTCTGGGGCAACCCTGACCCTTCCGCATCGGGAATATGATGAAGCCATCCTCTCGGGGGGGGAAAGCGTCATCCGGGGGATCTTGGCCCGGGCTCCTGGGAGCCACCGGGCTCGGACTGCTGCTGCTTTTGAGCGGCTGTCTGTCCTGGAACGGTCCGCGTTTCCCCGGCGGTGCGCCCGACCGCCACAGCACAGTCGAAGTGGAAGACGGCGACACATATTACAGTATCGCCAAGCGCTACAATCTGTCCGTCGACGAATTGATCACCCTGAACAGGGCTCGGCCTCCGTTCCTTTTGCGCCCGGGCGACAAGCTGCTGCTGCCCGATCCCGCGATCCATGTGGTGCGGGAGAACGAGACCCTGATCACCGTGGCGCGGCGTTATGGGGTCGATCATGAGCGCCTGGCACGGCGCAACGGCATTGAGAATCCGGGCCAGGTCCATGCGGGCATGGTGCTTTCAATTCCGGAAAGCGGTGAGCCGACCGGTTTGCCGGTGCCGCGCCCGGCCCCGCGCCCGGATGGCTCGCGGACGTGGAGGGCGTCCAAGGAGAGCCGCGCCGCGCCGTCTTCGGCGGCCGCCTACCGCGCCCGCGCAGCACAGAGCCGGCCCGCGCGATCGACAAGCCGGCTGGTGCTAGACTGGCCCGTGCGTGGCCGGATCGTGTCCGACTATGGGCGTAAGGACGAGGGGGCCTTCAACGACGGGATCAACATTGCCGTTCGCACGGGCACCCCGATTCGCGCCGCCGCGCCGGGCGTGGTGATCTATCGCGGTAATCTGGTGCCCGGATTTGGCCGGCTTGTCCTGATCAAACATCAGGACGAAATCGTCACGGCCTATGCGCATCTCAGCAGTTATGGTGTGCGGGAAGGGGATCGCGTCACCCGGGGGCAGGTGATCGGCCGGTCAGGCAGTTCGGGCAATGTGTCGAGCCCCCAGCTTCATTTTGAGGTTCGGCGCGGCGTTCGGGCCGTCGATCCGGCGCCGTATATGGCGCGGCGGTCCTGATCTGGACAGGTCAGTGGATCTGCCGTCCCATAGGCATCAAAAGGCGGGGGCACTCTGCCACGGATAAAAGATCAGAACTGGGGAAGCCACATGGGAAGCGGGACGCGTTCGAGTGAGGATCCTGCCCCGACGGCCGATGGCGTGCAGCGGCAGTCCGGCTCGCTGCGCCGAATCGTTTTTCTGGTCATGACCGGCGGGGCGATGCTCGCGACCCTGGGATTTGTGGCCCAGCTCTTCTTCCTGGAGACCCTGCCCGTTCAGCGCGCCGTGACGGGCCTTGCCATCACAAGCGCTTACGGCATTGCGTTTGTTCTGGCGCTCAGAACCGCCCATCTGCGGATCGCCGGGCACATCTACTCAACCTCATTCCTGATCGGTGTCACGGGTTCGGCGCTCCAGACGGGCGGAATTCTCTCGCCTCTGGCGTTCGTGCTGTTGGTGACACCGCTGACCTCCTGCTTTTTCATTGGTCACCGGGCCTCCCTGCTGTATCTCGGCCTCGCCATGGCCAGCGCCTGGTGGCTTGCCTTTGCCGATCCGGCCATCGTCGGGCCCGTCCTGCCCAGCGACCAGCTGCGCACCCTCAGTTTGATCACGATCCTGCTGACCATGGGGGCGTGTGCCGGTCTGGTCTTTGCCTATGACCGTATAACGAACCGCACGCTGAACCAGCTTGGTGCCGTGGCCCAGGCCGAGGCCCGGGCGAACGCGTCCAAATCCGTGTTCCTGGCGACCATGAGCCACGAGCTGCGCACACCCATGAACGGCATCATCGGGATGCTCGATCTGGCCCGACACGAGAGTGACTTCAAACGGGTGCGTGACTACGGCGCCATCGCGTTGGACAGTGCGCGAACGCTCCTGAAAATCTTGAACGATATCCTCGATCTGTCCCGACTTGAGGCTAACCGGGGCGATCTCAATTCGGAGCCCTTCAACGTGGCCCATGAGATCGACCATGTAATCGCGCTCCTGAGCGGCCGGGCCCATGAAAAAGGCCTGACCCTGCGCCGGCATGTGCAGATGCCGGAGGACCTGTGGGTTTCGGGCGATGCCACACGGTTGCGTCAGGTGCTCACCAATCTGGTGGGCAATGCGTTGAAATTCACCGAAAAAGGGGCCATCGACATCGCGGTGAAGTCAGACCGGGAGCCCGGCGGCCAGCGCCGGATGCGGGTTGAAATCCGCGATACGGGGCCCGGGGTTTGCGCCGCGGATCAGGACCGCATTTTCGGACGTTTCGAACAGGCTGACGGGTCGACCACCCGCAGCCATGGCGGAACGGGGCTTGGCCTTGCCATCAGCCGCGAACTCGTTGCGCTGATGGGCGGGGAAATCGGCGTCGACAGTGAGCTTGGCGCGGGCGCCTGCTTTTGGTTCACGCTCACATTGCCCGAAGCGAGCCCGATCGACTCCCATCGCATTGCTCTGCCTGCAACGGAATTGAGCGGTCTGCGGGTGTTGGTGGCCGAGGATGACCCGGTCAATCAAACGCTGATCAGCCATCTGCTGGACTCGCTCCACTGCCGCACGACCCTGGTCGACAACGGACAGCGTGCCGTTGCGGCGGTCTCCAAGGGGGAGCACGATGTGGTGCTGATGGATGTGCAAATGCCGGTCATGGGCGGGGTGGAGGCCACCGAAGCCATCCGGGCCCTGGATGGCCCCGCCGCGCGGACGCCCGTCATCGCACTCACCGCCAATGCCATGGCGGGTGACAAAGAGCAGTACCTGTCCGCCGGGATGAACGGGTATCTCGCCAAACCGATCCACCTGGAGGCTCTTTTTCGCGAGCTCAGCCGCATATGTCCCGCAGACCCGCGTCGGCCGGCGCCAAAGCCTGCTCACGCCAAAGCCGGCTCAACTGCCGTAGGGGCATGCAACCTGTGACATTTACGTATGCTTAATTACGGCTCCACGGTTTTACCTTAGTTTTCCGAGCGTTTCTACGCTGGCCATTAGCCAAAGGCGTGAAACACTCCAGGTGAAGGTTGGCTGGTCTGGCGGCTCGGTCGGGCATGCACGCCAACCCGCGCAACGTGTAAGGCCGTGGGCAGCGCGACCGCTAAGACTGTGACCGTGATGACAAGGGCGCAAAACGGTGAATTTCGATAGTATCAGGAATGATATACAGCTTAAAAGTGCGCCCGCCACCGAAACGGCTCAGCTCATCGAGCAGGCCGATCGGGTGCGCCGCATCATTCTGCTGATCGCGACGGGTGGGTCCGGCATCTCTGGACTGATTTTCGTCCCTCAACTTTTTTTTCTCGATCCCGTTCCGATCCCGCGCCTGATATTCGCTTTGACGGTCCTCACATCCTTCTGGGTGGCCTTTTATCTTGCCCTGCGCACGCGGCACCTGTCGATTGCCGCGCATATTCTGTGTGTCCTTGCCCTGACAGCCAACATCACAAATGCTCTGTGGACGGTGGGTCTTTCCTCACCGCTTCTCTATGTGCTGATCGCCGTTCCGGTGGCGACCTGCTTTTTTGTCGGGCGGTGGGCAAGTCTTGTTTACATGGTGGCCGCCTTGTCGGGCGTCTTGTTCATTGCAATGGTCGCGCCCAATGGTTTGGGCTCGCCCATGCCGGATTGGATGTTGCGTAGTATCGGCGTCTTGACGATTCTGTTCTGTACGGGAACGAGTGCCGGGATCGTCTTTTCCTATGACCGGATGGTCAGCAAGACGCTGACGAGTCTGGCCACGCTCGCGCAGCGGGAGGCGGATGCCAATGCCTCCAAATCGGTGTTTCTGGCCACCATGAGCCATGAGCTGCGCACGCCCATGAACGGCATCATTGGCATGCTGGATCTGGCCAAGCGGGAAAACGGGATTGAGCGACTGCGCGGTTACAGTGCCGTGGCGCTCGACAGCGCGCGCAACCTGCTGAAGATCCTGAATGATATTCTCGACCTGTCACGCCTTGAGGCTGACCGGATCTCGCTTCACGCCGAGCCCATGAACCTGTCGCGCGAGGTGAGGCATGTCATGGCCTTGCTCGACGGCCGGGCTCAGGAAAAGGGACTTGAGCTGAGCGTCCAATTCGAGGGGCTCGAGGACATTTGGATCCATGCGGATCCAACACGCCTGCGGCAGGTTCTCACCAATCTGGTCGGCAATGCCGTCAAGTTCACTGAAACGGGCTGGGTGCGGGTCGGGGTGGCGGTGACCGAGGCGGAAGACGATGCCTTGAGCATTCGCTTTGAGGTGCAGGACACCGGCCCCGGGATTTCCGCAAAGGATCAGCAACGCATTTTCCAGCGCTTCGAGCAGGTCGACGGATCGAGCACGCGCAGCCATGGCGGCACGGGCCTCGGCCTTGCCATCAGCCGGGAGCTGGTTGGCCTCATGAACGGCGAGATCGGCCTGGCGAGCGAGATCGGCGGGGGGGCCTGCTTCTGGTTCACGATCATGGTCCCCCGGTCGAGCGCTCCTGAAACCAAGACGGCGCCGGGCGTTGACACGGTTTTGAGCGGGTATCGCGTGCTCGTGGCCGAAGACAACCCAACCAACCGCATCCTCATCAGTCATCTTCTGGAACGGTTGGATTGCGACATCACCATGGTCGAAAACGGCCGTATGGCAGTGGACGCCGTGACACGGGACCCGTTTGACGCGGTGTTGATGGACATCGAAATGCCGGTGATGGACGGCCGGGATGCCACGAAGGCGATCCGCGCCCTTGACGGGGCGCCGGGGCAGGTCCCGATCATCGCTCTGACCGCGAATGCCATGTCGGGCGACCGGGAGCGCTATCTGGCCGGCGGCATGGACGGCTATCTCGCCAAGCCCGTCGATCTCGCGGCGCTGCAAGCCCAGCTCCTGGCCGTGACAACACAACGCTCGCCTGCGGATCGGGGCGAGCCGGGCCCGGGCCCAGACCCGAAAAAGACCGCCGCGCCGCCCCACACGGGCGCAACCCGGCCGGCCGCCGCGGCCCGCGACGGCGCGCAAAATGCGGCGAAGGTTTATCCCAGCCCTTGAACTTCCCCTCGGACGCGGCCTTGTAGTAAGCAACAGGGTATAGGACGGCACCGGACGCCCAAGGGCGTGAGGGGTGCCGGCCCTGCCGAATAGTCCCTGTCGCGCCGGCTGCCGATGCCGGCCGGCGCGATACGTTCCGTCACCGAGCTTCGAAGGCGCAAGACCCATGGATCAGAACATCAGCTTCTTCGTGACGATGGCCATCATTTTCGCCATCTTCTATTTCCTGTTGATCCGTCCACAGAATGAACGGCTCAAGAAGCACAAGGCCATGGTCGAGGCCGTGCGCCGGGGCGACACGGTCGTGACGGCCGGCGGTCTCGTCGGCAAGGTGTCCAAGGTTGTCGATGACCGCGAGGCGCTGGTCGAGATCGCGGAAGGCGTTAAGGTCCGGGTGATCAAGCAGACCCTGACGGATGTGACCGCCAAGGGCGAGCCGGTGGCCGCCGAAGCCAAAAGCGGCGACTGACGGCCATCCACGGGCGCTGCCCCTGCCGGGGGCGGATACCCTGCGTTGCCGGCGCGCCAATGGTTGCGCCTGCGATGCTTTTGTTCAGCGGCGGCGGCATCGGCCGCGGCTTTGTTCTTCTCGGACCTGAGACCCCAGCACCATGGTGTATTTTCCCACTTGGAAGATCGTTCTGATCCTTGCCGTCATCCTGTTTGGATCCCTCTTCGCGGCGCCGAACCTCTTTTCGCGCAGCACGCTTGAAGGGTTGCCGGGCTGGGTGCCCCAAAACCAAATTAATCTGGGGCTCGATCTTCAGGGCGGTGCGCACCTGGCTTTCCAGGTCGAGTCCGATGAGGTCATCACGGCACGGATCGATGCCCTGGAAGACGAAGTGCGAGCGGCCCTGCGCCGTGAAAGGCTGGGCTTTCGCAACTTGGGCGTCTCGGACGCGGGCGTGTCGCTGCGCATGCGCGATGAAGCGGATACGGAACGGGCCGTGGCTCTGATCCGGGATCTCAGTCAGCCGCTTGCATCGGGCTTTTCCGGTTTTGGCGCTGCCCGCGACATCACCGTCAATGTGTCCGATGACGGCCTGATCACCGCGACCCTGACGGACGCGGCCATCACGCAGCTGCGCGACAGCGCCATCGTCCAATCCATCGAGACGATCCGGCGCCGGATCGACGAAACGGGTGTGCGCGAGCCGACAATTCAACGCGAGGGTCAGGACCGGATCATCGTGCAGGTGCCCGGTCTCGACGATCCCCAGCGGGTGATCGATCTTGTGGGCAAGACGGCACGTCTGACCTTCCACATGCACGATACGAGCGTTTCCGTGCGCGAGGCCATGCAAGGGCGCGTGCCGCCGGGCTCGTCCCTCTTCCCACAGGACGATCCGCTGGAGCCCCAAATCCTGCTGCGCAAGCGCAATCTCGTTTCGGGTGAGAACCTGATCGATTCCCAGCCGAGCTTCGATCAGCAGACCAATGAACCGGTGGTGACCTTCCGTTTCGATGCCTCCGGGGCCCGCCGTTTTGCCGAGGCGACCCGCCGAAATGTGGGGCGCCGGTTCGCCATCGTCCTCGACGGCGAAGTGATCAGCGCGCCCGTCATCCGCGATGCGATTCTGAGCGGCTCGGGCCAGATCGCCGGAGGCTTTACGGTGGATACCGCAAACGACCTGTCGATCCTGCTGCGCTCAGGTGCCCTGCCGGCGCCGCTGACACCGGTGGAACAGCGCACCGTGGGGGCAGGTCTTGGTCAGGACTCCATCGATGCCGGAAAGATCGCCGCCATGATTGGTCTTTTGGGTGTCGTTGTGTTCATGGTGCTGAGCTACGGCCTGTTCGGACTTTTTGCGAATATCTCCCTGCTGATCAACCTGGTGCTGCTCGCCGGGGCCTTGTCTTTCCTTGGCGCGACCCTGACCCTTCCGGGTATTGCGGGCATCGTGCTGACGATCGGCATGGCGGTGGACGCCAATGTGCTCATTTTCGAGCGCATCCGCGAGGAAATGCGCGCCGGCAAGGGGCCGATCAATGCCGTTGAGGCGGGCTATCAAAGGGCGCTCGGCACGATCCTTGACGCCAACATCACCACGCTGATCGCCGCCGTGATCCTCTTCCAGCTTGGTTCGGGTCCGGTGCGGGGCTTCGCGGTCACGCTGGCCATCGGTATCGTAACCTCGGTATTCACCGCCTTCGTGGTCTCGCGCTTGTTCATTGCCGTGTGGCTGCGCCAGCGCCGACGCGAGGCCTTACCGATTTGATTTGGTGGCCCAGCCGCCGCCTCCGTTTTCCTTGAGCCAGGCCCCGGGCGGCCCGGCAGAAGCGACACGCGAAAGACAACAGCCATGAAGTTGCTCCGCCTCATTCCGGAAAAGACCGCTTACTCATTCATCAAATTCCGGACGATCGCCTATGTCGTCTCGCTGATCCTGATTCTGGGCTCCCTCGGCCTGTTTTTCGGGCGGGGGCTGAATTTCGGGATCGACTTTAAGGGCGGCACGCTGATCGAGATCGGAACCGAGGGGCCGGCCGACCTCTCCAGCATCCGGAACATTTTGAGCGGCCTCGACCTGGGCGATGTGCAGGTGCAGGAGTTTGGCGCGCCCGACGACATCCTGATCCGGGTGGAGACCCAGCAGGTGGACGGCGACGACCGGGCCCAGGAACTCGCCCAGAACGACGTGGTGAACCGGGTCAAGGATGCCCTGACGGCCAGCTATGACGGCGAAATCGATTACCGCCGCGTCGAAGTGGTGGGACCGAAGGTATCGGGCGAACTCGTCAAGGGCGGCACTATTGCCGTGATCGTGGCAGTCGTCATGATGCTGATTTATATCTGGTTCCGGTTCGAGTGGCAGTTCAGCCTCGGTGCCGTGCTCGCCCTTGTGCACGACGTGGTGCTGACGATTGGGGTTTTCTCGCTGCTCCAGCTTGAATTTACCTTGGCGATCATCGCCGCACTGCTGACCATCGTCGGTTACTCGATGAACGACACCGTGGTGGTTTACGACCGGGTACGGGAAAATTTGCGCAAATACAAAAAGATGGATCTTGGGGAACTGCTCGATTTGTCCATCAACGGAACATTGTCGCGCACCACGATGACGTCCGTCACGACCCTTATTGCGCTTTTGGCCCTTTACTTCCTGGGCGGTGAGGTGATCCGTGGGTTTACCTTCGCCATGATCTGGGGCGTGATCGTTGGAACCTACTCCTCCATCTTCGTGGCCGCGCCGCTGCTGCTTGTGCTTGGTGTGAAGCGGGATTGGAGCGGGATCGAAACCAAATCCGCCAATATCAAGCTCGCCAACTGACGCCCCGCGCCCGGCGGCCCAGGCCTGGCGGCAAAACGGATCCGGCGTCCGCGAAGGTCGCACCGATGACCGATCAGGGTCTTCAGGCCCACTGCATACGCCGAGGAGGGCACGGCCCGCGTCCTCGGCGCGGAATTGGCCGGTCCCCGTGCGGAGCATCTCGCCCATTTGCCTGCCTGGGCGCGCTAATCCACGATGCCTGGATTTGAGCCAACCGGGGGCTAAACCACTGGACGAGAAATCAAGATGAGCCTGAGCCCTGTGCGCTGCTGGTCTGATTTTGGTTTTGCTCGCGCCCGTCATGGCGTGTGCGACGTAATTGACTGAAGACCACCAAGACGGCTGAGTTATTGCGCAGCAGGCGCTTTGCGGTACCAGTCCAGGATGTAAACCCGCAGGGCGCTGGAGAGGCCGTGTTCCGGCGGGGCAGGGCCCGCGGTACGCTCGCCGTCGATGCGGCGCACCAGTTCGCTGACGGAACAGTCCTGCATGGCCGCGATGTCACGCAGGGCGTCCCAAAAGGCCGGTTCCAGCGTGAAGCTCGTGCGGTGACCGGCGATGGTTACGGAGCGTTTCGCCGGTCCCGCCAAGAGTCAGTCCTCACTTGGGGGCGATCATGTCCGCCGGCTGAACGATGGCATCGAATTCCTCGCCCGAAACAAAGCCCAGATTGAGGGCCTCTTCGCGCAAGGTGGTGCCGTTCTTGTGGGCGGTCTTGGCCACCTTCGTGGCGTTGTCATAGCCGATCTTTGGCGCCAGCGCCGTGACCAGCATCAGGGACCGGGACATCAGCGTCCCGATCTGCTCATGGTTCGGCTCGATCCCGACGACACAATTGTCCGTGAAGCTGATGGCCGCGTCGCCGATCAGGCGGATCGACTGGAGCAGGTTATAGACCATCACGGGCTTGAAGACATTGAGCTCCATGTGTCCCTGGCTGCCGGCCACGCTGATCGCCGTGTGATTGCCCATGACCTGGGCGCAGACCATGGTGATGGCCTCGCACTGGGTCGGGTTCACCTTGCCTGGCATGATTGAGGAGCCAGGTTCGTTTTCCGGCAGGCGCAGTTCGGCAAGGCCCGAGCGGGGACCTGAGCCCAACAGACGAATGTCATTGGCGATCTTGAACAGGCTGACGGCCACGGTGTTCAGCATGCCGGACATTTCCACCATGGCGTCATGGGCCGCCAGGGCTTCGAATTTGTTCTTGGCCGTGACGAAGGGCAGGCCGGTGAACTCGGCGACTTCCGCCGCGAAGGCTTCCGCAAAGCCCGGCTTTGCATTCAGGCCCGTGCCCACCGCCGTGCCGCCTTGGGCCAATTGGAGCAGGCGGGGCAGGGAGGCCTTCACCCGCTCAATGCCATAGTCGATTTGCGCGGCGTAGCCGGAGAATTCCTGCCCCAGGGTGAGGGGGGTTGCATCCTGCAAATGGGTCCGGCCGATTTTGATGATGTCACCCCAAGCCTTGGCCTTGGCATCAAGGGCGCTATGCAGATGTTTGAGCGCCGGCACGAGCTTGTGGTGCACTTCCTCGGCGCAGGCAATGTGCATGGCCGTGGGGAAGGTGTCGTTCGAAGACTGGGCGCGGTTGCA
>CAYYTT010000050.1:0-23666 GCA_964474635.1 uncultured Alphaproteobacteria bacterium | reverse complement strand
TGCTGGCCACATTGCCGGTGATATAGGCCGCCAAGGCCCCCGCCGCCTGGGCCGGCGTACATTCCTCGGCAAGATAAGCCATCGTGAGGGTGAAGGCCGCCGACATGCACAGGCCCTGCGCGATCCGCAGCACGGAGAAGGTCGCCAGATCCTGGGTCGTGGCGAGCAAAGTCGTCGGGATTGCCAGCAGCAGAAGGGCAAGCCAAATCCCGTGACGCCGGCTGATCCGGCGCGCCAGGAACGCCACCGCAAGCCCCGCCGCGGCCATGCCGAACGTGCTCGCATTGGCCGCCGATCCGATGGCGGCGGCGCTAACGCCATAGGCTTCGGCCAAGTTGGGCAGGATGGCCTGGGCGGCAAACAGGTCCACCAGGGTCAAAAAACTGATGAGGCCGATCAGGACCCCGCGTTTGAGATCCCCGCCCCCCTCATGGGCGGCCTCGGTGCGGGCGTGATCGGCGGTCGTGGCGAGGCTCACAGGACGTCTCCTGGACAAGGTTTGGGTGCAACGACGGTGAGAGGCCGAATGCCGGCATCAGGTCCGTCGCGGGGCCCCAAAACCGCGCCCTTGGGCGCGCGATGTCCGTTTGTCTGCACCGTTCAACGTGCTCAGCCAATTAACGTTACAGTGAGGCGGCACGCCCCCGCGCCGCCCCGGCCCGACCTTTGGCGTTGAAATCGGCCGGTTGCGCCAGTAATCAACCAAAGGAACACTCATGGATGGCGACCGGTCCGCAAGACAGGATCGGCGCCACCGAAACAGGGCGCGACGGTCCCATCCGTGCAGCGCCGTGAAGGAGGACAAGGGCATGTCGTCGTCGTTCGAGGATCGCAAACGCGCCGCCGAGGCGAAATTCGCCCACGACCAGGAACTGGCATTCAAGGCACGGGCCCGCCGGAACAAGAAAGTCGGCCTGTGGGCCGCGGGCATGATGGGCCTCGCCGGCGAGGACGCGCAAAACTATGCCCAGGCCATCATCAAGGTGGATTTTGTGGAGCCGGGCGACGAGGACATCTTCCGCAAGCTGCGTGCCGACTTCGACGAAAAGAACGTCGCGGTGTCGGACCACCAGATCCGCCGCACGCTGGAGGAACTGCTCGTGGACGCGCTTGAGGAATTGCAACAGGAATAATGGTTTGAAGGGCGGGCACGGACAAAACACTCAAAGACCGCGGCGGGCCACCACGCGGGGCGGGGTCCGGTCTGTCTTGTCAGCGCTTGGCCCCAAGGCTTTGCTGAACCCCTTGGCGGTGTTGGGCCCATCGCGGTTTTTGGGCCTGGCTCTGCTGTGCCTTGCCGCGCCCGCGTTCAGCCCTGCGCAGGCGCAAGGATCTGGGGCCATCACTCCTGCGCGCCTTGAGGACCTGGAACAGGTCTGGGAGATGCGCACCGGACACGATGAGTGGGTGCAGGACCACAATCTGCAGACGAATTTTTCGGCCACGCCGGTTCTCGCCGGCTCCCATCTCGTTGTGTGCACCCCGTTCAATGAAATCCAGGCCCTGGACCCCGCGACCGGCGCGCTGCGCTGGCGCTACGACCCACAGGTGCCCCTGGTCCAGGCGCCGCGCGATCCCTTTGATTGTCGCGGCGTGACGGCCTGGCGCGATCCGCAGACGGATAAATCGGCCGCCTGCGCCACGCGGATATTCTCCGGCACCCGCCATGGCCTGCTCCTCGCCATTGATGCGCAAACGGGCGATGCCTGCGCCGATTTTGGCGCCCAAGGCCGGGTCCGGCTCGACACGGCGCGTTTTCTTGCCGGCTCTGGGGGCGCCGCGGCCGATCGCGACGCCGGCCTTGCGCGGGTAACGAGCCCGCCCACGGTGATCGGCGATACGGTCATCGTGACGGCGACCGTCAGGGACTGGCGCCGTGCACCGGCGGGGATCATATTGGCCTTCGATGCGCGCACGGGCGCCTTCAAGTGGCAGTTCACGCCGGTGGATGCCGCGCCGGATCGCGGGACGGCGGGCAAGGACTTTTCAACCCCGCCGGGCCAACCGCCGGCCTCCGTCGCGGCCGATCCCGCGCTTGGCCTTGTGTTCGTGGCCACCGGTTCGCCGCGCCCTGTCCATGACGGCGCGCCTGATCAGCCCCACGCCAATGCCCTTGTGGCCCTGAAGGCGGCGACAGGCGCGGTGGCCTGGCACCATCAACTCGTGCGCGCCGACCAGTGGGACTACGGCCTGACGGCGCGGCCGGGCCTTTATGACCTGCCCGGCCCATCCGGCCCGCGACCCGTCGTGACGCAGACCACCAAGGCGGGCCATGTGTTCGTCTTTGATCGGACCACGGGTGATCCTGTTTTTCCGCTGACGGACTACCGTGCGCCCGGCACGGACCGCGCGCTGCCGGACCAGCCCGTTCCCGCCAGCCCCCCATCGCTGGTGGCTGCGCATCTGACGGCCGAGACCGCCTGGGGCATGAACTTTCTGGAACGCCGGGGGTGCCATGCGAAAATCTCGGCCCTCGATGCGCAAGGCCTTTATACGCCGCCCTCCGCACACGGATCGGTCCTGTTTCCCTATGCCGGCGGAGCAGCCCATTGGGGCGGCACGGCCTTCGATCCGGCGCGCGGCTGGCTCGTGGTGAACACGACGAACCTCGCCCAATCGGTCGCCATCGTGCCGGTGGAGGAGGCGCGGCGCCACGCGGGCGAGAAAGACTCGCAGATTTTGCCCTTGAGCGATCCGCGCCAGGCCGCGCTGCGTCAGGTCCTGGTCTCGCCCATGGGCCTGCCGTGTAATCCGCCGCCCTGGGGCCAGCTCCATGCCGTCGATCTGACACGCGGAGAGATCGTCTGGAGCAGCACCCTCGGCACCACCCGGGACATCGCGCCCTTCGGCGTGAGCCTTGACTGGGGCACGCCGAATGCTGGCGGCCCCCTCGTCACCGACACCGGGCTGATCTTTATCGCCGCCACCATGGACTACTATCTGCGCGCCTTCGACATTGTGACCGGCCAGGAATTGTGGAAAGGCCGCCTGCCCGCCGGCGCCCAGTCGACCCCTGCCCTTTACACCTGGCAGGGCCGGGATTACGTCGTCGTGGCCGCGGGCGGCAGCGCGGATCTGGGCACCAAGGGCGGCGACTGGGTCGTCGCCTTCGCCCTCAACAACTGATCCCGGGGTCGTGCCCCCGGACGCGAGGGGGGAACGACCATGCGCATTTTTCTGCGGATCCTGGGCATCCTGGTCCTGCTTCTGATCGTTACCGTCGCCTCGGTCTGGATCTTCCGGGTCAGCCTGGCCCAGGAGGCCGCGCGCCTCGCCCTCGACCGCGCGGGCCTAACCGACATTCGCTTCCGCCTGACGGATGTGGGCCTTGCCGGCGCGGGCCTTACGGAGCTTGACCTTGGCCCCAATCAGCCGCGAATCGACAGCCTGCGGGTCGAATACACCATCCCCGGACTGATCGGTCAGCGGATCGACAGTATCGTGATCGATGGCGTGCGCTATGAACGGTCCCTGGCGCCCCAGCCCGCGGCGGCGCAAGGCACTGATACTCCGGGTGCGTCCGACACCGCGCCCTGGCTCGCGCGCATCATCGAGATCCTTGAGAATCTCAATGTGGTCATCCGGCTGACCAATGCCGATGTGACCTTGCACGATCTTCCGACCCTGGACACGGTCCGGCTTGGCGGTCTCGCCATTCTCGATTTTCGCGAGCAGCCCGGACAGGTGGAGGTTGATCTGCGCCGTTTGCCGCTCCTTGAGGCCCAATCGGCGTCACAGAGCACCGGATCGGAGCTTGCGCCCTTTGCCTGGCGCGCGGCCGGCACGGCGGCGCAGGGCCGCCTGCGTCTTGAGGGTGTGGCCGATCTGGGGCTTGAGGGGCTGAGCCTTTCGGGCTGGCGGCTTGAGGCCGCCCGCTATGAGGGTCCCCTTGCGCTCGATCTGGGCAGCAGCGATCTGGCGGTTTCAGGCTCCGCCCCGCTTCACGTGTCGGCGCGCGACGGGGCCGGCCCGCAGCGGGTGGAGGGCGCCGTCGACAAACCACGCCTTGCCCTCGACTGGAGCCCGGGCGGCATCAACAGCATCACCATTTCCGACAGCCGTGTGTCCCTGCCGGCCAGCGGCCTTGAACTGGCGGGCCTTGCCGCGACAATCCCTTTTTCCGGGCAGGGCCTTGCCGGCAGCGCGGATGTGCGCAGCCGCGTGACCCAAACCGGTCCCGATGCTCTGCTCACGTCGCTTGAGCACAGCCTGACCCTGAGCGCCCAGGGCGGCATGGATCGCCCAGTTGCGGATCGCCCAGTTGCGGATCGCCCAGTCACGGATCGCCCAGTCAGGGATCACCAGGTCAGGGCTCCTCAAGCGACAACGACCAAGGGCACCGACGCGGGCGGACAAGGCCAGGGCGTCATCATGCTCCGGGGCCGGATTGCCCTGCCCAAGGGTGCCGGGTCGCTGCCCCTTCAAGGCCGTTACGACACGGCCGATGGCTCGGGACAGGGGCGCCTGGGACCGGTTACGCTGAACTTTACCGAGAATGGCCTTCAGCCTGCGGATCTGTCGCCTCGCCTGTCATCCGTGCGCGACGTGCGCGGCGCCCTGGCCCTTGAGGCCAGCCTGCGCCGCTCCAAGGCCGGGGGTCTGCGCACGACGGCCGTTCTGAACTTCCGGGACGTTGACCTGGAGCTTCCGACTTCGACGGTCCTTGAGGGCTTGAGCGGCCAGTTGAACCTGGTTTCGGCCAAAACCATCGGGACACCGGGCATCCAGACCCTGACCGCCCGGCGCATCGCAAGCCCCTTCCCGCTCGACAAGCCCCAGGTCCGCTTCGACCTTACCCTGGCACCGGAGGGCCCGGTGATCACGGTCCATGAGGCGCGGGGCGGCTTCGCGGGCGGAACCGTCCGCCTTGCCCCTTTCACATATCGAGCCAGCGAAACAGACCGCGATCTGACCATCACCCTCGAAGCCCTGTCCTTGGGCCAATTGCTGGACGATTGGGCCGCCGACCGCGTGAAAGGCTCCGGCGTGCTGACCGGCGCGGTTCCGGTACGCCTGACCCGGGAGGGCGCCATCATCGCGGATGGTAAAGTGACCGCGGAAGGTCCCGGGACGCTCCAGGTCCAGTGGGGCGAGGCCCGTGCCGGACTGATGGCCCAGGGCAATGAGGTGGGGCTGATGGTCCGGGCCCTGGAGGATTTCCGTTACGACACCCTGAAAGTGAATGTCGCGCGGCCCAGCGAAGGCGACCTTGCCTTCGCTATCACCCTGGGGGGCCACAATCCGGCCGTGCTCGACAGTCAACCTTTCATTTTCAACATCACTCTGTCCGGCAATCTCGAAGAACTGCTCGGTGCCTTGAGTGCCGGTCAAGGACTGACCACGGATCTGTTGCGCGGGCGCCTGGGCCGGTAGTAAATGCAAACCAATGCGTTGGCCGCTCCGGTGGCCAGCCCTTGCCCCTGGGCGGACCGCATCGTCCTGGGCCTTTGAAGGAGAGCCGCGATGGGTTCCACGTCGTTTGCGTCCGACTTGCGGTGGGGCGCCGTTTGCCTGACCGCCGTGCCCCTGTTGGCCGTGATGGCGTGCAGCCCGACCGTTCGCGTGGAAGGCCCACGCGAGCCCATCACGATCAATTTGAATGTGAAGATCGACGCGGATGTGCGGGTCAAGCTTGAAGAGCAGGCCGACGAGGACATCCGCAAACAAGACGACATTTTCTGACCGCCTGACGGCCTCACTGCGGTTCAAACAAAGGCGGAGGGCCACCCAAGAGCCTGCTCCGCCCATGAAGTCGGGAGCTTTTCCAATGATAACGATCGCTCGCCGTATGCTTGTCCGGTGCGTCGTGGCCGCAAGCCTCGCCGTGTCGGCGTTGGGTGCCGCACAGACCATCTGGATCGCGCCAGCCCATGCCGCAAAGGACGGGGAGGAACTTGACCGTCTGCGCAGCGCCGGCCTGCTCATGGAGCGCTTCGACGGCTATCTCGTGGCGGCCCCGAACGCGTCCGGCTCGGCCAAGGCCCTTGCCGAAAAGATCAACGGACAGCGGCGCGCGATCTATGAAAAGCGTGCCCAGGAGAATGGCGTGCCTGTCCTGGAAGTCGGCAAAATCTACGCGGCACAAATCCTGGAATCCGCGCCGAGCGGCACGGTTTTTGTCGGCGAAAACGGGCAAATGCAGACAAAACCGTAAGGGCTTAAGCGCGCGGTGGCGGCGAAACCGTCTGTGTCCGGTCAGTTGTCGCCGCGCAGTAAATCCCCGACCGGGCCCAAAAGCGAACCCTCGCCCTGTCCGCCCGTGAGGGAGGTGGCATTGGCGAGCACGCGTCCGGCAAGCCGGGTAAAGGGCAGGCTCTGGAGCCACACTTTGCCGGGCCCCGTGAGGCGGGCAAAGAACAGACCTTCGCCGCCGAAGAGCATCGTCTTCACGCCGCCGGCCTTCACGATGTCGTAGTCCACATCGCTCGTGAGCGCGGCGATACAGCCCGTATCCACATGCAGTTCCTCGCCGGGCGCCAAAGTCCGCTCCAGGAGCGTGCCGCCGGCGTGCACGAAGGCCCAGCCATTGCCCTCCAGGCGCTGCATGATGAAGCCCTCGCCGCCGAACAGGCCCGTCATGATGCGCCGCTGAAAAGCGATGCCCACGGCCACGCCCTTAGCGGCGGCCAGGAAACTGTCCTTCTGACAGATCAGTGTCCCGCCATAGTCCGCGAGGTGAATGGGCAGGATCGTGCCCGGAAAGGGCGCGGCGAAGGCCACGCGCGCCTTGCCCTGACCTTCCTGGGTGAAGACGGTCATGAACAGGCTCTCGCCGGTGAGCACGCGCTTACCCGCGCCAATCAGCTTACCGATGAAGCCTTTGTCCTGCCCCGAGCCGTCGCCAAAAATCGTGTTCATCTCCACATGGGGCGACTTGTACATCATGGAGCCGGCTTCGGCGATCGCGCTTTCTCCCGGATCAAGCTCGATCTCCACATATTGCATCTCGCTGCCGACGATTTGGTAGTCGATCAGATCAGCCTCGGCCATGGCTCGCCTCCCGATGGGTCCTCAAGCGCACCTCCTCATAATCCGCCTCCGGATCGGGCAGGATGAGGGGCGCGGGCGTGCGCGTTTCTTCACCCGATTCGGGCGTTGCGTCTGCAAGGGGGCCCGTGTTCAGCTTGCCAATGATATCGCCCGGCGCCACGCGCACCGGCGTGCAGGAGGTGCCGAAGGTCGCAAGCTCGCGGCACAGTTCGCGTGCCACCGGTTCGCTCATCCCCACAAGGACGAGCTTTCGGGCCGGCCAAACCTGAAAGACGCGGGTCTTCACCAGCAAGGGGTCGAGTTCACGCAATTCAGGATGACGCGCGCTCAGGCGCTTCCAGCGTGATACACCATCCGCCGTGCGCAGCGCCACGCCAAGATCAAGGCCGAGGATCCGGCGCGTCTCGGGCGCCTCATAGGGCAACAGCGCCGCCGCGCCGCCGGCCGCATCACCGCCCGCCGTCCAGCCATCGCGCAAGGTCTCCACCTGCCGGTCCACATAGCGCCGCGCCGCGCTGAACCAGTCGGTGTCCTGCGCGGGGGTTCTGTCGGGCGCGGCCGTCTCGCCAGGGATCTCGGCGCCGGTGGGCGGCGCGGGCTCGCCGGCCGTATCGGGCAGAAAGGCCTGGGGATCCAGGTAAAAAAAGACCGCCGCCGCCACGATAAAGACCAGTGCGGCAAAGCCGGGCCGGATGAAGCCGCCCTCGCCCCGCCTCGCAGGATAGGGGTGGCAGGCCGGACCGGACGCGTGACGGGTTGTGTTGGCGGAACGGGCAAAGTAGCTGAACATGAGCGATGCCGAAGTTTGAGTGCCTGGAGTAGCGGATGCCATGGAGTGGTCCTTGTGGACAAGATCTGACATCAGCGGTGATGACCAAAATCGCCCTGCGATCTTGATACGGATGATGAACCCGGTCGGCGCAGGCCGTGTGCTGGCGGCGGCGCTTGTCCTGCTACTGGCCTGCGCGCCTCACATCCCGGCGGCGAATGCTCAAGACGAAGCGGCCATCTTGAGCCCGGGTCTGGGGCCGTCCCACGCCCTGGCGATGCATGGCGAGCCAGATTTGGGCCCCGATTTCACGCATTTGCCTTACGCCAATCCGGAGGCGCCCACGGGCGGCACGCTGGTCTATGGCCAGATCGGCACCTTCGACAGCGTCAATCCCTTCATCATTCTGGGCCGTCCCATGTGGTTCATGCGCTTTCCCCGGCGCGTGTTCGAGCCCCTGATGATCCGCAGCAAGGACGAGCCCTTCACGCTCTACGGCCTGCTCGCCGAGACGGTCGAGGTGCCCGACGACCGGAGCTGGATCAGCTTCACATTACGCGAAGAGGCCCGCTTTTCCGACGGCCGTCCGGTCACCGTCGACGATGTCATTTTCAGTTTCGAAGTCCTGCGAGACCATGGACGGCCCCATTTTCGCTATCGCCACCGCAAGGTGGCCCGCGTCGATCGCCTGGGCGCGCGCGGGGTGCGTTTTATCTTCGCCGAAGATGTCGAAGACCGGGAACTGCCCCTGTTGATCGCGACCCTGCCGGTGTTCCCGAAACACGCCTATAGCGAAGAGCGGCCCTTTGAGAAAACGAGCCTGGAGCCGCCCATCGGCAGCGGGCCCTACACCGTCGGCAAGATCGATCCGGGCCGGCGCTTCGTGTTTGAGCGCGATCCGAATTACTGGGGTGCCCATTTGCCGGTCAATCGCGGTTTCAACAATCTCGACCGTGTGATTTACGACTACTATCGGGACAACAATACGGCATTCGAGGCCTTCAAGGCGGGCAGCCTGACGGTCTGGCGCGAGCGGGACGCCAATGGCCTGCGCTGGGCCAAGGGCTACGACTTTCCGGCCCTGCGGCGGGGCGAGGTGCGCCGCGCGGAACTGTCCCCCGGCGCCGAGCACGGCATGTTCGGCCTCGCCATCAACACGCGCCGGCCGGCCCTATCGGACATTCGCGTTCGCCGGGCCCTGGTCCTTGCCTTTGATTTCGGCTGGATCAACCGGACCTATTTCTTTGACGCCTTCGTGCGCACGACAAGCTTTTTCCCCGGTACGGACCTGGCCGCGCGTGGCCCGGCGAGCGCGGCCGAGCGGCGCCTTCTGGAGCCCTTCCCAGACGCGGTGCGTCCCGCGATCCTGGAGACGGGCCTGACCCTTGACGACGGCAGCGACGGGCGGCGCGATTTCCATGCCCGGGTGCGCCGGCGTCTGATCCGTGCCCTGGGGCTCCTGGAGGCGGCGGGCTATCGCATGGAAGACGGGCGCCTCGTCTCAGACGACACCGGCGCGCCCTTCGAGATCGAGATCATGCTCGAACATCCGGACCAGGAGCGTGTCATGCTGGCCTATAAAACGCTTCTGGAGCGTCTGGGCATTGGCGTGAGCGTGCGCCTTGTAGACTCGGGCCAGTTCCAGACCCGCTCGCGCACATTCGATTTCGACCTGATGCCCTTTCGCTGGCCCGCCAGCCGGTCGCCGGGCAATGAGCAATATTTCCGCTGGGGCAGCGCGGCAGCCGATCAGCCGGGCACGTATAATTTCGCCGGCGTGCGCTCCCCGGCCGTCGACACGATGATCGATGCCCTGGTGGCGGCCCGCACGCGCGAAGACCTGCGCGCCGCGGCCCGCGCCCTCGACCGGGTCCTGCTGTCGGGCGCCTATGTGGTGCCGCTCTACGATCTGCCCATAGACCGCCTCGCCTGGTGGACCCATGTGGCCGGCCCAAGCCACGACGGCGCCCTCATCGTCCCCATGCACGGCGCCGGCCTCGAAGCCTTCGACAGCTGGTGGGCAGTGCGGTGACTGAACGCTCGATTGTCGAAGACCTTTGCTCCCATTTTCAGTGCGACAACACTTAATCTCGCCGCAAAATTCCAGTGAAGGCAAGTCCCGTCAAAGTCGTGAGAATCCAACCGATCGGGTGCAGCGGGAAACCAATATGGTCAAATAGGAATTTCAACGCTTTTGTTTTCCTCGAAATAAAAAATTTATTTGAAATAAAAAAATTTTCTATTTCAAATTTTTACAGAATTATATCAGTAAATAGCGAAAAATTTTCGTGCATAATTCGAAATATTACGAAAATTATTTCCGTACTACAGGAAACCATTTAAAAAATGCGCTCTTACTTGCCTCATTCCCTGTGCTCTCCGTCACACTTGCACTGAGAGGCCACCGGTATAACCAGAAAGCCGAAGGAACGTTCTTGGAGAGCGACCAGCGCGCAAACCGCTAAAAAGACCCATCTCAAACCGATGAGACGACCCATGCATATCTCACGTATAGCCGGAGCGGCCGCGATTTTCGTGGCCCTGTTCTCCCTCGTCAGTGTGCCGGCGCTGGCCTCCGTTCGAGTCAATGGCGTGGCCCTGGAACCGCAGATCCGCACGGCCCTCGCCCAGGCCTATGGCCCGATCGCCGATGGCTCCTACTGGTACGATCCCTATTCGGGATTGTGGGGCGTCCAGGGCGGACCGAGCGTTGGGCGCATCATGCCAGGCCTCACTCTTGGCGGCCCTTTGCGCGCCAATGCCTCCGGCAGCGGCTCGGGCAACCAGACGGGTGTGTTCATCAACGGCCGTGAAATTCATCCGCAGGAATACCAACTGCTTGTCCAGATGTTCGGTTATGTGAACCCGGGACGCTATTGGCTCGGCCCCAACCTGGTTGGCGGTTATGAAGGCGGCCCGCCCCAATTCGATTTGCGCCAGTCGGCCCGCCAGGGCGGCGGCGGTGGCGGCTACAACCGCAACACCCTGTTCGGCGGCCTGATGAGCGATGGCCAATGCTCAGGGTATCTGCACCCGGGCGGCGCGACGGTGATGACCGGCAACTGCTGACCCGGCATTTATCGTGCCCCTCCCATGCCCATACCCGCGGTCGCTCCTGGCCGCGGGCATCGCGCTGTGCTAGCGCTTTAGCGCCAGTCACAAACCCGGTTCCCTGCCCTTTCGCCCCCTTCAGCAATCGAGCGGACCGCCCATGCCCCGCCTCCTTGTGCCCGCCTTCGCCGTTCTGATGGGGCTCGCCCTGGCGTTCGTGTCCCTCGTCCCGGCGCTGGCGCCGGGCCATGCGGACAAGTTGCTGCATTTTTCCGCCCACGCCCTATGGGTAAGTTTGGTGTTTCTGGCCCTGCCCAAGGGTGCGCGCCGCTGGCCTTACGCCCTCGCCATGCTCGCCTTCGGTATCGTGATCGAGGCGATCCAGCCCTTTACGGGGCGCAGCTTCAGCTATGCGGACATGGCCGCGAACGGGGCGGGCATCCTCGCCGGCGCCCTGGCATCCGTTCCCTTGTGCGCCCTCCTGATCGAGCCGGGCCGCCGCAGGCTCGCGGCCTTCACCCTCGCGGGCCTTGTGGCCGGCCTTTATCCGGTCGTGTCCGGCACGGTGATGTATGGGCCGGGCCTTGCCTTTTGGAACTGCGATTACGTCTTCACGGTGGGAGACAACGCACGGGGCGACCGGCCCTGGCGCGGCGAGCTTGTCTGTGCCCGGCTGATGGCCGGCGGGCGTGATCTGAGCCCAAGCGGCGCGCCCCACCCCAATTGTGGTGCGCCTCGTCCCAAGGCCGCCACCGCGCTCCTGGAACTTGGCAGTCAATCCGCTCACGGATCGCCGCGTCGTGAGGCCCCCCTGCCGAAGACCGTCAGTCGCCCGTTCTGCCAGGAGGTGCGGGCGGCGCACAGTTTTGTCCTCGAGGCCTGGGTCCGTTCGGACACGCTCGATCAGAAAGGCCCGGCCCGGATCATCAACTTCGCCGACACGACCCGGCGCACCAACCTGTCCCTGGGCCAGCTTTACGATGTGGCGCAGATGCGCCTGCGCACGCCCCAGACGGGGCATTACGCGGTCAACGCGTTTGTGCAGACCGCACCAGGCAGCTTCACCACCGATCCCCTGAAAATCACCTATCATTACGCGGGCGGTATGGCGGCGCTGAGCACCTCTGCCGGCGGACAGGACGGGCCCAAGGACATCGATCCCCTGGTTCCCGGGCGGATCAAACGGGAACTCTCCGTGGGCCTCATCGCCGTCGGCCTGATCCTTGCCGCGCTGGCGGGCTTGCAAGGTCTCGGCGTTATCGTCAGTGTGATGCGCGCTGGCCTTGGCGGCATGGCGCGGCAGCTGCGACCCCAACGGGGAGAAGGATAATGGACATTTGCAGATCCTGGCTGGCTGGACTGGTCCTCGCCTGCGGGCTTGCCGCCTGCGCGGGCGGGGCGGCACAGGAGCAGCCCTCGGCGGCGCTGGTGCTGCCACGCGTGTCGGGCGAGAACCTGGAACGGGAGGCCTTCACCCTGCCGGATGATCTTCCGGCCCCGGCCAATCTGTCCATTTTCGCCTTTGAAAGGCGCCATCAGGAGGATGTGGACACCTGGTTTCCCGTGGCCGAAGACCTGGCGGACCTCCACGGCGAGGCCTTTGCGTTTTTCGAGTTTCCCACCCTTCCAAGCTGGTGGCCCGGCATGGCCAAGCGCTTCCTCGACAATGCGATGCGGGACGGCATCCCCGATCCGGCCCAGCGCGCCCGCACCATCACGCTCTATACGGAGAAAAAGCGGGTCCGCGAGGCGCTCGGCATCCCGAACGAAAAACACATTCATGTCTTCTTGACCGATGGCGACGGGCGCATCCTGTGGCGCGCCATCGGTCCCATCACGGACGAGAGCGAAGCAGCACTGCGCCAGGCCGTCACGGATACTCTGGCGCCGTGAAGGGCGTTGAAACGCCAGAGTGATCCTTCACGGCCAGGCGGGGCGGTGCACGCGGACCCGCTCGCCGCAGACGCTTTCGGCGATGTCGCACAGATGGGCGTGGTGGGTGAAATAGATCGCCTGCCCCAGACGGCCGATCTCGGACATGAGTTTCAGCGCCTCGCCCGCCCGCTCATCATCGAAGGTTTCCATGATGTCGTCGGCCACAAAGGGCAAGGGGCCCGCGCTTTGGCAAAACTGTCTGTAGCCGGCCAAACGCAAGGCGAGATAGAGCTGAAACCGCGTGCCCTTGGACATATCCTGGGCCCGGATCGACCGTCCGTCGCCGGCGCGGATGGCCACCAGCGCCTCGCCCGCGCCCTCGGAGGGCTGGGTGGTCAGGGTACCAAAGGCATCGTGCGTCATGGCCGCGAAGGCCTGCGCCGTCTCGCGCAGCATGGTGCTGCGGTGGCGGTCCCGGTAAAGGTGCAAGGACCGCTCCGCCGCCATGATCCCCAGGCGCAGGCGCAAGGCCCGCTCCGCCTGCGCACCGATATCGAGCAGCAGAGTGCGGCGGCGCTCTTCGATCCGCGCGGCGGCATCGTCTCCGCCCACGTCTTCGATGGCCCGGTGCGCGTCGCGGCGCTCATCGCGCAAGGCGCCCAGCTCTTCATCCGCATGCTGGAGATCGGCCTCGGCCTGGCGCAGGCGATCCTCCAGGCTCTCCCGGTCAACCCCCGCGAGCCGGCCTTGCGCCTCTTCGACCGTGGCCGTCCCCAAGGCGGCCAGGAGTTCCGACTCATCTTCGGCACTCTTGTCAAGGATCCGGCGGCGCTCGCGCCCCTGCTCGATGGCGATCTGAAGATCGGCGGCGCTCTCGATGGGCCGTCCCTGCACGGGGGCGTCCGGAAAGCGAGCGGCCATCTCGGCAATCCGGGCCTTGGCGCCCTCCAGCCGGCGCAGCGCGTCGCGCTCGCGCTCCTCGGCGCCCGCGATCTCGCTCACGCGCTCGGCAAAACGCTCCTCGGCCTGGCGCGCCTCGGCAAGGCGCGCCGTCAGGACCTCAAAGGCCGCCCCCGGATCATCGCCCGGGGGGCAGCCCAGATCGCCCGCCACTTGAGCCATGACGGACGAGAAAATATCCCGGTCGCCAAGGCGCGCCTTGCGTTTGGCGATAAGGCCCTCGAGCCGTTCCAGCGCCGCGCCAAGCTCGCGCATCAGGGGCAGATGATCCATGACCCGTTCCGGGTCCTGATCGGCGAACCAGGCCGCGGCCACATGGCGCGTCCAGCGGGTCGTCCAGGCTTCCCAGGCTTCTTGCGCATCCCGGTCGGCCCCAGCGCGCGCCGCGACCTCCTGCCGGGCGCGCTCAACGGCCTGCGCGGCGCTTTCCAGGGCCCGTTCGCGGGTCCGGCGGTCCTCCACCACGGTGTCAGCGAGGGTGAGCAGATGCTCAAGCGGCTGATCCGGATCAATCTTCTGTCCGCAAGCGGATAATGCCGAGCCAAGAGCCTCGGCGTGCTCGGTCTGGGTGGCCTCGGCCGCCGCAAGGGCCCGAGCGCGATCCCGGCCCCCTTCGCCGGCC
Source organism: uncultured Alphaproteobacteria bacterium (assembly GCA_964474635.1). GTDB lineage: Bacteria > Pseudomonadota > Alphaproteobacteria > JAJFIK01 > JAJFIK01 > CAYUYV01. Next base: position 9,399 of record CAYYTT010000050.1, on the reverse strand, counting down.
GCCCGCGCCCGGGCATGCGCCTCGAGCCAGGACGGCAGGTCTTCGGCGGAATACGTCGCCGGCAGACCCGCTGCCTCCAGGGCGCCGGCCCGGGCCGCCGCGTCCTCGGCCTCGCGGGCCGCCACGGCGGCGCAATCGCGTTCGCCGGCCTCACCGGCGGCTACATGGTCCGCCTTGGACGCCTCGGCCTGGCGCAATTCGGCAAGGCGCGCACCGGCCGCAAAGCGTAGGTCGCGCACCCGGTCGTCTTCCTGCAGAAGATCTTCGAAGATGTCGGCCGTCACGCGGGTCAGCGCATCGCGATGGGCTTTCCAGGCCGCATTGCGCCGTTGGCGGACTGAATGGGCCTCCTCATCGCTGACCACGTCCCCGGACCGGTTCAAGGCCTCGATCGTCACGGTCAGACGGTCCGCCTCGGCGCGGTGGCGAGCAATCCGTTCCTCCGCTTCGCGCCGCTGCTCTCGCAAGGCGAGTGCGCCGTCGCGCCAGCGCCGGGCCGTCTCTGGCGAGGGCACGGGCCGGCGCGCCAGATCCTCAGCCGTGCCGCGCCAGGGCGCGAGCGCACCGAGGGCCGCCTCCAACTGGTCGCGTGCCTCGCGCAAGGCCGCCTCGGCATGGCGAACCTGCGCCCCGGTCTCCCCCTGGCGCAAACGCTTGACCAGTGTCTCCAGGGTCGCGGTGGCGACCTGCGCGGCCTCGGGCAGCCCCTCGGGCGCCTCGGGCAGGGCCGCCTGCGCGGCCCGCAACTGCCGTTTGGCCTTGGCGTGTTCCTGGCCGGCGGTCGCCTGGGCCTGGAAGATGCCGCCATAATCCTTAGACAGACGGTCTAGGGCTTCAAGATCCGCATCCGGAACGAGCAGCGTGCGCGGCGCGGTACCAACCGGCGCCCCAAGGCGCGCACAAATCCGCTCTATCGCCTCGCTCAACGCGGTCGCCTCGGTCTCAAGGCCCGGCAGTTCGGCGGTGGCATGGGCGAAGCGGGTTTGTGCCTCGCGCAGGCTTTCGATCCGGGCGGCCTGATCCAGGATCTGCGGATCGAGGCGGATGACGTCGCGGGCCGCGCGCAGCCGGTCAAGATCATCTCGCGCCGCCTTCAGGGCCGAGCGGCCCTGTTCTTGCTCACCAATCAGGCGCCGCGCCTCGTCCGCCCAATCCTCCGGCACATCGGGGAAATCGCGCAGCGGCGCAAGGCGCGCCTGCTCGCGCGCCAGACGGTCCTGCACGGCGAAGGCACGTTTGAGATTGTGCAGATCCTCCGCCTGCGCTCGAAGTCCGTCGCAATGCCTGCGCGCCTCCGCGTAGCGGGTATCGGCCGCCTCACGCGCCTTGCGCAACCGGTCAAAATCGCCCGCCGCCATGTCGAGATCGGCGCGCTCCTTTTTCAGCTCCTTCAGGTCGGCAAGCAGCTTGTTGAGCACGGCAGTGCGCGCCCGGGGCTTGTAGAAGCCATCCGCCTCCTGACGCAGGGCCTCCAGACGGGCCGAGAATTCCGACACGCCGGCCGTGGCGGAGAACAGCAATCGACCCACATCGCCCTGGCTGGCGAGGATCTCCTCCCCGCCCTTTACCAGCGTATCATCGTCGAGCGAGAGCATTTTCTCATAGCTGGTACGGTCGACCCCATGCAGCAGCGCCGCCAATTGGGCCGGATCCGCCGGCTGACCGTCCCCGTCCAGCAGATCATTGCTGCGCCCCTTGATCCGGCTAAGGGCCAGGCAGCGTCCATCCGCCTCTAGAACAGCACCGATGCGCATGTCTTTGTAATCATGCAGGAAGGCATAGGACGTCTGGTTCGCGATGCCGTACAGAAGATCGAGATAGGCGTTAAAAGTGGTGGATTTTCCCGCCTCATTGGGGCCGAACACCAGATGAAAATCGACGCCATGGTCCGGCGCCGGACCGAACTCCAGGGAAAAGTCCGTAAACTTGCCATAGCGGACGAGATCGAGACGGCTGATGCGCATCACCCCTCCCCCGCCGCGCGCAACACCGCCGCCACGTCGAGGGCCCCTTCATGCATGAGGCGGCGCAGGACCTCCGCCTGGGCGGTCTCGTCCTTGCCGAACAGGTCCCGCAGTTCGGGCTCATGGGTGAAGGCCTTGACCATCTGTTCAAGGTTCTCGTGCGCCTCACGCCGAAAAGAGGCGTCCTCCATCAACCCTTCCATGAGGCCGAAAAGTTCCGCAATCGGATCGGCGGCCTCCGCCTCACCGGTCCCCGCATTGGGCTGCGTTTGGGTGCGGTCCTCAAGGGTTTCGAGCTTGACGCGCCCGCCGGCGCAGCGCTCGGCAATATCCGCCTGCAGAACATCAAGATCGCGGCGTATACGCCAGCGCAAGGGCGTGTGGCCCTTCAGGACCAAGCGCGCGATCACATGGTCCGAGCGCGCCGCCGTGCCCGCGCCCTCAAAGGCGTCCGTCACAATGCGCAGCAGATCGGGCCAGGTCTCAGCGCGGCTCACATCGACCGCGAGACCGGCGAATTCGGCAAAGGACGTGATCCGTTCCTCCGCCCGCACGCCCTCGGCGTCCATCGTCACGAGGGTAACAGACTTGGGACCTGCCTCGCCGATGTCGCGGCCCTGGGGCATGCCGGGCATAACCACATGGGGCGCGGTATGATGGATCTGGCGCTTGTGGACATGGCCGAGCGCCCAATAATCATAGCCAAAGCCGGTCAGGTCGGAGAGGCTGCAGGGCGCATAGACATCGTGGCCTTGCGCGCCGGCAAGGCTGGTGTGCAGCATGCCGATGTTCCGCATGCCCGTCTCGGCGGGACGAAACTTGGGGAGCAGACTGTCGGGGGCGTGGGGCTTGCTGAAACTGACCCCGTGAATAGCCACACCATGGGCCTGAAGCTTGCGCACCCCGCCCCGACCGTCGAAAACGACAACAGTGTCCGGCAACGCCATCTGCCGCGTCAGCTCTTTGGCCTCGGCATCATGGTTGCCGCGGATGATGAAGACAGGGATCTGCGCCTCGTCCAGACGACGGAGCTGTTCGGCAAGGAACACGCCCGTCTTGATGCTGGTCTGGCTGCCGTCATAGAGGTCGCCGGCGATCAGGAGGGCATTGACGCGCTCCTCCAGGCACAGATCGACAATGCGGGTCAGCGCGACGCGCGTTGCGCCCGCGACCAGCGTCGCCAGGTCCTCATCGCGAAGCGCAAGGCTGCGCAAGGGGGAATCCAAATGCAGATCGGCCGTGTGGACGAACCGGAAGGCCATGGACGGGCTCCGGGAGGCAAGGCGGACAAGGCCCCTCGCGCGTCTACCAGATGGAGATCGGCGAGCGGGCCATTTCCTCGTGACGGTGGATGTGCACGCTCATGAGCAGCCCGAAGCCAAACATCAGCGTCATCATGGACGTACCGCCATAGGAGACCAGGGGCAAGGGCACACCCACAACCGGCACAAGGCCCATCACCATCGACACATTAATGAAGATGTAGAGCAGGAACGTCACCACGATGCCCATGGCCACAAGCCGGCCGAAATGGTTGCGCGAGCGCAAGGCCACGCTTAGCCCATAGGCCGCCACGAGGATGTAAAGGAGCAACAGGCTGCCCGCGCCCACAAGCCCCAACTCTTCGGCGAGCATCGTGAAGATAAAGTCGGTTTGTTTTTCAGGCAGGAAATCGAGATGGGCCTGCGTCCCGCGCAGGAAGCCCTTGCCGAACACGCCGCCGGAGCCGAGGGCGATTTTGGACTGTAGAATGTGATAGCCCGCGCCCAGGGGATCACGCTCCGGATCCAGGAACGTGAAGACCCGCTGGCGCTGATAATCATGCAGGAATTGCCAGCCCACGGGCACGGCCGCGACCACAAGCGCCAGCCCCCCAATCAGGTAAGACCAGTGGATCCCGGCCAGGAAAATGATCGCGCCCCCGCCGGCGGCGAGCAGGATGGCCGTGCCCAGGTCAGGCTGCAGCAGCACCAGGGCCGTCGGAATACAGATCATGATCACCGGCGGCAGGATCACCATGGGGTGCGAAACGGAATCAAGCTCCAGCCCATGGAAATACCGCGCCAGCGCCAGAACGAGGGAGATTTTCATCAGTTCAGACGGCTGCAGCTGGATCACGCCCAGGTCGATCCAGCGCTGGGCGCCCATGCCGACGGTGCCGAACAGTTCCACCCCGACAAGCAAGACCAGCGCCCCCGCATAGGCGGGATAGGCGAGCCGCATCCAGACCCGCACATCGATCATGGCCACGACCATCAAGATCCCGACACCGACACCGAAGCGCACGATCTGGGGCATGGCCCAGGGCCGCCAGCCCTCACCCACCGAATAGAGCATCATGAAGCCAAAGCCCGCGATGACGCAGAGCAGGAACAAGAAGCCCCAATTGAACTCCATGAGCTTGTAGCGCAGTTCCGAGCGCCGGCTTCCGCCGTGACTGAAGCTGTCCAGCATCATCAGGTTTGGCCCTCCCCGTCACGGGAACGCTCACCGATGCGCAGTTTTGGTCCGGAGGGCGTATGGCTGGAGGGGTCGCGCGTCAGGGTCGCGCGCATGATTTCCCGGGCCTTGGGCGCGGCGGATTTGGAGCCGCTTCCTCCGTGCTCCACGATCACCGACACCGCATAGCGCGGCGCGTCCACGGGCCCATAACCGATGAAGAGGGCGTGGTCGCGCAGGCGCCAGGGCAGTTCCTCGTTCTTGCGCACACGCAATTCGCGCTCGGCGCGGCTGATGCGGCGCACCTGGGCCGTGCCGGTCTTGCCGGCCATGGACAATCCGTCCCCGTCGAGACGCGCGCCAAAGCCCGTGCCCCGCACTTCATTGGTCACCGCGTCCATCGCCCGGCGCACCACCGCGAGATTGCGCGACGCCACCTCGATCTGGGGCGCGGCCTCCTGATTGAGCACAAGGGTGTCGCCATGGGCACGGACGATACGCGGCACGACCGACCGGCCGCCATTCGCCATCCGCGCGGTCATCACCGCGAGTTGGAGCGGTGTGGAGAGCATGTAGCCCTGGCCAATGCCCATATTGTAGCTCTCGCCCTGGACCCAGGGCTGGCCGGTCACGGCAAGCTTCCAGCCCCGCGTGGGCACAAGCCCGGACTTCTCGTTCGGCACCTCGACCCCGGAGACTTCACCGAGACCGAACTTACGGAATGTCTCGGCCATGCGGTCGACGCCGAGGCGGCGCGCCGCCTCCCAGAAATACACATCGCAAGAGTGCTTAATGCCGTCATGCATATTCATGACGCCGTGCCCGCCGCGCTTCCAGCAGTGGAAATCGTGATTGCCCAGGGTCGTCTTGCCCGTGCAGGTCACGGTCTCATCGGGGCGCATCAGATTGTGTTCGAGCGCGGCAAGGGCCACCAGCGGCTTCACGGTCGATCCGGGCGGATACTGTCCCTGCACGGCCTTGTTGATCAGGGGCTTGTATTCGTTGGCGAGCAGCGCGTTCCAGTCGCTCTGGGTCAGCCCATTGCTGAAGGCATTGGGGTCAAATCCGGGCTGGGAGACCAGCGCCATCAATTCGCCCGTGTGAATATCCATCACCACGGCGGCGCCGCTTTCGCCCGCCAACTGCTCATTGGCGACTTTTTGGATGCCCATATCGAGGGTCAGCAGGACTTCCGCGCCGGAAACGCCTTCCTTGCGCTCCAGCTCGCGGATGATGCGCCCGCCGGCATTCACTTCGACCTGGCGCGAGCCTGCCTTGCCGCGCAGCGCCGTGTCGACCTTCTGCTCGATCCCGGAGCGCCCGATGCGAAATCCGGGCAAGCTGAGCAACGGGTCGTCGTCTTCCACGTCGTCGGACACCGCGCCCACATAGCCCACCACATGGGCAAGCCCTTCCGCGAACGGATAGAACCGGGTGTCGCCAACCTCTGGCTGGACGCCGGGCAGATCCGGGCTCATCAGATTGATCTGCGCGAATTCCTGCCAGGTGAGATTTTCCGTAATCGTCACGGGCACGAAGGGGGCATTCCGGCTGATTTGTCGCAGGATGCGTTCGCGGCGATACTCGGGAATATCGATCAACCGGCCCAGTTCCGCGATGATGTCCTCGGCCGGGCGGCCAAGGGTATCTTCGGGCACCAGATTGATTTGCAGGTTTTGCCGGTTGCCCGCCAGCTCAACGCCGAAGCGATCGACAATCCGCCCGCGGAGCGGCGACAGGAGGCGCACCTTGATGCTGTTTTCCTTCGCCTTGATCGCGTAGTGGTTCGCTTCCAGGACCTGGAGCTGGTACAGGCGCGAAAACAAAAGGCCGAACACACCCATGGCCCCGCCGGCCATCACGAAGGCCCGCCGGGTGAACCGTTGCTGCCGGGCCTGATCCCGTCCTTCCACCATGGCCGTTCACCCGATCTCACTGTTACGCAGGGTCGCGCGTTCCGCCCTGGGCGGGGTCACGCACGTGCCTCGGATACCCCGAACATCCGACCGATCCGCAGCATGACGTGGGCCAGAACCGGGTAGCACAACGCCGTGATCCCCATTTGCCCCAAGACGGGTATCGGCGACATCAATTGCCCAAAATACACACTTCCCGCCGCCCAGGCGAGGGCGCTTGTCAGCACGGCAACCATGGCGAACCCGGCCCAGGGCAGGAAGTCCCCCGCATTGGCGCGGAAGAACAGCCGGTTCTGCAACACCGCCTGGAACACAATCACGTAAATCAGCGCCCAGAACCCCAAGGGACCGCCGGACAAGATGTCCTGAAACAGGCCGCATACGAACGGGATCCAGGGTGGACAGATCTCCGGCGTGTGGACCGCCCAGTAAAAGAGCGCAATCAGCGCAAAGGCCGGCGCCAGGGGGATCGTTTCCACGGTGCCGAAGGGCAAAAGCTGGATCAGCACCGCAAGACAGGACCCGAGGGCCGTCAGGAGGATGAAAAACGGCCGTGCCGTATTGGTCGGAGCGGTCGCGGCCATGCCGGCGTCATTGCGGGGCATCGCTGGCCCCTTGTCCGCCTGGAACCGCCGGCGTCACAGCCTGCAGCCCCGTGGTGGGCGCCCCCGTAGCCGGCAGCCCATTGGCCGGCAGCCCGTTGGCCCGCGGGGTCGTGGCCGAGGGGGGCGTGGCCGGCAGCGCGGCGGCGGCCATGGGGCTCGCCCCCAACTCACGGGCGCTTGTGTGCGTTTCACAATCGCAGGCACCCGAGCCCGCGCCCATGGACGCCGCGCCAGTGTCCCGGCCAACGCCCGCACCATCGATCGCGTCTAGATTGGCCGGGAAACTGTATTTCAGAACACGGACCGCATCGATGGGCCCGTCATGGGGATACCAGACGACCCGGTAGTCGCCCACCTGATCGATGCCAGCCACAACACCGATGGGCAGCCCCGGGGGCAGGATCCCGCCGTCTCCGGAGGTCATGACAGCATCGCCCACTTCGACCTTGCCGGTCGCCATGAGGAATTGCAGGCGCGGCTGCGCGCTGTTGTCGCCGGTGAGGATTGCCCGTTGTCCCTGATCACCGATCATGACCGGCACGCGGCTGTTCAGGTCTGTCACCAACAAAACCCGTGCTGTCGTCTCGCCCGCACCAACGACCCGGCCCACGAGCCCCTTGTGATTCACGACCGCCTGACCCTTGGCCACGCCGTCGCGCCGGCCCGCATTGATCACCTGGGTGCGCACGAAAGCCCCGCCCCCGTCCGCGACGGCCCGGGCCGTCACATAGTCAATACCGGCCTCGATCTGAACGTTGAGAAGGGCGTTGTACCGGGCAATCCTGGACTGGAGCCGTTCCGCATGGGCTTTCCAGTCCAACAGGCGCCGGTTTTCGATCCGCAGGCGTTCGTTCTCCCGGTATACCAGAACCAGGTTCTGGAAGCCGTCCGCCCAGCTCACCGCGCTCGACACCGGGCCCGAGAACACCGTGAAAAAGCCCGAGAAAGTCTCCGCGGCTTGAACGCGCAGATTGTCCAGTGTGTCGCTGTTGGTGCGGCCCAAGAACAAAATGACCAGAGCGGCCACGACAAGGCCGAAAAAGGATCGGACCGGCGCCGTACGGGCCGCCGATGCGTTTTTGTCCGAGGTCGACGGGTGATGAAGCACAGTCCCTGTGTCCCCGATCGCTTGTCCCGGCCATTACCCCTGGCCGGCACCAATTCAACCCTAATCGTCAAGTGTCGCGCCTGCCCCGCCGCGGCGCAATCGAAAGCTGCGTCCGCTCCACGGCGTGGCCTGGCTGACACCAATGCGCAGTTGAGGCATCCGTATCCGGTCCGATGGCGTTGCCGCCCGACCCGGCCCCCCTTCGGCCCCGTCATTTATGGTTCATGCCATCAATGGCTCATGCCACGTTTGGCTCGTCCCATTTACCGTTCATGCAAATACCGTCCACGCAAAGTCGGTGCCGCACCGGGTCACCCGGTACGGTCATTGACGCATAGCGAGCTGCAAAACTGTACGGGTCTCGACCGGATCAGTAAACGGTCGACAGGACGTGGCGCATTTTCTTGTGCTGCTCGAGCGCCTTGCCCGTGCCCAAGGCGACGCATGACAGGGGCTCGTCGGCGAGGCTCACCGGCAGACCCGTTTCATCGCGCAGCACCTGGTCGAGATGCTGAAGCAGCGCCCCGCCGCCCGTCAGCACAATGCCCTTGTCCACGATGTCGGCGGCAAGTTCCGGCGGCGTGGCCTCGAGCGCGACCTTCACGGCCTCCACAATGGCGCCCACGGGCTCGGCGAGCGCCTCGGCCACCTGCTTTTGGGTGATGGTGATCTCTTTCGGCACGCCGTTCATCAGATCACGGCCCTTGATGTCCACGGAGTCGCCTTGGCCATCGGGCGGGATCATGGCGGACCCGACCTGCTTCTTGATCCGTTCCGCGGTGCTCTCACCAATCAGAAGATTATGGTGCCTGCGGATGAAGGCCACGACGGCGTCATCCATCTTGTCGCCGCCCACGCGGACCGACCGGGAATACACAATCCCGCCCAGGGACAGCACAGCCACTTCCGTTGTACCGCCGCCGATATCAACGACCATGGAACCCGTGGGCTCGGTCACGGGCAGTCCCGCGCCGATCGCGGCCGCCATCGGCTCTTCGATCAGGTAAACCCGGCGCGCGCCGGCCGAAAGGGCCGATTCCTGAATGGCGCGGCGCTCAACGGCCGTCGATCCGGACGGAACGCACACAACAATAAGGGGGTTGGCAAAGCTGGAGCGATTGTGAACCTTGCGGATGAAATGCTTGATCATTTCCTCGGCAACTTCGAAATCGGCAATCACGCCGTCCCGCATGGGGCGAATGGCTTCAATGTTTCCCGGAGTACGGCCCAGCATCATTTTGGCGTCGTTGCCAACCGCGAGAACCTGTTTTTTTCCGCCCTTGGCGATAATGGCGACCACGGAGGGTTCGTTAAGGACGATGCCGCGGCCCTTTACATAGACAAGGGTGTTGGCTGTACCGAGATCG
>CAYYTT010000049.1:0-24002 GCA_964474635.1 uncultured Alphaproteobacteria bacterium | reverse complement strand
CGAGCGCGGCGCCGTCCGCTTCCAGACGGTCCATGGCCGCGAGGACACCCGGATAGGGCCGGCTCTCCTCGGCGATCCGGCCGGTGTAGATCTCCATAAACCCCGAAAACATAAACAAAAGCCCATCCTAGTCATAGCAGCCGCCCGTATGGGCAATGGCATGACGCAAGGTGGCCCGCGCGCCCTGGCCCACAAAAGGGCGCAGTTCGGCGACCGACAGGGGTGTTCGGCCGATCCCGGTCAGCACCGCATTGGCCGCGCCGGCGAGGTCCGGCGCCGTGTCGATCAGGGTGCCGTCGAGGTCGAACACCACCGTGGTGTCGTCGAGGCGAAAGCCTTCGGCCATGGGCTCGGTCCTTTGTGTGGCGAAAACCAGTGTGTGGCGAAAACCAGTGTGTGGCGTACACCAGACGGCGTGGGGCCAGACGGTATGGCGCGCGTTCCAGCCAGGATATCTTGCCTTCCCGGGCGGCTATGACATGGTGCGCTGCACAGGCGCGCCTCCGGCCCCGGCCGGGGTTGCGGCGCAAGACTTACGGCGTGAGGACCTTTCTGTGAACCAGGATGGGCAGGCAAGTGCGGGCGATGGCGCCGGCGACCTGATCGGCATCGTGCTTGCGGCCGGCAAGGGCACGCGGATGAAGTCCGCCACACCCAAGGTGCTCCATGACATCGCGGGGCGCAGCATGCTGGCCCATGTGCTGGCCGGCTGTGCGGCCCTGGGGCCGGCGCGCATGGTCACGGTGGTGGGGGCCGGGGGCGAGCAGGTGGCCGCCGCGGCCCTCGACTTTTCGCCCGAGTGCACGATCGCGGTGCAGGAGCCTCAACTGGGCACGGGCCACGCGGTCCTTGCGGCCAAGGCGGCCTGTCCGCCAAGCTTTGACGATGCCCTGATCCTTTATGGGGACACACCGCTGATACGGCCGGAGACCTTGCGTGCCATGGTGGCGGCCCGGCGCCAGGGCGCGGCCGTCGTGGTGCTTGGCTTTACACCAGTGGATCCGGGCGCCTATGGCCGACTGATCCGGGGCGCGGACGGATCGCTCGAGGCGATTGTGGAGGCCAAGGAGGCCAGTCCCGAGCAGCTTGCCATCGGCCTGTGCAATTCGGGCGTTCTCGCCATCGATGGGGCGGCTTTGTTCGATCTTCTGGCCCGCATCGATAATGACAACGCCAAGGGCGAGTATTACCTGACCGACATCGTGGCCAAGGCCCGCGCGGCGGGGCGCAGTTGCACGGTGGTGGAGGCGGACGAGGCGGAGGTCCTCGGCGTCAACTCCCGCGGTGAACTGGCCCGCGCAGAAGCGGTCTGGCAGGCCCGCCGCCGGCAGGACGCCATGGCGGAAGGCGTGACCTTGCGCGATCCTTTGAGCGTCCAGCTGCACTGGGACACCGTCCTGGGGCGCGATGTGACCCTGGGGGCCCATGTGGTGTTCGGGCCGGGTGTGGTGGTGGAGGATGGGGCCGAGATCGGTCCGTTCAGTTATCTTGAGCATGCGACCGTTCCGGCGGGCACGCGCGTGGGCTCCCATGCGCGCCTGACCGGCGAGGCGGGGGGCACGGGCGGCACGAAGGCGGCGGAAGGGGCACGGCCATGAGAGACACGGGGTTCACGGCGGCGCGGCCCCGGATCGGTCATGGCACCGGAACCTGTCTGGAGTTTATCGTCGAGGGCATCCCCGTGTCGGCTAACAATGACCGGCGGGCCGCACGGCGCTGGAAGGAGCGGGTGGGCATCGCCGCGTTGCAGCGGATGGGCTCCTGGGCCTACCGGGACAGCGGGGAACTCGCCGCCGTCATGGTGCTGTTCCACACAGGGCCGTATGCGTGCGACACGGACAACATTCCCAAACACGTGCTGGACGCGCTGACGGGCCTTGCCTTTGACGACGATGACCGGGTGGCCCAGGTCGTCGTCCGCCGGACCCGGCAGGTGTCCGGGTTCGAACTGCTTGATCCTCCGCCCCTCGTTGCCGAACGACTCGGGGCATCTTCGCATTTTCTCTATGTCCGGATCGAAGATGGACCGGACCACACAGCCATGCTGCGCAGTCCCGCTGGACGGGCGCGGTGACACCCTTGATGACCGTTTGATCGGAGTGCAGGTGAGATCCATGGCCACAGAGACCGATATCCTCGCAAGGCTGCGCAAGGGCTACACCGCGCAAGGCTTTGAGGTTCATATCCGCCCCCGGATCGAGAGGCCCGAGGGCGCCGATCTGAGACCCGACCTTATTGCCCGCTCGGCGCGCGAAACGGTCCTGGTCGGGGTGCGGAGCATCGCGGGCCCGGTCGGGGGCGGCGGCGCCGAGGAGGCATCGCGTCTGCGTCTGCTCGCCGAGGCGGCCGAGGACCGGCCCGACTGGACCTTCCGCCTCGTGCTTGCCGAGACCTCGAGCCCCGCGCCGGACCTGCCCGAGCGCGGTGCCCTCTCGGCCAAGGTGGCCGAGGCCCGCCGGCTCTATCGCAAGGGCGATCAGGCCCCCGCGCTGCTCTATGCCTGGTCGGTTCTGGCCAGCGCGGCCCGCATCGCACTGGCGCCCGACGAGGACCGCCTTGCCGATCTGGAGCCCAGGGCCCTGGGCCCGGCGCTGGTGGCGCAGGGGCTTGCGGCCCAAGACGATACGCCCTGGCTGTGCGAGGCGGGCGATCTCGTGGCCGCGGTCCTGGGCGGCGCCCTTGACCAGACGGTGGATAAGGCGCTGTTCGACCGGATCTGCTCCCACGCGCTGACCTTGAGCGGCGAGCGGGTCCCCCGCCTGGAAACAACGCGCGGCGCACAGGGCCGGGGCCTTGGTCTGACCTACGGGCGATGAGAACGGGCCATGGCGCTCTCCAAGGACGATCAGAAGCATGTTGCGGCCCTGGCGGCGCTGTCCCATGTGGAGGACGGCATGGTTCTGGGCCTGGGCACCGGCTCGACGGCGGCCCATTTCGTGCGTGCCCTGGGCGTTCTTGTGCGGGAAAACCGGTGGACCGTGCGGGCCGTGCCGACCTCGAAAGGCACGGCGGCCCTCGCCCGTGAGGCCGGCATTCCGCTCACCGATCTCGACCGGGAAGGCCCGCTCGATCTCACCGTGGACGGCGCGGATGAACTCGATGCCTCGCTGCACCTGATCAAGGGCGGAGGCGGGGCGTTGCTGCGCGAAAAAATCGTTGCGGCGACATCGCGCAAGGTCATCATCATCGCCGATGGCGACAAGATCGTGGACCGGCTCGGCGCCTTTCCCCTGCCCGTGGAGGTCGTCCGCTTCGGGGCCCAGGCGACGGCCCGGCGCCTGCGCGACGCGCTTGGCGCCCTCGGCTACGGCCACGCCCCGGTCACCTTGCGGTTGGCCGCGGACGGGCGGCCGCTTGCGACCGATACGGATAATGTGATTTTCGACTGCGCCCTGGGGCGGATCGAGGATACCCGGGCGCTGGGACAGATCCTGTCGGGCGTGCCAGGTGTTGTTGACCACGGATTGTTCCTTGGGCTTGCCGACCTTGCCCTTCTGACCGACGGGGCCGGCCGGGTCCGCCGTTTGCAGCGCCCCGCGTGATGCCGCCCAATGGGGGCCGCCGCGCGAGGCAAAGGAGAGGTGCCATGACCTTCGCCCCGCTGTCTTCCGTCCGCTGGCGGACCGCCTTGACGGTGGTTCTTGCCGTTCTGGTATGCGGGCCCGCCTGCGCCCGCGAGGAACCGGTTTTCCGCACCAAGATTTCCGGCAGCGGGCCCGATGTGCTGCTCCTGCCGGGACTTGCAAGCTCCATGGAGGTTTGGGACGAGACGGCGGCCTGGCTTGATGACACGCGCCGGGTTCACCAATTCACGCTCGCCGGTTTTGCTGGCGTACCGCCTGTGCCGGGCCCGGTTTTGGAGACCCGGGTGGAGGCCCTGACAGAGTATATCGACAGCCTGGGCACGGGGCCGGTGACCTTGGCCGGCCACTCCCTGGGCGGCGTTCTGGCCATGATGATCGCCGAGCGCCGGCCCGGGCTGGTGGACCGGCTGATCATCGTGGACTCCCTGCCATTCGTGGCGGAGCTGTTTTTCCGCGCCGGGAGCGTGGACGAGGCTAAGCCCATCGCCGACGGCCTGCGCCGGACCCAAAAGCTGCAGCCCCAGATCGCGTTCTACACCCAGCAAAAGGCCGGCCTTGCCAGCCTGACCAAACGGCCCGAGCGCCTGTCGGTCATGGCGGACTGGCTTGAGGCGTCCGACAAGGACACGATGATCGACGCGCTTCACGCCATGCTGACCACGGATCTGCGCGACCGTATTGACGTGATCAGTGCCAAGACGACGATCATTTTTGGCCATGACCGCTTCATGCCCATCACGGCAGAGGCCTTGGCCGACCTTTATAAGCGTCAGTATGCCGAAATTCCCGACCACACCATCACGCGCGTCGACGGCAGCTTTCACTTCGTGATGTATGACCAGCCGGAGGCCTTCCGGGCCGCCTTTGAGGCGGGCCTCGCGCCCGTTCCGGCCCCTGCACCCGCCGCCGCCGCGCCCGTTCGGCCTGAGACCGTGCCCGCCGGGGATTTGTGAGCCCGGCGGCCCGTGTGGGCCCTTGATATCTGACATGCCGCAAAGAGGGGAGGGCGCCGCCCGTGGATCAGCTCGCAATCGCGCTCGCCTGGGCGATCGATCTGGCGACCAATCTGTTCGTGCCGGGGGCGCTTGCCCTCACGGTCCTGGCGGCGGGGCTCGCCGTCCTGCGGCGTTGGCGTCTGGCGCTCATCAGCGCTCTGCCCGTGCCGGCCATGGTCTTCTGGATTGCCGCAAGCTACGGCGCGGTCATGCCACTGGAGCCGGAGGCGGGCGGCACGCCCTTGCGGGTGATGAATTTCAACATTCTGGTCTTTAACCAGGACCACGCGCGCAAGAACGCCTTTATCCGTGCTCAGAACGCCGATGTGGTGCTGCTCCAGGAGACCAATCCGCGCTGGTGGGCGGAGTTCGAGGCGCTTGATGATCTTTATCCCTATCGCCGGCGCGAGGGACCCATCGGCGTGCTGGTCTTCTCCCGCTATCCCCTGGGCGAGACCGAGGCGCGGATCCTGTCGCCCTGGCCTGAAGGGGTGAAACGCCCGACCTATCTTCAGCCCGGGGAGGGCATCATCCGGGCCATTAAAGTGCCCGTGGAGGTGGACGGCCGGCGCGTCACCCTGATCAGTGTGCATGTGAACAAGGCCTTGAGCCCGGCGGGGTTCATGCGGCGCAACGGGGATTTCGCGCAAGTCGCGGATTTCGTGCGCCAGACGCAAGGGCCCGTCATTGTCGGCGGCGACTTCAACACCACGCCCATGGCGCCCCGCTTCCAGACTTTCCTGGCGGACACGGGCCTGCGCGGTTTGCCGCCGGGGGCGCTTCCGGCCCTGTCCACCTGGCCGGCGAGCCTGCCGGCCTTTGGGCTGCACATTGACCACCAGTTGACACGCGGTCCGATACGCCTGCGCGGCTACAGCCTGCGCGCCGATGCCAGTTCCAACCATCGGGCGGTGATCGCCGATTACGTGCTTCCCAAGTGAGCCGCCCACCCGGCCTTGCGGGGGCGTGCCGTGAGTGTCACCCTTAGGCCCAGGATGGCGGCGTGCAACGCGCCGGAAAGGACTGCTGACCATGAGCGAGTACGATTACGACCTGTTTACCCTTGGCGCCGGATCGGGGGGCGTGCGCGCCAGCCGGCTTGCCGCCATGACCGGGGCGCGGGTCGCCGTGGCCGAAGAAGACCGGGAAGGCGGCACCTGCGTGCTGCGCGGCTGCGTGCCCAAAAAGATGTTCGTGCTTGCCAGTCATTATGCTGAAGATTTTGTGGATGCCGGTGGTTTCGGCTGGGCCGTTGGCGCGCGCGAGTTCGACTGGCCCACCTTGCGCGACCGGGTGCAGGCCGAATTGACCCGCCTCAGCGGTATTTACAGGCGAAACCTGAAGTCCGCCGGCGTGGAGACGATCCCCGACCGGGCCATCATCAAGGGCCCCAACACGGTACACCTGGTGCGCGAGGGCCGCGACGTGACGGCACGCCATATTCTCGTGGCCACCGGCTCCTGGCCCTATCTGCCCGAACGGGTGCTCGGCATTGAACATGCCGTCTCCTCCAACGAGATGTTCCTGCTCGACAAGTTGCCCGAACGCCTCGTGATCGTGGGCGGCGGCTATATCGCTGTGGAGTTTGCCGGCATCATGCACGGCCTGGGCGTCGACGTGACCTTGATTTATCGGGGAACGGAAATCCTGCGCGGTTTCGACCTCGATCTGCGCGTGATGCTCCGCCGGCAGATGGAGCATAAGGGCATCAAGGTGCTCATCGAGTCTGATGTGAAATGCATCGAGAAGACGGGCAATGGGTACACCGTCATCCTGGAGCGGGACAACGAGATCCCCGCCGATCTGGTCTTCTACGCCACAGGCCGCCTGCCCAACACGCAAGGGCTGGGTCTTGAGACGGCCGGCGTTGAGCTTGACGAGGTGGGCGCCATCAAGGTCGACCAGTACTCGAAAAGCTCCTGCGACAGCATCCATGCCATCGGCGACGTGACCAACCGGGTCAATCTGACGCCCGTGGCTATCCGCGAGGGCATCGCCTTTGTGGAAACGGTGTTCAAGAACAATCCGACCACGCCCGACTATGAGTGCATTCCCACGGCCGTCTTCAGCCAACCGCCCATCGGCACCGTGGGCATGACGGAACTTGAGGCGCTCCAGGCCGGGATCGAGTTCGACATTTACAAGACAACGTTCCGCACCTTGAAGAACGCCTTCGTGGACCGGGATGAGCAGATGCTCATGAAACTGATTGTGGAGCGCGCCACCCAAAAGGTGCTGGGCTGCCACATCATGGGCTCGGACGCGCCGGAAATGATCCAGATGGTGGGCATCGCGGTGAAGCTGGGCGCCACCAAAGCCCAATTCGATGCCACCGTGGCCGTGCACCCGACCTCCGCGGAGGAACTTGTGACGATGCGCGAGCGCTTCATGCCCGAGGAGGGTGACCCGCGCCATTTCAGACCGCTCGCTGCCCAATCCTGATCCGGCGCCCAACCGTTAACCCGAACGCACCAAGAACCCGAACCGCCAAAGACAGACCGAAAGAGGATGTTATGACCGCCGCCGCTTCGCCCGATACCTGGAACCCTGCGTCCTGGCGTGACAAGCCGATCCGTCAGGTCCCGGCCTATCCGGACCAGGCGGCCCTAGACGGGGCGCTCTCACGCCTTGCCGGTCAACCGCCGCTCGTCTTCGCCGGTGAAGCGCGCCAGCTCAAGGCCAATCTGGCCGCTGTCTCGCGCGGCGAGGCGTTCCTGCTCCAGGGCGGGGATTGCGCCGAGAGCTTTGCCGAGTTCAATGCCGACACCATCCGCGACACCTTCCGTGTCATGTTGCAAATGGCCGTGGCCTTGACCTTCGGGGCCAGCATGCCGGTGGTGAAGGTGGCGCGGATCGCGGGGCAGTTCGCCAAGCCCCGTTCGGCGGATACCGAGACCATCGACGGGGTGGAACTGCCGAGCTACCGCGGCGACATCATTAATGGCATGGACTTTACCGAGGCGGCGCGCACGCCGGATCCGGAGCGGATGATCCAGGCCTATGGCCAGGCCGCGGCCACCTTGAACCTGCTGCGCGCCTTCGCCCGGGGCGGCTATGCGGATCTGCACAATGCCCATCGCTGGCTGCTCGATTTCGTCGACAATACGCCCCAGGCGGAGCGGTATCAGGCCATGGCGGACCGCATCTCCGAAGCCATGGCCTTCATGACCGCCTGCGGTGTCAGCACCCAGACGGTGCCGCAACTCGGCCAGACGGAAATCTTCACCAGTCATGAGGCGCTGCTGCTCGGCTATGAAGAGGCGCTGACCCGGGTCGATTCCACCTCCGGCGACTGGTACGACACCTCCGCCCATATGCTGTGGATCGGCGACCGGACGCGCCAGCCGGACGGCGCCCATGTGGAATTCCTCCGGGGTGTGAAGAACCCGATTGGTGTTAAATGCGGCCCCAGTCTGGACCCGGACGGTCTGCTGACCCTCATCGATCGGTTGAACCCGGCCAATGAGGCCGGGCGCCTGACGCTGATCTGCCGCTATGGCGCCGACAAGGTGGGCGAACATCTGCCGGCCCTGATCCACGCGGTGCAGCGGGAAGGCCATGCGGTGGTCTGGTCCTGCGATCCCATGCATGGCAACACAATCAAGACCGGCAATGGCTTCAAGACCCGGCCCTTTGAACGTGTGCTGAAGGAAGTGCAGCAGTTCTTCGCCGTGCACCAGGCCGAAGGCACCTATGCGGGCGGCGTCCATTTCGAAATGACGGGCCAGAACGTCACCGAATGCCTCGGCGGCGCCCAGGCCATCGGTGAAGAGGACCTGTCCTCCCGCTACCACACCCATTGCGACCCGCGCCTCAACGCCACCCAGGCCCTGGAACTGGCGTTCCTCCTGGCCGAAGGCCTGCGTGCCGAACGCAAAGGCGAGGGGCTGAAAAAGGCGAGTTGAGGAAGGGGCGCGTGCCCGCTTTGTTGGAGTGTGCCCAGCCTTTGGGCGGCGGAGTCGGGGTCGCCCCCGCCCGCCCCACTAAAAATTTCTTGGCGTGGGGCGGGCTTCAACTCGCCTCAAAGACTCAGTGCACAACCTATTGCAGCGAGTGAGAAATCCTCACTGGTCCGTGTCCGGCTTGCCGCTGCTCTTTTTTTGTTGCGCTGCCCTCGCGGCCTTAAGCACGGTGCCGATTAATCGCCCCGCGCTTTAATGGCCTCGCACTCTACCGCCGAGCCTCGGACAGGGCCTTGGCCAGATACCTCACCACTTTCCCGGTCCCAATCAATGTGGCCTCCCCGACCTGTTCGAACCCGAGCGCGGCGTGGAATGCATCGGACTTTGGATTGGGCGGAGACTGATTGATCTCGCAGCCGACGAGGGGCAGGCCTTGCGCGAGTGCGGCGGCGAATAGGTCTTCATACAAGGCTTTCGCGAGCCCCCGTCTCTGGGCATGGGCTCCGACGATCACCCTGTCGATATAGGCGAAGCGCGTATACCGCTCCCTGAACCATTGGAAATTCGGGCTGTCATAGGCGGCGTCCTGGTCGAGGGCGATCAGGAAGGCGTCGACGCTGCCGATAGCGCGGGCATAAAAGGCGTCGCGCAGAAGGGCCTCCAGCTCCGACGCATCCAGGGGCGCTGTTTCCGTCACATGGCCCGCGTTGAGGGCGAGGATGCCCGGCTTGTGGGCCGCGCCGATGGGCTCAATGGCCGGTGCGTCAGCCATCCGCCGGGGCTTGTTTCGAGGCGCCGGCCTGCCGGGCCTGCCAGCGCGCGCGCAAGGTGTCCGAGGTGGCGCGGGAGCCGTCCGGCGACCAGCCCGGAGGGGCGAACATGTAGCGCAAGGCCTCACCCACGCTCCGGGCGCGGACCACGTCCTTGGCGATGCCCCAGAACTCGTGGATGGCGACAATCAGCGGATTGAACGTGGACAGATTATGGATGATGCCATAGCGGCAGGGGTCCTCGTCCCGCTCCCGCTCAAAGGTGCCGAACATCCGGTCCCAGATGATGAACACGCCCGCATAGTTGCGGTCCAAATAGCGCGGGTGTGTGGCATGGTGCACCCGGGGGTGGCTCGGCGTGTTCATCACCGCCTCAAACCAGGCGGGCATGCGTCGCACCGTCTCCGTATGCACCCAGAACTGATAGATCAGGTTCAAGGTGGCGCAAAAGGCGATCATGGCGATGGGAAAGCCCAGCAACACTTGCCAGGTGCCGAACACCACGAAGCTCATGGTCACGACGCCGAACCAGGGCTGACGCAGGGCCGTCGTCAGATTGTAGTGCTGGGAGGAGTGGTGCACCACATGATCGGCCCAGAACCAGCGCACCCGGTGCGCCGCCCGGTGCCAGACATAGTAGAAAAAATCATCGATCACGAAGCACAGCACCCAGGCCCACCAGGTCCACCCGATATCAAACAGGGCGTAAGGCTCGATCAGGGTGAACCAGGCCACGGCCACCCCGCCAATGAGCAGTTTGGAGGCCGTGTTGCCCACCCCCATCAGCAGGCTCGTCAGACTGTCCCGCGCCTCATAATGGCCCCGCCCGGTGAGGCGGACAAAGACCATCTCCACCAGGATGAGCAGCACAAAGGCCGGAATGGCATAGGCCAGGGGATCGGGCAGGGTCGGCATGGTCCTTACGCCTTTGCCGCGCCTTGGGCCGTGCCGGAGCCGGCAAGACCGGCGCCAAGCGCCGCGCGCCGTTCCTTCACCAACGCATCGTCCGCCTTATCCAGGGCCCAGGCGGCCTTATCGATATCGAGATCGGAGAAGGCCTCCGCATCGAAGACGGGCACGCGCCCCTCCTTGATCTGCGCATCGAAATCGGCGAGCACGCGCAAGCCCACGGGAAAGAGGAGGATCAGCGCGAAAAGATTCACCAAAGCCAGAATGCCCATGGTCACGTCCGCAAAACCGAAGGCGGAGCTGCGCTCCAGATTGGCACCGGCGAACAGGATCACCAGGGTCAGGGCCTGGAAGGCGCCGAAGACCCATTTGTTCTCCCCAATGAAGAAGTCGATGGCGTTTTCCCCCAGAACGTAGTTGTACATGATGGAGGTGAAGACAAAGAGCCCGAGGGCGATGGCGACAAAGCTCTCGGCCCAGCCGCCCACATGGTCGGCAAGGGCGTTCTGGGTCAGGGCGACGCCGGTCAAGTCCGGGTCCTTCAGACCCACATCGGACAAAAGAATGATCAAAGCCGTCGCGGTACAGATCAAAATCGTATCGATGAAGACCGACAGGGACTGCACCACCCCCTGCTGGGCCGGATGGCGCACATAGGCAAGGGCCGCCACATTGGGCGCCGAGCCGAGGCCCGCCTCGTTGGAAAAAAGACCCCGGCGCACGCCCTGCAGGATCGCCGCGCCGATGCCCCCGCCAAGGGCGGCCTCAAGACCGAAGGCGCTCTTAACGATGGTGCCAAGGGCCGCCGGAACGTCGGCAATGTTGCTCCCGATGACGAACAGGGCGAGCGTGATGTAGGCCACCGCCATGGCCGGCACAATAATCTCGGCCGTCTCGGCGATGCGCTTCAGGCCGCCGAACACGATCACCCCGATCAGTACGCATAGGACGAGGCCCACATAAATCTGATCGATCCCGAAGGCGTCATTGATGGAGGTGGCGAGCGAAAAGCTCTGCACCGTGTTGAAGGCGATGGGAAAGGTGATCATCAGCAGCACGGCGAACAGGCCGCCCAGCACCGGCGCGAGTGGGCCCAGCATGCGCCCCAGCCCGTGGCGGATGTAAAGGGCCGGGCCGCCGCGGTAATTGCCGCTGGGTTCCTGGCGTTTGTAGAGCTGGGCGAGGCTGCACTCGAAAAAGCTCGTCGCCATGCCGAGCAGGCCCACCACCCACATCCAGAAGATGGCACCGGGCCCGCCAAGGGTGATCGCCACGGCCACGCCGCCGATATTCCCGGCTCCCACGCGGCCGGCCACGGACAGTGCCAGCGCCTGGAAGGAGGTGGGCCGGTCGCTGTCGTGGTGGAAGGCCTGGGCCAATGCCCGGAACATGCTGAAGAAATTGCGGAACTGGACGAAGCGCGAGGCCGCCGTGAACAAAAGCCCGACCGGCAACAGCACATAGAGAAGCACATTGCCCCAGAGCAAGGTGTTCAGGGTGTTGACCAGATCGTTGAATGCTTCAAGCGCTGAAATCATCGTGCGGGGTCTCCCGGGGACAAGACACAATCGACCGCTACACCAGCATTCGGGAGCGGGATTGTCATCCCCTTGTCACGCTCTGCGGGTGTGCCCGGGTCATCACTCGGGCGGTTTGAAACCGTGGGGAACGAGGTCCTCGCCCGCCGCGCGCCGGCGCCGGATCTCCTGGGCCGTTCGCTCCAGGGCCAGCAGACGCTCGGGCACATTCGGGTGGCTGCGCGCCCGCCAGGCGCTCAAAGGGCCCTCCGCGGCAAGGGCGCGGAAAATGTCACCCACCCGGTCCAGGTCCGGATTAATGCGCGCAAAGAGGTAGAGGCCCACATAATCGGCCTCCCGCTCGAAGGCGCGCGAGCGCGTCAGGCTGGCGGCCACGGCGGCCGCGGCATCTTGGCCAGGCGGGGGCACCGGCTCGCGGCCCAGCAGATCGAGCATGCTGTCGACCACCGCCCCGCCGACGGCCACCACGGGCACGATCACCACCGCGCCCGTGACGACCGAATTCCAGACGGTCTTGCGCGGATGGCGTCCCAGGGCGTGGGCAAGCTCGTGGCCGACCACGAATTGGATCTGCCGGTCGTCCTCAATGTCGCGCAGCATGCCGCTTGTCAGCCAGATCGTGTCCCCGTCCGTGTAGCCGCCATAGCCGCTGGAGGGATCGAGCCGCAGGCCCACGTCGCAGATGGGAATGGGCGCCATGGTCACGCTGCGCGGGCTTGCTTCGCCCGACTGCAGTACCACAGTGACGGACCGGCCTGCCTTTCGCTTGCGCTCGGCGGCTTTCCAGCCGGAGCGGTCGGGCAGGGCCACCCCCTCAACGGCAAGGATCCGGTCGCGGGAGGTGATGCCGGCAGCGGCCGCCGGGCTGCCGGGGATGACATGCAGGACCGTTTGGCCATCGATGCCCGCGGCCGTTTTCACATGGATGGGGCGGACCTGGCCCACGAGGCGCGCGGTGGTCTCCTCGTCGCCGCGAACCCAGCCAAAGGCACGCCGGGTGCGTTGCCCGCACAGGGCGGCGTTGTCGCGCAGGACGGGCCAGGCAAGGGTGAACAGCCTGGCGCGCCGGGCGAGGCGCTCATCGATGATCTCCGCCAGCACGGGCGTTCGGGCCGCTTCTTCCTCCACCGTTGACACTTGAGGGTACTGGGCCGCCGGACCGGCGCACGCGGCGAGCGCGAAGGCGCCCAAAACCGCCATGCACGCAGGGCCCGGGGGAGGGGCGGCGCGGCGCAGGACGGATCGAACAAGAGTGATGAGAAGGCTTTGGACCATGGCGCGTCGATCATTGACTTTGGTAGCGTGGGGTCCGCGAAGATCCCTCACTTTAGGGGTGTCAGGCGACGTTATCGGGCCTTTTGCGTTCCGGCGAAACCGGCAAGGCCCGTATCAGTCCCGTGTGCGCCCCAAAACCCGAAGAGGACCGGCGATGAGTGACCATGACAGCCGTCCCTTGAGTGACTTTATCGAATATCCAGCAGAGGAGATGCGCGCCCGCGCCGAGGCTTTCCATGAGGAAATACGCCGGCGCCATTCGGTGCGCGCCTTCTCGCCCCGGCCCGTGGACCGGGCCGTGATCGACGCGTGTCTGCGGGCGGCGGGCACGGCGCCGAGCGGCGCCAACCACCAGCCCTGGCATTTCGCCGTCATCGGGTCGGCGCACGTGAAGGCACGGGTGCGCGAAGCGGCGGAGGCGGAGGAACGGGAGTTTTATGCGGGAAAGGCGGGCGATGCCTGGCTTGACGCCCTGCGTCCGTTGGGGACCGACGCCCACAAACCGTTTTTGGAAACGGCCCCCTGGCTCATCGCGATCTTTGCGCAGCGGCGCGGCGGCATCGCCGAAGGCGATGACAAGAAGAACTACTATGTGACGGAGTCCGTCGGCATCGCGACCGGCTTCCTCATCGCCGCCCTCCACCATGCGGGGCTCGCCACGCTCACCCACACGCCGGCGCCCATGGCGTTCCTCAATGAGATCTGCCGCCGTCCGGCGACGGAAAAACCGTTTGTCCTGCTCGTGACCGGCTACCCGGCCGAGGATGCCAGTGTCCCGGTCCACGCCACGGCGAAAAAGCCGCTGGAGGCAATTGCCAGTTATCTGTAAGCGAGCCATGGGGTGCCCAGGCGCAAAACACGCCCCGTCATGGCGAACGCAAGCCAAGGCACCCTGAGCCAAAAGCTCCGTGTCCCCCGCTCCGGTTCGCGTTACAGGCTGCGATCCTTGTCAGGATGGTTTCTCAGTTTCGGGGCTTGGCCACGATGATGAAGGCCGCCTTGGCCTTGCCCGGCAGCCACTCTTCCACGAACTGGAACCCCGCGCCGGCCATGTCTTCCAGCAGCTGGGCCTTGGTGAAAAACGCCACATAGGGCACACGGCCTGTCCAGCGCGCGGCCGCAAGCAGGGGCTTCAAACAGCCCATGGCGTCGCTAAGGCAGGCGGTGCTGGAGACGAACATGCCGCCCGGCTTCAGGAGCGCGTGGATTTTCTCAACCGCGCCTGTCCGGTCCCGGAGCAAGTGCAAGACGGACAGGGCCAAAACGGCGTCATAACCACCGGCCGGGGCGGTCACATCCGCCATGTCACCCTGGCGAAAGGTGACATTGGTGACGCCCTCGTCACGGGCCTTTTCGCGGGCAATCCGGATCATGTCGTCGGAAAGGTCGATGGCATCGATCTGCGCGACGTAAGGTGCGTGGGCGAGTGCCGTTGAACCCGTGCCGCAGCCGATCTCCAGGATGTGCATCTCGGGCAATAAATGGGCGCGTGTTCGCTTCAGTTTTTCCCGATAGGCGGCCTCATCGGCGACCGGCTTGCGCGCATAGCCTTGCGCGATCCGATTCCAGAAACGGCGATCCTTCGCGTCTGCTGCGTCCACGGTGTTTGCCTCTCCAACCCGTCAAAGCCACAAGCCTACGCGCTGTTGCCGGACAAACGCTTTAAATCGAGCCCGCCGAACGGACACTTCCCCCGCTAAGGCGCGGCGCGGATTGATCGCCCCGCGCCCCCAATCCCTCAGGCCGTGGCGGATCGGTAGGTCGGCCACAGGGCCAGGAAGAGGGCGAGCGCGCAAGCCGCATCTGCTATGGCGATGGCCGTGTAGTAGATCGCCGGAACGGGCCCTGGATCGAAGCTGGCCGCCAGGGCCGCGATGGCCCCGAGCATGATCAGAGGAAAAACGATATAGGCAAGCCAGCGCCAGCCCCGGAACAGGCCGAAGGCCAGCACCAGGTCGAGCACGCCAAAGCCGAGCAGGGACACCCCGTCCGGCGCGAAGCCGCTGGCGACGCCGGCGGCAATGTGGAGCCCGCCGGACACGGCGAGGATCAAGGCGGCCAGAATTTGCATGGTCAATCTGCCTTCATGGTCAAACGCGTCGGATGATCATCGCGATCTCACACGAAATCGACGGTCTTGTTGAACGGCATTTCGCGCAGGCGTGTGCCCGTGGCCGCGAAGATTGCATTGGCGAGGGCCGGAGCCGCCGGCGGTACGGGCGGCTCCCCGATACCTTTGATCTCCGGTGCCTTACCCACGGCGCGGACTTCGATGTCGGGGCACTGATAAAGGCGCATGGCCTGGAACATGTCGAAATTGGTCTGCTCCGCCATGCCGTCCGCATAGGTCGTCTCGCAGTTCATGGCGTGCCCCAGACCCCAGACCACCGCGCCTTTGACGTGGTTGTCGAAGTTAACCGGGTCGAGCACCGGGCCCACATCGGCGGCCACATACACCTTATCGATGCGAATGCCGTAGGAGGTGTTGGTCACTTCGACCACCTCAGCCACAGGCACGCCGAAGGAAATCACGAGGGCAAGGCCCCGGCCTTGGTTCGGCCCGAGAGCGCTGCCCCAATTCGACATCTCTCCGACGGCCTCCAGCACGCCGCGCGCCACGTCGTAGTTGCACAGGCGCAAACGTTCCTCAAGCGGATCGGCCCCGGCGGCATGGATCAACTCGTCCATCGCCGTTTCCATGTAAAAGCCACCCGATGAGGCGCCCACGGAGCGCCAGGAGCTGACCGGCGCCAATTCCGGCACGCGGTAGGTCCGCACCCGCAGGTTCGGGATCGCGTAGGGTGCCGTCCAGACACCGGCCGCAAGCTGATTGTCCGGGCCCGGCGGCGAAAGGCCGATGCGCGAGAATTGGGATCCGGTGACGGATGGGGAGGCAACGGCGATGTCGAGGGCCTCGACCTTGCCGTCCCTGACCGCGCCGGTGGCCCGGGCAATGCCGATATGGCGCGGGAAATCCCAGGCCATATCTTCTTCCCGGCGGAAGGTCAGTTTGATGGGCACGCCCTTCATCTGGCGGCCGATTTCCGCCGCGTAGCGCACATTTTCAAACTCAAGCCGGTGGCCAAAGCTGCCGCCGGCATATTGGTTGTGGAGTACCACGGCAGAGGCCGGCAGGCCGGTGATTTGTGCCACAATGTCCTGGGCGAAGCGGGGCAATTGGTGCGCCACCCAAAGATCCACCCGGGTATCGGTGACCTTGATCATGGCACTGATGGGCTCGAGCGGCGCATGGGCAAGATAGGGCGCGCGATACTCGGCCGAGACTGTCTCGCTCGCCCCGGCCAGTGCCGATGTCACATCGCCCGCCTTCAGCCATTCCCGGTCCAGGCGCTCCTCCACGAACGAGGCCTCGATGGCCGCCCAGTGATCGGCCATTTCGGCCGGATAGGGCGCCGCGCCCCATTGCGGCTCCAGGGCCTCGGCCCCTTTGAACGCGGTCCAGGTGTTGTTGGCAATAACGGCAAGGCCGCTCGTGACCTCCAGGACCCGCGAGACCCCGGGGATGGCCTCGGCCGCGCTGGCGTCATAGCCCTCAAGGGTGCCGCGGCGGGGATTGAGACGCACGGCAGCGTAGACCATGCCCTCCATGCGCAAATCGATGCCATAGGTCAGGGTGCCGGTCGATTTTGCCACCACGTCAAGGCGCATCATGTCCGTGCCGAGAAGGCGCCAGGTGCTCGGATCGCGCAAAGGAACATCCGCAACCGGATCGATCCCCGCCGCCTCGGCCGCAAGATCCGTGTAGGCAAGGCGCGTTCCATCCGGCAGGACGACCGCGCCGTTTTCCGTGGAAAGCTCTTCTGGAGCCAATCCTGTGCGCATGGACGCCGCCTTCTTCAGCGTCTCGCGGGCCATCGCGCCGGCCTTGCGCAGTTTCACAAAACTGTCGGGCACGGTGCTGGAGCCGCCGGTCACCTGGGCACCAATCACCTTGCCAAGGGCGCCCATGGTGCCGCGCATAAATTCGGCTTGGGCACTCTTGTCCCGTGGCATGAAGGGCACGCCTTCTTCCGCGCCGGCGGTGTTGTAGTATGCCGGGGCCGTGGGCCCCGTCTCCACCTCAAAACCGCCGAACTCAAGGTCCAGCTCCTCGGCGATGAGCGCCGCCTGGATCGAGCGGGCGCCCTGGCCAAGATCCGTGTGCGGTGCGATCAGGGTGATGCTCTCCGGTCCGATCTTGACCCAAGGATTGAAGGTCGCCTCGCCCTCGGCAAGGCCGTCCGCCAGGGGATTGGCGTGGGGCGTTTTGACCACATAAACGCCGAAGGCAACGCCGCCGGCAATCGCCGCCGAGCCGATCAGGAAACTGCGCCGGGCAATGGTTCCGATGGTGCTCATGGCTCAGGCCTCCCGCAGCTTGTCGGCCGCCGACCGGATGGCCTCGCGGATGCGGTTGTACGTGCCGCAGCGGCATAGATTGCCGCTCATCATCTGGTCGATGTCGTCATCGGTGGGGTTCGGCGTGGCGTCGAGGAAAGTCGCCGCCTGGACGATCTGGCCGGACTGGCAGTAGCCGCACTGGGCGACCTGGTGCTCGATCCAGGCCTGTTGCACCGGATGCGGCGCGTCAGGCGTGCCAAGCCCTTCGATGGTGGTGATCTTGGCGCCCTCGGCGGCCGCGGCCGGCATCTGGCAGGAGCGCACCGCGACCCCATCCATGGAGACGGTGCAGGCCCCGCATTGGGCAATGCCGCAGCCATATTTGGTGCCCGTGAGCCCCAGTTCGTCGCGGATCACCCAGAGGAGCGGCATGTCCTCCGGCACATCCACGGTGACCGTGCGCCCGTTGATCT
Source organism: uncultured Alphaproteobacteria bacterium (assembly GCA_964474635.1). GTDB lineage: Bacteria > Pseudomonadota > Alphaproteobacteria > JAJFIK01 > JAJFIK01 > CAYUYV01. The sequence goes on along the minus strand of CAYYTT010000049.1, from coordinate 6,215 downwards.
CGAATGAAGCCATTGGACGTCTGTCCCTCCCGTGACCTGGCCGCGCGGGCCGGTTCCTGATTGCACCAGAGCGCGCGCCCGTGCCGGCGCGCGGCGCAAAGTATTTCTACAGTGATGTAGCAGTCTTTCAGGGACGTGTCAGGCGCGGCCCGCTGCGTGCGTCACGTCGCGCCCTTGAGGGCGCTGTCGATGGCGAGGGCCAGGCGCTCGACCATGATTTCAAGCTCCGCATCCGTCACAGTAAAGGCGGGCCCCAGACCGATGACATCGCGCACCTCGCCCGTGCCGCCGGGATAGAAGAAGGCGCCATGCTCCAGGCCGCGCGCGACGACGGCTTGGGTGATCCCGGCCGTTTTTGGAAAACGCTCCAGCGTGGCCCGGTCCGCGACAAGTTCCACGGCCCGCAGGAGCCCCTCGCCCCGGATCTCGGCCACATGGGGATGCTCGCCCAGGCGCTCGGTCAGCAGGGCCTGCAGTTTGGCGCCCTGCCGGGCGGCGCGGGCCACCAGGGCCTCGTCTTCGAGGATTTGCAGCACCTTGTCGGCAATGGCGCAGACCGCCGAATGGCCCCCATAAGTGTAGAACATCAGGCTTTCGCCCTTGGCCGCCAGGGGCGCCAGGGTCTCGTCGCTGGCGAACACCGCGCCCAGCGGCCCGTAGCCTCCCGTGAGGCCTTTGCTTGTATACAGAATATCCGGTCGGACGCCGAAATGCTCCACGGCGAATTTCGTCCCCGTGCGCCCCAAACCCGTCATCACCTCATCAATGATGAGAAGGATGCCATATTTCCGGCAGATCCGCTGGACCTCCGGCCAGTAACGCGGGCCCGGCACCAACGCGCCGCCGGAAGTGCCGATGATCGGCTCACCAATGACGGCCGCGATCGTCTCTGGTCCCTCGCGCTCAATGGTGTCTTCAAGGGCGGCGGCGCAGCGCAAATCCTCGTCCGGGTGGTGCCGGCCGAGCGGGCTGCGCAGGCTGTAGGGCGCGGGGACCTTGGGGAAATTCGCGGACAGGACGTCATAGCCCGCCCGGCGCGAATGGTGCCCGCCCACGGCCAGGGTCAGCGCCGTGGCCCCATGGTAGGACGGCTCGCGCCCGATGACCTTCCAGCGCTCCGGCGCGCCTTTAAGCAGATGGTGCTGGCGGGCGAGCCGGATGGCCGCGTCGCCGGCTTCCGAGCCGCCGCTTGTGAAAAAGACCCGGGTGAGGGGGGCGGGCAGCCAGCCCATGAGCCGGGCCACGAGGCGCTCGCGCTCCGGCGTCAGGAAGGTCGGCACCATATACCCGCCCCGGGCCAAGGCTTGCGCGGCAACCGCGCCGATTTCGGGGCGTCCATGGCCAATATTGGAGACAATCGCCCCGCCGGCGGCATCCAGAATCCGCTGGCCCTGGCGGGTGACCAGCCAAACCCCCTCCCCATGGTCGATTTCAACGACACTCTGGGTGGGCACAAAGGGCCAAGTGTTGGGATGTGTCGGCATTGCAGTGTCCGTTCTCCCGCCCCAACACTCCTAAATGCGTTCTGCGATACGGCGCTGAATAAGCATGCAACGGGCTCTGGGCAGGCATGAGAGATTTTTATAGGTATAGGGATGACCTATGTGAAAACGGGTAACGCCTCCGCTCGCGCGGCATTGATCAGCTGGCGGACGAGGCCAGTCACGCCCTGTGCCCCTCGTGCCGTGCTTTGAGACTATCTTCCGCCGTCATCTTCGATGGCTCGAACTCATCGCGCAGTTTGAGGAAGCGGTCTAACGCCTCTTTGCGCGCCTCATCCTCGGGTGAGGGCGCGGGGATGAGATGGGCGATGGCACGGCCATGTCGCGTGATTGCAAAGGCTTCACCGTTTTCAACGGCGCGAAGCAGGTCCGCGAGTTTTGCTTTGGCCTCGGTTAACCCAATATTCTGCATGAATCTTCTGACCGGTTAAATTGCTGAACCCAAAAATGCTCAGTCGCCTCACCGTCGTCAAGCCGCCGTTCTGGGGCGTTCCATGCGGGCAGCAGGCTGGTCCACAACCGCTCCAGAATGGGCCAGAGGGTTTTGAGAGCCGCTTGCGCGGCGCAGTTCAGACCCGGCAGGTCCAAAAAATCCCGATGGGGCAAAGCAAATGGTTTGCGGCCTCTATTGATGGTCCCCATGCCCACGGTTCAGTGGGCCACGTCCATATCAAGTCCAGGCATGTCGCTCGGTGAGAACGCATCGATAGCATCGCCGTGGCCGTGGTCGAAGGGCAGGGGATTGACCGCGTCCATGGGGTCTTGCGCGCCGAACAAGTCCAACACGAAGCCGTCGCCGGCCTGGTTTTCTGGGGCCTGGCTTTCCGGGGGCTGGCTGTCCGGTGAGATCCCGGCGCCGTGACCGAAATCGATGAGCTCGTCGGGAATGGGCAGGGGCTTGGGATCGTCGGGCATGTCGGAGCGGTCAATGGGTTTGGCCTGGGGCGCCGGCTCTTCTTCTTCCGGCGGATAACTGCTGACAAAGCCATTGCGATCGATGGGTTTGGCTTGGGGGGCCGGCTCTTCTTCCTCCGGCGGATAGCTGCTCACGAAGCCAGAGCGATCAATTGGTTTGGCTTGCTCCGCGGGCTCTTCTTCTTGCCGATTGATGTGGCCGATCACAAAGCCGTCCTTGGAGCTGGGCCAGGGCATGCTCTCCCCAAAGCCCTCCAAACCCTCGGGCATGGGCTGGGACGACGGATCGCCAAGAAAGGCCTCAAGACCAGGCGTGTTGGCGGGAACCATCCAGGCTTTGTCATCAACGATAACAACACAGTAAATGCCGTCTTCCGTTTCGATCTTGGTCCACATGGTCCCGCTCCTGTGTCACGCGCCGCGCTGCACAGCAGCGCCCATGCACAAGAGATATCCGGGCTCGCGATGTACGGATGTGTCGGGGGGCACAGGGGCGGACACGCTCGGCCAAGTTCGGCCATGGACTGGCTAAACTTGGCCCTGCGCAAGGGGCTGAACACTTATGTTTGTATCGAGACCATCTCGAATTGTAGTGGGCTCGAATTGTAGTGGGCTCGAATTGTGGTGGGAGAGCTACTCTCTCTTATCCCCGCAAGCTACCGCCGGTTGCCTTGGCCACTTGCCCCACGATCTTTTCGCTCACGGCTTCGATGTCTTCGTCCGTGAGGGTCTTGTCGCGCGGTTGCAGGGTGACTTCGATGGCCAGGGACTTGTGACCCTCATCGATGCCTTTGCCCGCATAGAGGTCGAAGACGCGCACATCCGTGATGAGCTTTTTCTCCGCGCCCTTGGCGGCGCGCACCAGGGTCTCCGCGCTCACATCCGCCTTCACCACGAAGGCGAAATCGCGGGTGACCGGGAGCAGGTTCGAGGCATCGAGCTTGGCCCGGGTCTTCGTGGCCTTGGCTTTCGGGGCCGGGATGGCGCCGGGGAAGACTTCGAAAGCGACCACGGGGCCTTTCACATCAAGGGCATCGAGCACCCGCGGATGAATTTCGCCAAAGCGGGCCAGGATGGCTTTGGGCCCAAGCTGGATCGTGCCGGAGCGGCCCGGGTGGTACCAGGCCGGCGCGCTGGCCGCGACTTGTAGGCTGGCGATGGGCGCGCCCGCCGCCTCAAGGGCCGCGAGGGCATCGGCCTTGGCGTCAAAACAATCCGCGTCCTGACCGGCGCGCAGCCAGTCACGGCTGGCCCCGCCCCGGCGCACGCCTGAGACGGCCAGGGCCTGGTCGCCGGGGTCCTCGCCGGCATATTGGGCGCCGGCCTCGAAGAGGGCGACGGTGGCAAAGCCCCGGTCCATATTGCGCCCCACGGCCTTGATCAGCCCGGGAAGGATGCTCGGACGCATGGTGTCGAGGTCCGAGGCGATGGGGTTTGCGAGCGTGATGGGCGCCTCGCCCTCGCCGCGGAACAGGGCCGCATCCGCCTCGTCGACAAAGGACCAGGTGACCGCCTCCATGAGGCCGCGCGAGGCCAAGGCCCGTTTGGCAAGGCGCAGGCGATCCTGCAGGGAGGTCAACACGGGCTTCGCGACGGGTGCGACCCGGGGCAGGGGGGTGGAGGGCACATGGTCAAGCCCATGGATGCGCATGACTTCCTCCACGAGGTCCGCCTGTCCGTGCACGTCGGGCCGCCAGGAGGGGGCCGTGACCGTCAGCCCCGCACCCTCGTCATCCACGTCGAACCCGAGGGAGCGGAGAATTGCCGTCATCCGGTCCGTGGACAGATCGAGCCCCGTCAGGCGCTTTACCTGGGCGGGGTCGAAGGAAATCGTGTGATCGGGATCGGGTTCCTCGCCCGCAACGATGCGCTCGCTCGCTTCCCCGCCGCACAGGTCGAGCACCATGCGGGTCGCAAGCTCCAGTCCGTCCACCACGAAAAGGGGATCGATGCCGCGTTCGAAGCGATAGCGCGCGTCCGAATTGATGCCTGTCTTGCGGCCTGTCTCGGCCGTGCGTACGGGATCGAAATAGGCGCTTTCGATCAGCACATCCGTGGTCGTTTCGGTGGAGCCTGAGGTCTCGCCGCCCATCACGCCGCCAAGGCCGAGCACGGCCCGATCATCTGCGATGACGCACATGGTTTCATCGACCGTGTATTCTTTGCCGTCGAGGGCGAGGAGCGTTTCGCCCTCGTCCCCAAGGCGCGCATGGATCGTGCCGGTCACTTTCGCCGCGTCATAGACATGAAGCGGCCGGCCCCGGTCGTAGGAGATGTAGTTGGTGATGTCCACAAGGGCATTAATGGGGCGCAGGCCAATGGCTGTCAGGCGCCGCTGCATCCAGTCCGGACTTGGACCATTCTTCACCCCGCGGATCACCCGGCCGGCGAAGACGGGGCAGGCCGTCTTGGTGTCGCCGGAGAATTTCAGATCGATGGAGATGGGGCAGGGGAATTGGCCGGCCACCGGCTCCAGGGGATCGGGCTTCATTTTGCCAAGGCCCGCCGCCGCGAGATCCCGCGCCACGCCGCGCACGCCCAGACAGTCCGGCCGGTTGGGCGTGATGGCGATCTCGATCATGGGATCGTCGAGCCCCATGACTTGCGCCATGGGCGTGCCCACTTCGGCTGTTTCCGGCAGATCGATGATGCCGTCATGTTCGTCCGACAGGCCCATTTCCCGTTCGGAAACCAGCATGCCATTTGAGTCAACACCGCGGATCTTGGTGGGCTTCAAGGTCAGATCCGTGCCCGGAATATATGAACCCGAGGGCGCGAACACGGCCCGCATGCCCGTGCGGGCATTGGGCGCGCCGCACACGACCTGAACCTCGCCTTCGGCCGTGCGCACCCGGCAGACCCTCAGTTTGTCCGCATCGGGATGCTGCTTGGCCTCGACCACCTCGGCCACCTTGAAGACGGCAAGGCGTTCGGCGGCGTTGTCGACCTCCTCCACCTCAAGGCCGATACGGGTCAGGGTTTCAGTGATTTCATCCAGGCTCGCATCCGTGTCCAGATGCTCTTTCAGCCAACTGACGGTGAACTTCATGGGCTTTGTCCAGGCAAAGGGGGCGGGGCGGGCGGTGCGTCAGCGGCTCAGGCCCGTGGCAAGGGACGGCATATCAAGGGCGCCAAAGCCGTAATGGCGCAGCCAGCGCAGATCGGCGGCGAAGAAGTCCCGCAGGTCCGGAATGCCGTATTTCAACATCGCCAGCCGGTCGATCCCCATGCCGAAGGCCCAGCCCTGGTACTTGGCCGGATCGATCTTGCAGGCGCGCAAAACATTGGGATGGACCATGCCGCAGCCCAAGATCTCCAGCCAGTCTTCGCCCTCGCCGACCTTCAACTCGCCGCCGGAACGGTCGCACCGAATGTCGACCTCCGCCGAGGGTTCCGTGAACGGAAAGAAGCTCGGACGCAGGCGCATGGTCACGCTGTCAACCTCGAAGAAGGCCTTGCAGAATTCCTCCAGGACCCATTTGAGCTGGCCCATATGGGTCTGATCGTCGATCAGCAGGCCCTCCACCTGGTGGAACATGGGGGTGTGGGTCTGGTCGGAATCGCAGCGATAGGTGCGCCCCGGCGCGATAATGCGGTGGGGCGGCGGGCCGGCCAGCATGGTGCGGATCTGCACCGGGCTCGTATGGGTACGCAGCAATTTGGGCGAGCCCCCCCCCTCCGGCGCCTTCAGATAGAAGGTGTCGTGCATCTGCCGGGCCGGGTGACCTTCGGGGAAGTTCAGGGCCGTGAAGTTGTGGAAGTCGTCTTCAATGTCAGGACCTTCGGCAACGGCAAAGC
>CAYYTT010000048.1:0-24039 GCA_964474635.1 uncultured Alphaproteobacteria bacterium | reverse complement strand
TGTTGAGGCCCGGCGCGTTCCCGGCCGTAATGGTGCCGTCCTTGCGGAAGGCCGGACGCAGACGCTGCAGGGATTCAACGGTCGTGTCCGGACGATTGTGCTCATCCTTGGCGAATTCTTCCGGACCTTTGCGGCCCTTGATCGTCACAGGCGCGATTTCGGCGTCGAACTTGCCGGCGGCCTGGGCGGCGCTGAAGCGTTGCTGGCTGCGGGCGGCCCATTCGTCCTGGGCTTCGCGGCTGATCTGGAAACGCGTCGCCAAATCTTCCGTATGCCAACCGGAGTGCTCATCGGAAAAGGCGTCATGCAGGCCGTCGAGCAGCATGGAGTCCATGATCTGGGCATGGCCCATCCGGTGGCCCCAGCGGCCGTTCATGATGAGATACGGCGCGGCGTCCATGTTCTCCATGCCGCCGGCGATCATCACATCTTCATAGCCGGTCCACACTTCCGAGGCGGCGTTGGCCAGGGCCTGGGCGCCCGAGCCGCACACGCGGTTCACGGTCAGGGCGGGGACTTCGACGGGAATATCGGCGTGGCGGGCGGCCTGGCGCGCCGGGTTCATCTTGTTGCCGGCCTGGATCACATTGCCCATGATCACGCCGCCGACGGACGCGGGGTCGAGGCCGCTTTTGGCGAGGACAGCTTTGATCACGGTCGCGCCCAGTTCGGTCGCGGGTGTGGACTTCAGGGTCCCGTTATAGGTGCCAATGGGGGTACGCAGGGGTTCGCAAAGCACTACGGTGCGGCTCGACATGGAATTCCTCCTTCGGGTCTGTCCCGATTTGATCGCAGGACGCTCTCACTTTAGAGCGGTTTTGCCCGCCCGTGAAACCACCGCCGTGGGAAACCGGGCCGATGAGGGGCATGTTGACCGGCGCTTGACCGGCTGCGCGCCTCTCTTATCGTGAAAATTGTTAACCAAGACGATTGAGTTTGGCCGCGTATAAGTCTGAGCGTGGACGACTCTTTGACGGGAGGGACGAGACCATGGCCTTGTTCGACCAGCTTCGCCGCGACTGGATCTATTTCACAACGGCCATGACTGTCTCGAAACGGCTCGGCGCGGCATCGCCCGATATGACCGAGACCACGGCGGACATTTTCGAATATTGGGCGAGGAAAACACCGGAGGCCGAAGCCCTGGTGTTTGAAGGGCGCACCTACACCTACGCAGACTTTGATCGGGCCGCGAACCGCTTTGCCAATTGGGCCCGCTCAAAGGGACTTGGTCACGGCGATGTGGTGTCCCTGCTGATGGAAAACCGGGCGGAATATCTCTTCGCCTGGATGGGCATGGCCAAGCTTGGCGTCATCACGGCTCTGATCAATACGAATTTGACCGGCCGGGCCCTCGCCCACTGCCTCGACGTGGCCGAGGCCAGCGAGCTTATCTTGGGCGCGGAACTGGTCGACAAGTTTGAGACCGCGCGCGCCGATCTGGCCCATCCGGTCAACATCCATGTTCTGCGCGATGGGCCGCTGGAACGGCTCGATATTGACGGCGCGCAGGATCTCGACCGGGAGCTTGAAGAGGCGGGCGATGCCCCCGTGGGTCCGGAGGCGCGCCCCAAACTGCGCGGCGCTGATGCCTGCTTTTACATCTACACAAGCGGCACGACGGGCCTGCCCAAGGCCGCCAAATTTCCCCATATGCGCTGCTATGGCGCGATGAACGGCTTCTCGGCGGCCGTCAAGGCCACCGCGCGGGATCGGGTCTACATGACCTTGCCCTTGTATCACTCGGCCGGCGGTGTCGGCGGCGTGGGGATCGCCCTGTCGGCGGGCGGGACGCTTGTCCTGCGGCGGAAATTCTCTGTACAGCGGTTCTGGGATGACGTGGCGGACAATGACGTCACGGTGTTCCAGTATATCGGGGAACTGTGCCGCTATCTGCTCAACGGGGCGCCCCACCCCAAGGAGCAGGCCCATCGCTTGCGCGTTGCCGTCGGCAACGGCTTGCGCCCGGATATCTGGGAAGAATTCCAGACCCGCTTTGCCATTCCGCGCATTGTGGAGTTCTACGGCTCCACGGAAGGCAATGTCACCTTGTTCAATTATGACGGCAAGCCGGGGGCCGTGGGGCGCATCCCCAGCTATGCGCGCGCCAGCTTCAATGTGGAACTGGTGAAGTTCGACGTGGCCGCCGAGGCGCCCGTGCGCGGAGCCGATGGGTTTTGTGTCGCCTGCGCGCCCGGCGAAACCGGCGAAGCCCTTGGGCGCATCGGTGAAAGTGCCCGGGAAAGCTTCGGCGGTTACTCAAGCAAGGGCGCGACGGAGAAAAAGATCCTCCTCGACGTTTTCGAAAAGGGCGACGCCTATTTCCGCACCGGCGACCTGATGAGCAAGGACAAGCGGGGCTACTTTTATTTCGTAGACCGCATCGGCGACACCTTCCGCTGGAAGGGCGAGAACGTGGCCACTTCGGAGGTGGCCGAGGCCCTGTCGCGCTTTGAGGGCATCCTGGAAGTCAATGTATATGGGGTAAAGGTGCCGCATACGGATGGTCGCGCTGGAATGGCCAATCTGATTGCGGACGGTCCGCTTGATCTCGACGCCTTTTACAGGCACGCCGCCGCGGCCCTGCCGGCCTACGCCCGGCCGGTCTTCCTGCGCGTGGCGGGCGAGGGGGCCATGCAGATCACGGGCACCTTCAAGCACCGCAAGGTGGACCTGGTCAAAGAGGGCTTCGATCTGAGCCAGATTTCAGATCCTGTGTATCTGCGCGACGACAAGAACCGGACCTATATACCGCTCACGGACGCCATGGCTCGCGAGATCGAAGCGGGTGACCGGGTGGTTGGTTGAGATGCTGGCGGCCGATGGACCGCGCGCGCTCTTGTGAGATCGGCGCTAATTTAGGCGGGCAGGACCGCAAAGCCGGCGCGCGGGAAATGGAGCACGACGCGGCCCACTTTCGGGTCGGTCCGCTCAATCGCGATGTGCTGGGCGGAGGATGAGACCAAAGTGCCGGCCACGGGCACGCGGCCGGTATCATCCGGTGTGACCGTGACGGCCATGCCGGGTTTCAATCCGTTCGGATCATGGGGGTCTTCCTGTGGCCGGGTCGCCGGCTCGGCGGCGGCTGCGATGGCGAGCGCGCTGTCCCCATCGATCTCCTCCGCCGAACCATGGCCGAGGGCGGCCACGCGCTCCGCCCAGGCGGTCACGCGCGGAAATTCGCGCAACAGGGCATCGGCCGCGGGCGGCACCGCGCCACGCAGGAACCACACATTCATGTAGCAGGAAATGTCCGCCAGGCCGGGCGCGTCGCCGAACAGGAACGGCTGGCCGCCGCCCAGTTGGTCCTGTGTCCAGCCCATGGCGCTGCGCCAGTGGTCCTTCATCATGGGAACGGCCTGCTTCATGGCCTCCATGTCGAACCGTCCGCCGGCGAAGGCCTGGCGGTCCTTGATGAACGCCTCGGGCACATGCTCGCCGATGGTTCCGAAGATAATGCCCACGCTGGCCATGAAGACGGGGCTGTCGGCCCAGCGCGAGACGCTCCAGGCAAGGCCGCGATTGCCGCACGGAAACAGGGAGGGCGAGGGTGCGCGCTCCTCAAGCATGCGCGCGATCATGGCCGTATCGCAGTATATGTCCGCGCCCACCTGCACCACGGGTGTTTTGCGATAGCCCCCCGTCAGTGGCATGAGGTCCGGCTTGGGCATCATGTTGGGGATCTTGACGGAGGCCCAGGACAGACCCTTCAGTCCAAAGATCAGGCGGATTTTCTCCGAGAACGGAGAGGTGTCGTAGTGGTGCAGGATCACGCTCGTCGCATCGGCCATGGCGCTGTTTTTCCTCCCTTGTGCCTCGTGCGTGGTATGGGCCGGCCGGCTTAGCCGCCGCTGCGTGTTCCCGGCATGCGCACCGTGACGCTGTCGTCTTCTTCGATGTCCACGTCGAAAGTCTCCAGGAAGCGCGCCACCATCATGTAATAACCGATGGTCAGCACCAGTTCCTGGATTTCCTGAGGATTTAAAAGCTCTGCAAGCGGATTGAAGGTCGCGTCGCCGGCGCGCACATTGCTCACCACGTCGTCCACGAAGGCGAGGACCTTGCGCTCCAGATCGTCGAAAATGGCGGCGGCCGCACCCCGTTCCACGGCCTCTATCTTCCGCGCCGGGATTTCAAGGGCCCGTGCGATTTTTTCATGGTGGTGGCGCTCATAGGCGGCGCCGGACAGATGCGCGACCCGCAGGATCGCCAGTTCACGCAAGCGAGCATCCAGCTTGCCTTCAAACAGGATACGGTTTCCAAGCTGAACGAAGTCCTGAAGCGTCTGGCCCGTATGCGCCATCATCATGAAGATGTTCAGCGGCGGCAGGTCTTCCAGGATCCGGGCAACGGATTCCGGGGCGTCTTCTTTGGAGAGATACGGGATGCGGGCCATGGGGTCTTGGGCCTCCTGCAAGGCGTGGGAGTCGCGGGGTCATTCGGGTTTCGCGCCTAAGCGTCACGCGCCCGGCAACCGGCCGCGACCTTGAGCGCGATGCGGATGAATGAGCCCGCGCCCAAGGCGCAGACATAATGGCCAGGACGGTTAGGGAACCGCAATCCCCCCACCCGCGTCGATAACCCCAACTCCCGCCTGAATAACCAAAGCGCGTGCGGCGTGCGCCCGGCCGGCGGGCGGTCTTTGTCGTCTTGCCGTTGCGCATGGGAAGGGGATTTGCCGTCCCCGGCCGCCAAGATAAACTGTTTTCCAGACGGGGGTGCAGGACGACGCGGGCGGTGCGTTTGGTCGGTCCAGTGGCCTCGAAGCCATTGGCTTTGTGGATGGTGCGAGAACGGCGCCGCCCAAACGCTCCGACCCTCTAGCGCTCCGACCCCTAGCGCTCCGATGACGAAAGCCCCATGTCCCTGCATCCATTGATGATCGGTCTTCTTACTGTGCTGCTTGGCTTATTGGCCTTGAGTGTGGGGTACCGGCCGGAACGCAGCGCCGTGGGGCAGATCCGGGCCAGTCTGCGCATTCTGCGGCGGCTCGCGCGCAAGGACCCCGCCCGCTACGGCCCTGCGCTCGCGCATCATCTCGGCCTTCTTGCCCTGGAGCTGCGCGATTCCGGCCGGCCCGCCCAGGCGCTCATGGCCTCCATGACGGCTGTCGACATCCTTCGCTCCCTCGATGCCCAGGATCACACCCGCTTTGAACGCGACCTTGCCGATGCTTTGGCGCTTGAGGACGCGCTGCGCGACACGGTGGGTGTCACGGCGGACACCGATCTCTTCGCCGTTGCCCAGCGCGAAGAGGAGCGCCTCGCCGAGGCCTCCGCCCTGGAACGCGGCGGCGTGCCCGACGGTGACGGCGCGTCGCGCGCGCGGCGCCTGCTGATCTGGCAGGTTGCGCTCGCCGTCTGGCTGTTGAGCGTCATCGCGCTCGTGTCTGTCAGCTTTTTCGGTTCCTGAGGCACGGTCTCCACCCGGCAAGTCCTGCCCACGCGCCGCGCTCCGCCCGGTCAGGGCTGCCGGTGCCGCTCAAAAGCCGCGCAAATTCAGGCCTTTACCGCTGGCGCGGCGTTTGCTCCCCTTCGGCCCGAGACCCCCTTTAGAGATCTCCGGCCACAAGGAGCGCCCCATGATCACCGCCCAGGACATGCAGTCATTGGCCCGCTACCTCGTCGAGCACCATGGTTCCGACGCCCTGCATTACGCCGACCTTGCGGTCGACGAGCTTGAAACCCAAGGCGAGCAGCGGCGCGCCAATGCCTGGCGGGCGCTGCGCTCGCTCGTCACCGACATCATCGACGGGCGCACGCGCGCGGATGCTGTGGTGGTTCTGCACTGACCGGATTTCGGGGCGGGCCGTGGCAGAGAGCCAGTGGGCCCCCGCCGCCGGCCGGCGGGCGCGACCTGTCCCTTGCGCGGCGTGGGCCGGCGGACTACACAAGTCGATCTTTCGATAACCAGACGGGGTCCGCATGCCGCTCAACCCGCAGGTCGACGCCATCCTTACACAAATGGCCGAGAATCCGGCCCCGCCCCTGACGGCCATGGCCCCGCAGGAGGCTCGCCACGCCTATAAGGAGCTGTCCGCCGCCACCCGGATGACCGACATCCCCATTGGCCGGGTGATCAACGGGACATTCCCGGGGCCGGCCGGCGATCTGGCCTATCGCCTCTACACGCCCGTAGCCGCGGTCGCCGTGATGCCGGCGATGGTCTTTTACCACGGGGGCGGCTGGGTCATCGGCGATCTCGAAACCCATGACGGTCTGTGTCGTGCGCTTGCCAATGCGAGCGGGTGCCGCATTTTCGCGGTCGATTATCGCCTGGCGCCGGAGCACCCGTTTCCGGCCGCCATGGATGACGCCATCGCGGCCGTGCGCTACGTGCAGGACAACGCCGCCGATCTCGGCATCGATCCCAACGCCATCGCCGTCGGCGGCGACTCGGCGGGTGGCAATCTTGCTGCCGTGGTGGCCCAGCAGGCCAAGACCGCCGGCGTCCAGGTGACGTTCCAGCTTTTGATTTATCCGGTGACCGAATGTCTGGCCGAGACCCATTCCATGAACGCCCTGGCCAAGGGATATCTCCTGGAAAAGGACGCCATGACCTGGTTCGTGCAGCAATATGTTCAGGATCAGGAGCTTATCAAGGATCCCCGCGTCTCTCCCCTGTGCGCCGAGGACCTGTCAGGGCTTGCGCCGGCCTATGTCATCACGGCCGAATACGATCCCTTGCGCGATGAAGGCAAGGCCTATGCGGATAAATTAACCGCTGCCGGCGTCGCCGCAACCCATGTGGACTATCCGGGCATGATCCACGGCTTCATGTCGATGGGGGCCCTGCTTGAAGACGCCCGCACCGCCATTGAGGACGCGGGCGCCGCCGTGCGCGACGCCCTTCATGGGGCCTGACAGCCACGCCAGGCGGGTGTCACGACCGGTCAAGCAACAGGGTCAGCCCAAGTCCGGCAAGCACCATGCCGCTGACCCTGTCGATGGTTGACTTTAGCCGTTGATAGGATGCGCGCATGGTCCGTGCAGAAAGCGCCAGCGCCACGAAACCGTACCAGGCGCTCTCCATCAGGAAAATGCTCGGCAGGATGATCGCATAGAACCATCCGGGCACGTCGGCCGGGATCAGCGTGATGAAAACCGAGCCGAAAAAGATCGCCGCCTTGGGGTTTGACAGCTGCGTGGCAAGCGCCCGGCGAAAGACGCCCCCATGGGGCCGGCGCCCCTCCGGCGTATCCTGAGCGATCGGCAACGGGTCCCGGGCGTGGCGCCACAGCATGACGGCGAGATAGAGCAGGTAACACGCCCCCAGAACCTTCATGCCCGTGTAGAGCCAGGGTGCGGCCAGGAACAGGGTCTGGAGGCCGAACACGGCCGCGCCGGCCCAGATCAGGGCGCCCGCGCCCATGCCCAAAGCCGCCACAAGCCCCGCCTCCCGCGAGCCGGACACGGCGCTGCGCGCCACGATGATGAAACTCGGGCCGGGACTGGCGGCCGCGACAAAATGGGCTGCGCTGACGGCCAGATACACGAAAAGCAGGTCCATGGGGTGGGTCTCCCGGGGCGCGCGATACGCCATGTTTCGCTTCGAGGGGTTGCGGTTTAAGGTTGGCTCCGTCCGGCGATGCAAGTTCGATCGCACGGGTTAGAGGGACACGTCCGGTGATGGGGTACCGGCCAGAACAGCGGGAGTGCGCCATGGCCAGGGTGGCCGCCAACGGGCTTGAATTCGAAGTGCTGGACCAGGGGCCGCGTGACGGCGCTCCGGTCATCATGATCATGGGCTTCGCCTGCCAGCTTTGCCACTGGCCGGCCGGTCTTGTGGACGGGCTTATCGATCGCGGCTTGCGGATCATTCGGTTCGACAACCGCGATGCGGGATTGAGCACCAAGCTCGATCACTTGGGCGTCACCATGCCGGGCCAGGGGGATCCGCCCTATCTGCTCGACGACATGGCCGACGACACCATCGGTATCCTCGACGCGCTTGGTGTGGACAGCGCGCACGTCGTGGGCGCCTCCATGGGGGGCATGATCGCCCAGGCGGTCGCGGGGCGGTATTCGGCCCGCACGCGCAGTCTGGTCTCCATTATGTCGACGCCGGGGGACCCGGATCTGCCGCCGCCCACGGACGCGGCCTCGTCCGGTCTCATGCGGCCCCCGCCGGACCCCAACGATCGAGAGGCTTGCATTCAGGCCCATATCGATTTCTGGCGGGTGATCGGCAGTCCGTCCTACGCCGCCGGCGAGGCGGAGCTGCGGGCCCTCGCCGAGGCCGTCATCGACCGGGCCATCAATCCGGCCGGGTCCGCGCGCCAATTGTCCGCCATCGTCTCATCGCCGCCCCGGGGCGATCTGCTGCGCACCGTGCGTGTGCCCGCCCTGGTAATCCACGGGGAGGACGATCCCCTGGTGCGCATCGAGGCAGGGGTACGCACCGCGTCTTACATCACGGGCGCAAAGCTTGAGCGGGTTCCGGGCCTCGGCCACGACTTCACTCGTGCCAATGCCCCGATCTATGAGCGGGCCATCGGCACGTTCGTGACCTCCGTGGAGGCCCGCTGACGATCAGCGGTAAATGGTGGGGGCGCGACGGTCGACGGGCGCGCCCACGCCGCATCCGACGGCGAAGGCTTCGGCCCGCTCCTTCAGGGCCACATTGACCTTATGGTAGCCCTCGGTCAGCACCCCCCGGGGTAAATCGGCGAACAACACACCCAGGCCGTCGAAATCCTCGAGCTGATACAGCCGCGTGCCGCCCCGCCCATTGTCCTCCAGCAAGAAGGCGTGGCGGCCCTTAAAGACGCCCCACACCCCTTCGCCCCACGTGAATTCCGTTTCCGGATCGAGGCGCTTGATGGTCGGGTCGATCTCCACGACCTTGCCGTCGGGCCGCAGAATCCGCAGCTGCAGCGTCGCGCCCTCATAGGCCTCGCCCCGAAGCGAGATGTGATAAGGGTTCCACTCCGGATAACGCTCGAAATCCACCAGGATCGCCCAGACCGTGGCGGGCGGCGCATCGATGTTGACCGTCGTGCGGATCGGTTTGCTGACACAGGCGCCCAGCGCCAGGCAGACAAGGGCGGCGCCCATCACATTTTGCAGGATCGACCGGTGCATTTGCATCCCTCCGTATCTCCAGGCCGCCGGGCCCGGAAGGCCGGCGTTCCCCTGACCCGTGCCCGCACGGCGCATTAACCCCATCCAAGTCGACCTCACCCATGGTATGAGGGGTGTGGTCGAAACGTGATTGTCTTCGACCCAACAGAACAGTTGCCGATTTGTCAAAAAGGCCCGGTTCTGACGCAAAGCGAGGGTGCGGAGCCTTAGAACACGGGCCAAGCCTGCGAGACGCCCCATGCAAAATCGCCAGAAAACCTATCGGAAGCGCACCGTTGCTGGCCAAGCCCTCCATCCCGAGACCATGATGATGGGCTATGGCTACGACCCGCACCTGTCGGAGGGCTCGCTCAAGATCCCTGTCTTTCAGACGTCGACCTTCGTGTTCAAGACGGCCCAGGACGGCAAGGATTTCTTCGCCCTGAATTCCGGCCGGGCCGCGCGGCCGGAGGCCGAGCCTGGATTGATCTACTCGCGGATGAACAATCCGGACCTGGAGGTTCTCGAGGATCGCCTTGCCTTGTGGGAAAACTCCGAAGCCGGACTGGTGTTCTCCAGCGGCATGGCGGCCATCTCGACGACCCTTTGGACCTTCGTGCGCCCCGGCGATGTGGTGGTCTACAGCGCGCCGATCTATGGCGGCACCCAAGGCCTCATTGAACGCACCCTGCCGGAATTTGGGATCCATTCGGAAGGTTTTCTGGGCACGGGCTGCACCCAGCGCTTCGACGATGCGGTGGAGCGGGCAAAGGCACGCGGCCGCATCGGTGCCATCATGGTCGAAACGCCGGCCAACCCGACCAACGGCCTTGTGGATTTGAGCCACTGCGTCGATGTGGCTGACCGGCTGGGGCGGGAGCAGGGGCATCGCCCGCCCGTGATCGTCGACAACACCTTCCTTGGCCCCTTGTGGCAAAAACCGCTGGAGCACGGCTGCGATCTGGTCGTGTATTCCCTAACGAAATATGTGGGCGGCCATTCCGATCTTGTGGCCGGGGCGTGCCTTGGCTCCAAGGAGATGCTCTGGCCGGTGCGCCGTATGCGGACGGGTCTGGGGACCATGGCCGACCCCCATACGGGCTGGCTCGTAATGCGCAGTCTGGAAACCTTGAAGCTGCGCATGACCGCCGCAATGAAAAATGCCCGCCAGGTCGCGGAATTCCTCCAGGATCACCCGAAGGTGGACAAGGTCCATTATCTCGGCTTTCTGGAGAAAGACGATCCGAACTACACGCTTTATAACAAGCAGTGTTCCTCGCCCGGATCGACGTTCGCCTTTGAGGTGCATGGCAACGAGGCCGATGCCTTCCGCATGCTCGATCAGTTGGAGGTCATCAAACTGGCCGTGAGCCTCGGGGGGACCGAGACCCTCATCTCTCACCCCTACAGCACGACCCACTCGGATCTGGGCCCGGACACGCTGGCGGCCATTGGCATCACGCCGGGCATGATGCGCATTTCGGTCGGGGTCGAGCATCCGAGCGATTTGATTGCCGATCTTGAACAGTCCCTAAGGGCCATCTGAGAAGTCGATGAAGCGGCGGGGGAAGGGTGCTGTTTCCCGCCGCCTTACGCCCCTTCAACAGGGCGCGGTGATGACGCGGCCCCATCCCGCATGGGGCGTCCCGCTCGGGGCCCAAAAAACGCCGTGCCCGCTGCAACGGTGCCGAGCCTTGCAGCACCGGGCGCTCACCGGGTGGGTGAGGGCTCGTCTTCCTCACCTGTTTTGGCGGGGGCCGGAACGGTGGCAGGCGGAATCGGGCGTGACGGCGCTGGAAGAGAACTCAAAAAGACCTTTGCACTGCTCACGGACCGGTTTGGGATTTCTTCCATGGGCATGTGACCCACGCCGGGCAGGCGCAGGACGGTGACCTTCGGCAGCCAGGATTCAAAACGCACCGATTGTTTGACCGGCAGCAGGCCGTCCTCCTGACCCCACATCAGAAGGGTGCGGGCTTCGATGGAGCGCAGTGCCGCCTCCGGATCGCTCAATTCGAAACTGCCCAGCCGGGCAAGCAGGGCGGCGCGGTTGCCCGTGCGGCGCAGAAGGTTGTGGTACCGGTCGACGGTTTCAGGCGCCAGGCGCTCCGGGTCGCCATACAGATTGGTCAAGGTCGCCTTCACGACCGAGCGCGGGAAAATGTATTTGATCACGCCGAACCATCCGGGAACCTCTCCGCGCCCGTCCTCGTTCGTGCCCGGCAGGGGCAGACCGCCGGGGGCAAGCAGGACAAGGCCCGCCACCGCCTCGGCCGGCTGTTCGGCCGCGTAGCGCCAGGCCATGAGGCCGCCGAGGGAATTGCCGATCAGGACAATCCGCTCCAGTTCCAAAGCGTCAATGAGCGCCGTGATCCGTTCAAGGGTGCGGGCATTGGTGTAGATGCCCTCCGGATCGGGGCCCGTGAGGCCATGGCCCGGCAGATCGAAGCGCACCACATGGTACTCGCTCGATAGGGCGTCGCTCCAAACATCCCAGGTCTGAAGATGGGCGCCGAAGCCATGGATCATGACAAGGCTCGGTCGCTCCGGGGTCCTGGTGCCCGCCTCCCGGACGTGAAAGCGCACATCGTCGACAGTGACGAAGCGCGAGGTTTCGTCCGTGTACCGGGCTTCGAGGGCCTCCGGCGACAGATCGCGCCCTTCGTAAAGCGCAAAGCCCAGACCGAACAGCACGGCCGCCAAGAGTGCAAAGAACAGGATCGACAAGACACGAAGGAACATGGCAATGGCCTTTTAGAGCATTTTCCGAGTCAGTTGGGTCACGAACACAGGCCGTGACCACGGCCCGGCGCGCCCATATCGGCCCCTTTTGCGCCGCCCTCACGGAGCGCCCCAAAAGGGCCGATATGGGCGCGCGCGAGCGAAACAAAACAAGAGCCCAGTCCGTTTGAACGGAAACGGCTCTAGAGCAACGGAGCGAAGCGCGGACCATTCCAGGCTTTCCAGGGCCCGTCAAACGGCGGGCAGGCAGGGGGCCGCCCGACCCGGAGCGGTGCGATCATGCGCTTGCCAAGAGGATTTGGTCCGGATCGATATCGTCGCGATCGATATCGTCGAAGACGATTTGGGTGCCGTCCGGCAGTGTGAGGATGGTGTCGCCGCGAACCTCGGTGAGGTTGCCGAGCACATCGCCGATGGTCAGGCCCGGGAAGCTGCGCAAGTCCAGGAGGTCGCCGAACCGGAAGTCGAGCACCCGATCGGTGCCGCCCCCGGGGGAGAACACGAACATGTCGTTCCCGGCGCCGCCCCGCAAAAGGTCGTCTCCGGTGCCACCGATCAGGATGTCCGAACCGGACGAGCCCAAAAGCACATCATCGCCCGAGCCGCCGAGCAGGATGTCATTGCCGCCCATGGCCAAAATGGCGTCATTGCCCGCTGCCCCGTCGATGACGTCGGGCGAGCCCGTACCAAGGAGAATGTCATCGCCCGGTGTGCCCGCGATGGTCACGTCGAACCCATCGTCGTCATTGATCACCACACCGAAGGATGCGCCATTGATCACGGCGGCGCCCCGGTCGGCGACCGCGTCACTCAGGGTCACAAGGAAGCTCTCCGCGTCTTCCGCCTCCGCGTCGCCGGCGATGGCGAATGTGATGACGGCCTGGGTTTCGCCCGGCGCGAAGCTGACCGTGCCCTCGGGCAGGACGCCGCCGACGAAATCGGCGCCATCGGCTGGCGTTGTGCCGACGCCTTCGACCGCGAAGGCCACGTCCACCGCGCTGTCGAGGGCGCCGCTGCGCTCAAGGATCAGGGTGAAGGGGCGCGGCGCGCCGGTGCCCTCGACCACTTCCCCGATGGCGGGGCCGAATGTGATGACCGCGTCTTCACCCTCGATGGAGACCGTCGCCGTGGCCGTATCCTGGCCGCCAGAGGCGTCTTCGAGCGTGTAGGTGAAGGCATCCGTGGCCGTCTCGCCGAAGGTCAAGTCCGCGAACGCGCCGGCGGGATCATAAACGAAGCTGCCATCGGACTGGGCGGATAGGCTGGCGCCGGAGGGGAGGGGCACGGACTGCTGCGCGGTGAGCGCCAAGCCGTTTACGGCGACCACGCTCAAGGTCTCGCCTTCCGGATCGGTGTCCGCGCCGGCACCGTTATCCGCCAGCAGAGATCCCGAAAGGCTTGTGTCTTCCTGCGTTGCGAAAGTATCCGCCCGGGCGACCGGCGCGTCATTGACCGGTGTTACGGTCAAGGTGACGGCGGCCGTGTCCGTTGCGCCAGCGGCGTCCTCAATGGCGTAGCGGAACGTGTCGTTACCAAAAAAGTCCGCCTGGGGCGTATAGGTGAATTGTCCGTCCGCGCCGAGTAACAGGTCGCCTGACAGGGGGCCTTCGATCAGGCTGACGACGAGGCTGTCGCCGTCGGGATCGAAATCCGGGCCGGCGCCATTGTCCACAAGAACCGATCCGGTGAGGACGGTGTCTTCGGCAAGGGAAAAGGCGTCGGGCTGTGCGATGGGGGCATCGTTCTGGGCCGTGACGCTCACGCTCACGGTGGCGCTCGCCGTCAGGCTGCCGTCGCTGACGGTGTAGGAAAAACTGTCCGTTGCCGTCATGCCCTGGGGCAGGCCGGTGAAGGCCTCGCCCGGATCATAGGTGACAAGGCCGTTTGCGGTGGCCGTCACGACGGCGCCGGAGGCCAGTGTGATGGGCCCGTCCAGGCCCTCGCCGTCGAGCGCGACCACCTGCAGATCGTCCCCGTCGGGATCGCCATCCGGGCCGAAACCGTTGTCCTCCAGCAAATTGGCGGTGAGGGGGGCGTTCGCGCTGGCCTCGAGTTGGTCGTTCTGCGGCACGGGCGCATCGTTGGCCCCGGTGACGACCACGGTCGCCGTGGCTGCCATGCCCGGATCGATCGGACCGGTCGGCCCGCCCTCCGCCGGGGCAAGGCGATAGGTGAAACTGTCCGTTGTGCTCTCCCCCTCGGCCAGGCCGTTGAACGCCTCGCGCGGGTCATAGGTGAAGGTGCCATCCTGTTCCGCCGTCAGCACGGCGCCCGAGGCCAGCGTGAGGGGCTCGCCCGGCATCAAGGGGGCGCCATTGATCACGGCCAGGACGAAGCCATCCGGGCCCTCGTCGGGGCCGGCCCCGTTGTCGGCGAACAGATCGCCCGTTAGCACCATGTCCTCGGACGCGGTGAACAGATCATCGGCGGGAATGGGGGCGCTGTCATTCAGGGCGAGCGCCGCCGCCACGGCCGCATCCGCCTGTATAAGCCCGGCGCCGGAGGCATCATCAATGCCGCTCACCCCAATATTGTCCGCCGTGTCCTGAAGGATGACACGGATGTCCTCGGGCGTCAGGGACGGGTTCGCCTCAAGGAGAAGTGCGGCGACGGCGGCCGCCTGGGGCGCCGCGGCTGAGGTGCCGAAAAAGTTGTTAAAGCCGGTGTTGTCGAGATCGCTCGAGCCGAAAAAGGTCGTGTCCACACCGTCCGGCGCCACAATTTCCGGCTTCTGGCGCGCGATGGGGTCATCAAGACGGGCGCCGTCCTCGTCGAACAGGATCGTCGTGGGGCCGCGGCTGGAAAAATTGTTCACCCGCGGTGTGCTGGCGCCAAAGCGCGGCGTGTTCTGATAAAAGGCGGCGCCCACGGCGATGGCACCGTCCGCCCCCGAATGGCCCACGACGGTTGGGTTGGAGAATTCGGAAGTGTATTCCGGGCTCTTTTCACGGATGAAATCCGAGCTGTCGAAAAAGACGATCTTAAGAAGATCCGGCTCGACCCCCCGGGCATATTCCACCACCAGGCCCAGTTCCATGTCGATTTCGGACTCGTTCTCGAAGCGGAAAATCTCAACCGGATCCGTGCCGATATTGGGATCGAGGCTGGCGACGAAAGAGCCATCGTCCCGGCGCAGACGGTCGCCGTTTTCGTCCACAAGATAGATGTCCACATCCGTCGTCGCGGAGAGGCCGCCGTCCGTCAGGCTGCCGAAGGGTTGGTCCCATTGCAGGGAGATAAAAATGCTGTCCTCGCCCTCCAGAACGAAATCGAGGACAGGGTCGACGAGGGAGGAGGGGTTCCAGTCATGGGCGATGGCACCGGGCTCGAAAGCCGTGGGCAGCACAATGCCGCTGTTGCGGTACTCGGCCTCATAGGACGCCCGGCCCTGATTGCCGGCGGAGGCGAAATAGACCGCCCCCTCGGCCACAACCTCGTCGACGGCCTGGGAGATCAGGCCGTCCTGGAAAAAGGGCTCGGCCAGATACGCAATATCGTCAACGATCACGTCCGCGCCGCTATCGGCCAGGCGGCGAATGTTCCGGGCAAAGTTCGCCTGGCCGCCGAAGGCCGTGGCGAAGGACAGGTCCGCACCCGGAGCGACATCGTGGATGATCTGCAGCATGGCCCGGCCTTCATCGCTCGGGTCATTCTGCGAGAAGTCCTGGAGCACCACCACCCCGGGAGGCAGGTCGCCGCTTTGGATATCGGCGGCCTCGCCGTTGAGGAAGTCGTAGCTGTCCGACAAAACGCCGATGCGCACGCCGCTGCCATCCACGCCGAACATGTCGCGCGCGATGTCGGCATTCATGGCGAGATCGCCCTGGTTCTGCGCAATGCCCTGGGATGCGGTGACGGCATAGGCCGGTCGGGCATGGGCAAGGCTTTCGAGACCTTCCATGGCTGCGACGGCCGAGACGGGCAGAAGGCCCGAGACCATGCGCCCGGCCTGGGCACCGCTGACCAGCCCCAGGGCCCTGAGATCGTCAAAGAGGGTGTCGACCGCGCCGACCTGGGCCACCGCATCGATGGCGATGAAACGCTCGCCGCCGCGTTCCGGCGTGTCCGTCCGGCGCTCGTTGATGGTTTGTGTCTGCACGGCGCCCGTTCCTGGAGCCCGACCGGTTTCGAACGGCGAGGTCAGGGTGAGTGTGGCCACGCCTTCGGGACCGCTTTGGTCGTGCGACGGGCCGTCCGCGAGGTTCTGGAGGTGATAGCTCAAGCGGCTGCGTGACTCGGCCATGCTGGTCGACCCTTCCCTGTCCCTCATAAACGCCTGCCTGGGGCGCACCTTAGCAGGGATTGGCGGGTCTGGGACCCGCATACGCTTCACAGCACGCGGCGCACTGCCCCTCTCGCCCGGTCACGCGGGTGGGTTATTTCCAAAAGCGACTATCCACAGGCGAGGAGACCCCATCCGTGACGGCTGTCCCTTCCGCGCAATACCCCGTTGCAGACCTGCCCGATGCGCCCTTGGGCGATGCCTGGCTTATGGAGGAGTTGCGGACCGACCACGCGGGCGAAACCGGGGCGGTCGCCATTTACTGCGGCATTTTGGCCGCCACGCGCGACCCGGCGGTGCGGGCCTTCGCGCAGGAGCACCGGGCGACCGAGGCGCGTCACCTCGCCATGATGGATGCGCTGGTGCCGCCCGCCCGGCGCAGCCGTCTACTGCCGCTTTGGCGTCTTGCGGGTTTTGTCACCGGCGCCCTGCCGGCCCTCATGGGCGCGCGGGCGGTGTTCGTGACCGTTGAGGCGGTGGAAACCTTTGTCGATGCCCATTTGACGGCGCAGATCGACGCCCTCGCCGCGCGTGATGTCGATCATGCGCTCCTTCCCGTGCTGAGGGACTGCCGGGACGAGGAACGTCATCACAGGGACGAGGCGGCGGAGCGCTCAGGGTCCCCGGCCGGGCCCCTCGGACGGCTCTGGGCGGGGCTCATCGCCCGCGGGTCCGCGTTTGCTGTGGCGCTCGCCCGGCGCGTCTAACCGCTTCGCAATTTTGCCCCGGTCCCATAGTCTGGTGTGCCCCAATTCGGCCCCCCAAGCGGCGCGATTGCGCGCTCCGGTGGCCTTAATCCCGTTTTTTCAGGAGTGGCTGCCCCATGTCCGCGTCGTCGTCCGTCAAACAAGTCGAAGCCCGCCGCTTTGTCCTGGCAAAGCGGCCCGATGGGGTGCCCGATCAGTCGGATTTCGATCTCGAGACGGTCACGCTCGGCCCCGCCGGAGAGGGCGAAGTCCTGACCCGCAGCCTGTACATCTCCGTCGATCCGGGCATGCGCTCGCGCCTCAATCAGGCAAGCTACGCCCCGCCCATCGAGATCGGCGCGCCCGTCGAAGGGGCCAATGTGGGCGAGGTGATCGCCTCCGGCCATGCGCGGTTCGCGCCCGGCGATATTGTGGTGTCGGGCATGGGCTGGCAGGACCATGTCCTCGCCCCCGCCAAGGCCTTCCGTAAAGTGCCCGACATGGGCCTGCCCCTGTCGACGGCCATCGGCGTTCTGGGCATTCCAGGCATGACGGCCTATTTCGGACTTTACGATGTGGGCGGATTGAAAAAGGGCCAGGCGGTGCTGGTCTCTTCCGCGGCCGGGCCCGTCGGGGCCACGGCGGGGCAGATTGCCAAGCTTGAGGACTGCATCGTGATCGGCATCGCCGGTGGTCCGGAGAAATGCCGCTGGCTGACCCAGGAGTGCGGCTTTGATGCCGCCATCGATTATAAGGCGACGGAGGATCTGACCGGCGCCATTCAAAGCCTCGTGCCCAAGGGCATCGACATCTATTTCGACAATGTGGGCAACACCATGCTGGATGCCGTCCTGCCGACCATGCGGCCCTATGGGCGTATTGTCGTGTCCGGTCAGGTCTCCGATTACAATGCGCAAGGGGCGGCCAGGGCCGGCGTTCACCACACGGAGGTGTTCATCACCCACCGCCTGCGCATGGAAGGCCTTGTTGTCTTTGATTACGCCACCCGCTTCCCCGAAGCCGCCACCCGCATGGCCGGGTGGATCAAGGATGACCGCCTGAAATACCGCGAGGAAATCATCGACGGCTTCGTGCACCTGCCCGAAGCCTTTATCGGCCTGTTCCTGGGCCGGAATTTCGGCCGCCGCCTGGTCCGGCCATGACAATCGGCCCCGCAAACACACCGGCGGATCATGACGCCATTGTTTCGGCCTTCACGGTAGATCAGGCCGCCCGGCTCACGGGTCTGACACGTCATCAATTGGAGCAGTGGGATCGGGATGGTTTCTTCCGGCCCAGCATGGCCGATGAAAACAAGCGTCGACCTTTCAGCCGCATTTATTCCTTCAATGACGTTTTGTCATTGCGTGGCTTGAGCATCTTGCGCAATGACCTGAAACTTGATCTGGCCCATTTGATTGAGGTTGGTCAGAGGCTGGCGCATCTCGGGCAGGATGCCTGGCATCGCACGACGCTCTATGTGGTCCAAAAGAAAGTCGTGTTCTTTGATCCCTACATGGACCCCAGCCGCGAAATCGTGAGTGGCCAGGGTGTCTTGAAGATCCCTTTAGAGACGGTCCGTGAGACGGCGCAGCGTGTTATGGCAGAACTCCTGGCCCGCGACCCGGGCGCGTTCGGCGAGGTCTCCAAACGCAGGAGCGTGGCCCATAATGCCGACGTGGTGTCGGGAACCCGTATTCCCGTCAGGGCGATCCAGAGTTTCGCCGACGACGGCTACAGTGTGGATGACATTCTGAAAGAGTATCCCGCACTGACGAAAGCCGATGTGGAAGCCGCGATCAATCACGGCCGGGCTGCGTGAGCGATGCCATATCGCCGCTCAAAGTGTTCCTTGATGAAAGCGTACCCGATAGCGTCGGGCGCGTTTTCTCGCAGCAAGGCCATTCGGTGATTCTGCTCCGGGAGGCAATTGCGACTGGAGCCCCTGATCTTTTGGTCTGTGCGGCGGCGGACGCGAATGACGCCACCCTCGTCGCCCTTGATGGAGACATGCGACAGATTGCAAAGGCCAACGGGGTCGGCGGTGGCCGCTTCAAATCCTTAAGTCTGATCAAACTATCTTGTCGGACCAGTCAGGCGGCTGCCCGGGTCGATGAGGCGATGTCACTCATCGAGCATGAGTGGCAATACAGCCTTGGTAAACGGTAGCGGCTCATCTTCATCGATATTGGAAAAGCCTCGATCCGCACCTTTCGGTAGGACCGGGCCGCGTTTTTCCTCACACCGGGGCCGTCACGGTCTCCAGCCATGCCCGGGTTTCACCGTCCAGGTCTTCGCCCAGGGTGTCACGCACCCTGGCGTGATAGGCGTTCAGCCATGCCCGTTCGGCCTCGGTGAGCATCTCCACCTTGATCAGGGTGCGGTCGATGGGGGCGAGGGTCAGGGTCTCGAAGCTGTGCATGGGGCGCTCGCCGCCCTCGGGCACGCTGGGCGCCTCTACCACAACGAGGTTTTCGATGCGGATACCATAGCCGCCCGGCTGGTAGTAGCCCGGCTCATTCGACAGGATCATGCCGGTGCGCAAGGGCACGTCTTTGAGCACCTTGGAAATCGATTGGGGCCCCTCGTGAACGCTCAAATAGGCGCCGACGCCATGGCCCGTACCATGGTCATAGTCGAAGCCGCCCTGCCACAGGGCAAGCCGCGCAATGGTATCAAGCTGCACGCCGCGGGTGCCCTCGGGAAAGCGGGTCAGGGTGAGGGCGATCATGCCCTTGAGCACCCGGGTAAAGCGGTCGCGCATTTCCTCGCTAGGCGTACCGATGGCGATCGTGCGGGTGATGTCCGTGGTGCCGTCCTGGTACTGACCGCCGGAGTCCACGAGATAGAGCGAGCCCGCCTCGATGGTCCGGTTGGTGCGCTCCGTGACCCGGTAATGAGGCATGGCGCCATTGGGTCCGGCACCCGAAATCGTCTCGAAGCTGATGTCCTTAAGGGCACCGGTATCCTCTCGGATCTCTTCAAGGCGTCGCACGGCCGCGATCTCGGTGAGGCCGCCCTTGGGTGCCTCGACGGACAGCCAGGCTAGAAAGCGAGTCATGGCGGCGCCATCGCGTTTGTGGGCCGCGCGGGTGCCAAGAATTTCCGCCTCGCTCTTGCAGGCCTTGGGCACAAGGCAGGGATCGGGGCCCGGCGCCAGCGTCGCGCCGGCCTGGCCCAGCCGCGTGGCAATCCAGGACGAGGCCCAGGCCGGGTCAAAGCGCACCCGCGCGCCCGATGAGCCCAACGCATCGAGGGCTGAACCCAGATCGCTCTCGGCCCGGATGGTCACGCCATTGCCAAGGGCCGCCCGCAGCGCGTCGTCCACCTTGCGCTCATCAATGAACAGGTCCGCGTGGCCGTCCTTGTGCAAAATCGCATGGGCGAGCGCGACCGGATTGTGGGCCACATCGCCGCCGCGCATGTTGAGGAGCCAGGCAATGCTGTCGGGCAGGGTCAGGACCGCCGCATCGATTCCGTCCTTGGCCAAATCCTTGGCAAGGTCCTGGCGTTTGTCCTCGCTGGAACGCCCGGCGAGGACCGTGGGCTGGGGCACCGCCTTGGCGGCCGGGCGGGGGGGCTGATCCGTCCACACCGCATCGATGGCATTGCCTTCCAGGGGCACGAGGCTTGCGCCCGCCTTGTCACAGGCCTTGGCGTAGCCATCCACTTGATTGGGTGTCAGCAGCCAGGGGTCATAGGCAAGGCGCGTGCCTTTGGGCAGTTCCGCGGCGAGCCAGTCTTCGGGCCGGGTCGTCACGGTGGAGACGATCTCATAAACGGCGGCATCCACCTGCTCGCGCACCTGCACCGTATAGCGACCATCCACGAACACGGCCGCGCGCTCCTGCAAGACGACGGCGAGACCCGCCGAGCCCGTAAAGCCGCTGATCCAGGCCAGGCGTTCCGCGTGGCGCGGCACATATTCGCCCTGGTGCTCATCGGCGCGGGGCACGAGATAGCCGTCAACCCCCAGGGATTTCAGGTGGGCGCGCAGGGCGGCCACCCGGCCGGCACCGGTGGATGGGTCGGCTTTTTCAACAAAGCTCTGTCTCATGGCGGTGTCTCCCAGGGGGCGGCGAAGAAGGGGATCAGTGGGGGGGGCGGGAAAGCGCGAGCGTGCTCCAACCCTCCATGTGCAGACGATCGACAAGCACGAGCCCGCGCGCCCGATAGGCATTGAGAACCCGCAACTCTTGGGACACAAGGAGGCCCGACAGCACGAGCACGCCGCCGGGGGCCACTTCACAGGCCAGATCGCCCGACAGGGCGAGCAAAGGCTGCATCAGTATATTGGCCATGACGAGGTCGAAGGGGCCGGCCTCGCGCAGGCGGCCATGGCGCGTGCCGGGGGCGGCGAGGGCCGTCACCCAAGGGCCGCAGCCGTTCAGCCGCGCATTCTCGCGGGTCATCTCCACCGCGTCGTCATCCAGATCGCTGGCAATGACCGGAATGCGAAACCGTTTGGCGACCGCGAGCGCGAGCACGCCCGTGCCCGAGCCCACATCGAGCGCATTTTCAAAGCGCCGCGTGCGCGCCAGTCGCCCGATCATGTCGAGGCAGCCCTGGGTCGTGCCGTGGTGCCCTGTGCCGAAGGCGACGCCGGCCTCAATCTGCAGCGTGATATCGCCGGACCGTCCGGCGCTGGCATTGTGTTCGCCATGGACCAGAAAGCGGCCCGCGCGCACTGGCGGAAGACCCTCCAGGGACCGGGCCACCCAATCTTCTTGGGGCAGGGGCGTCACATCGGCCATGAGGCGATTGTCGTCGCACAGAACCTCGAGGGCCGCGCGGGCATCGCGTTCTTCGTCGTAAATGCCCTCAACGCGCCACAGGCCCGGGTTGGCGGTCTCGAACAGGGACAGGGCCATCACTTCGGGCACCAGGGCCTCGTCGAGTTTCTGCGCCGCCCGTTCAGCCGGCAGCCTGCTGGTCTCCAGAACAATCCGCCACATCGTCGTGTATCCCCTCCATCACGCGTACCGCCAAGCCTGTGGTCCACCCTTCCATGGGCCCGCCAAAAAGCCCTGTTTAGTGGCCTTCACCCCAAAAGGTGTCGGCCTGTCGCCGGTTATCCCGGTCGCTTGGGCGCTTGGTTTAGGCCTTCTCGACAAAGCTCGCAATGACCCGTTTTTCACCGGCTTTTTCGAAAGCGACCGTCAGCTTGTTGCCTTCGACTGCAGTAATCGGGCCATAGCCGAACTTTTGATGAAAGACACGCTCGCCCACCTTCAGGATCTCCGCATCAGGATCATTGGTTGCCAGAAGATCCGGTGAGTGATCGATGGTGAGGGGCGGCTTGGCGAGTCCGGCGCCGCCGCCCGACAGGGCGCCTTTGGCGCGCCGCCAGCCCGGCGTGTCGTAGGTGCTCTCGAACCGGGCGCCCTGGCCGAGACCGTCAAAGCCTGCGCCAAAGCCGCCGCCGTCATAAATTCGTTCGGCATGGTCCGCTTCCACATGCTCTTCGGGCAGTTCCTTGATGAAGCGGGAGGGGATGCAGGGCTGGGTGCGCCCATAGATCTGGCGCATGGTCGTGTAGGAGACAAAACTGCGTTTGCGCGCGCGGGTCAGGCCCACATAGGCAAGGCGCCGCTCTTCCTCAAGGGCCTTCTCGCCCCCCTCGTCCATGGAGCGCTGGCTCGGGAACAGGCCCTCTTCCCAGCCGGGTAGGAACACCGTGTCGAACTCCAGGCCCTTGGCCGCATGCAAGGTCATGATGGTGACCGCATCGTCCGTGTCTTGGTTTTCCCGGTCCATCACCAGGGAGACGTGCTCCAGGAAGGCCTCCAGGGTCTCGAACTCGCCGATATAGCCGACAAGCTCCTTCAGGTTGTCGATGCGCGCCGGCGCCTGGGGTGATTTGTCGGTTTGCAGCATCTCCATATAGCCGCTCTCGTCGAGGATCTGGCCTGCCAGGTCCTCGTGCGCCGTGGTGGACCGGGCCGCGGACCAGGTCTCGATCTGTTTGAGCAGGCCTGCCATGGCCTTGGCCTGCTGTCCGCGCAGGGCGCCTTCCTCAACCAACTGCCGGCTCGCCTCCAGATAGGAGATGTCCTGCTCGCGGGCCCGTTGCCCGAAGGCCTGGGAGACCTTGTCGCCAAGCTTGCGCGAGGGTTTGTTGAAGATGCGCTCGAAGGCGAGGCTGTCGGCCGGGTTCACCACGATGCGGAAATAGGCGTTGGCATCGCGGATTTCCTGGCGCTCGTAAAAGCGGGGGCCGCCGATCACCTTGTAAGGCAGGCCGATGGCGAAGAACCGGTCTTCGAGGCTGCGCATCTGCGAGGAGGCACGCACAAGCACGGCCATTTCCCCGAAGGCATGGCCGTCCTTGTTCAAGGTCTCGATGCTGTCGGAAATGGACCGGGCCTCTTCCTGGTCGTCGAAGACGCCCTTCACCCGCACGGGCTCGCCCTTCTGGCCTTCCGTCCACAGAGTCTTGCCGAGCCTCGCCTTATTGCTGGAGATCAGGCCCGATGCGGCACCCAGAATATTGGCCGTGGAACGGTAATTGCGCTCCAGCCGGATCACGGTGGCATCGGGAAAATCCGTCTCGAAGCGGAGGATATTATCCACTTCGGCGCCGCGCCAGCCATAGATGGACTGATCATCATCGCCGACGCAGCAGATGTTCTGGCGCGCCTGGGCAAGTAGGCGCAGCCACAGATACTGCGCCACATTCGTGTCCTGGTACTCGTCCACGAGGATGTAGCGGAACTTGTGGTGATAATTGGCGAGCACGTCCGGGTGATGCTGAAACAGATGCGTGACCTGGAGCAGCAGATCGCCGAAATCGACCGCGTTCAGGATCTTCAGGCGCTCCTGGTACTGCCGATAAAGAGCGATGCCCTTGCCATTTGCGAAGCGCCGGCCCTCGTCTTCGGGCACATGGTCCGGCTGCCAGCCCTTGTTTTTCCATCGATCGAGCAAAAAGGCGAGCTGACGCGCGGGCCAGCGCTTCTCATCGATCCGCTCCGCCTCGATGATCTGTTTCAGCACCCGGATTTGGTCATCCGTATCGAGAATAGAAAAATTAGAGGTCAGGCCCGCAAGTTCGGCATGGCGGCGCAGGATCTGCGCGCTGATGGAGTGAAACGTGCCAAGCCAGGGCATCCCTTCCACCACCTGGCCCACCAGGCTCTCGATGCGCGATTTCATCTCCCGCGCGGCCTTGTTGGTGAAGGTCACCGCCAGGATCTGGCCGGGATAGGCGAGGTGGCGGGTCAGAATATGGGCGATGCGTGTCGTCAGCACCCGGGTCTTGCCCGTG
>CAYYTT010000047.1:0-24164 GCA_964474635.1 uncultured Alphaproteobacteria bacterium | reverse complement strand
ACGTCGACCACGGCAAGACGCCCCTGGTCGACAACCTTCTGAAACAAAGCGGCACGTTCCGCCAGAACGAGGCCGTCGCAGAACGGGCGATGGCCTCCAACGATCTGGAGCGTGAGCGCGGCATCACCATTCTCGCCAAATGCACAAGCGTCCTGTGGCAGCCGCCGGGCGAGGACGAAGTGCGCATCAACATCGTGGACACGCCGGGTCACGCGGATTTCGGCGGTGAAGTGGAGCGCATCCTTTCCATGGTGGATGGGGTCGTGCTGCTGGTGGATGCCGCCGAGGGGCCCATGCCCCAGACCAAATTCGTGACCTCCAAGGCGCTCGGCCTGGGTCTGCGTCCCATCGTGGTCGTCAACAAGATCGACCGGGCCGATGCGCGTCCCGACGAAGTGCACGAGGAAGTCTTCGACCTCTTCGCCAGCCTCGACGCCAATGAGCACCAGCTCGACTTCCCGATGCTGTACGCCTCGGGCCGGGATGGCTGGGCCGTGAACGAGCTGGATGATCCGCGCGAGTCCCTGACACCGCTCTTTGAACGGATCGTCGCCCATGTGCCGACCCCGGCTGCCATGGAAAAAGCCAAGGAAGGCGAGCCCTTCGTCATGCTCGCGACGACGCTTCAGTCGGACCAGTATCTGGGCCGTATCCTGACAGGCCGTATCGAGAGCGGTTTTGCGATCCCGAACCAGACCGTGAAGGTCTTGAACCGGGAGGGCAAGGAAGTCGAGCGCGGCCGCCTGAGCAAGGTCCTGTCCTTCCGGGGCCTCGTGAAGGAACCCGTGGAGCGCGCCGGCGCCGGCGACATCGTCGCCATTGCCGGTCTCACCAAGGCAACCGTGGCCGACACCCTGTGCGACCCGCAAGTGACGCAAGCCATCAGCGCGCCGGGCATCGACCCGCCGACCATCTCCGTGACCTTCGGCGTCAATGACTCGCCGCTCGCGGGCCGGGAGGGCGACAAGGTCCAGTCCCGCGTCATCCGCAACCGCCTGATGGCCGAGGCGGAGGGCAACATCGCCCTCCAGGTGCGCGACACGGAGGACAAGGACAGTTTTGAAGTCTCCGGGCGCGGAGAATTGCAGCTCGGTGTCCTCATCGAGACCATGCGCCGGGAGGGCTTTGAGCTGTCCATCAGCCGGCCCCGGGTTCTTTTGAAGACGGATGAAGAGACCGGCGAAAAGCACGAGCCCATCGAGGAAGTGGTCATCGATGTGGATGAGGAGTATTCCGGCGCGGTAATCGAAAAGCTCTCCTTGCGCAAGGGCGAGCTTGTAGACATGAAAACATCCGCAGGCGGAAAGTCTCGGATCGTCATGCATTGCCCCTCGCGGGCGCTCATCGGCTACCACGGCGAGTTCCTGACAGACACGCGGGGCACGGGCGTGCTGAACCGCCTGTTCCACGGCTACGCGCCCTATCGCGGCGCCATCGAGGGGCGGCGCAACGGCGTGCTGATCTCCACCGAGCAGGGCGATGCGGCGGGCTATGCTCTCTTCAATCTCGAGGATCGGGGCGAGTTGTTCATTGATCCGGGTACGCCCGTTTACCAGGGCATGGTCATCGGGGAGCATTCGCGCGGCAATGACCTCGACGTCAACCCGCTCAAAGGCAAGCAGCTCACCAACGTGCGCGCCTCGGGCAAGGACGAAGCGATCCGCCTGTCCCCGCCCCGGCTTTTGAAACTCGAATATGCCATCGCCTATATCGAGGACGACGAACTCGTCGAAGTGACGCCCCAAAGCATCCGCCTGCGCAAACGCGCGCTTCTGCCCCATGAGCGCAAGCGCCGCGCGAAGGACAACGCCGCCTGATTGTGAACGGGCGCTTTTGATCACGCGATTATGAAGAGAACGAACAGTCTCTCTTCGGGCGGCATGGCGGTTGCAGGTGCCAGCCTGTCCGGCTGACCGGGGAACCGCCACGCTCTGAACGGTGCTTTCTCGTTTGTCATACACCGGATACACCGGTGTCGGTCGGGAGGGGCGACACCAGCGTTGCGCCAGCATGCGATACTAACTGGGCACTTTACACCTTTAGGGTGGTTCAGGCAGCTTGCATGGCGCGTGTAGTCTGTACGCCAATGAGTAAGTGGGGTCCCCGAAGATGAAACATCCTGTCGATTTGCACGTGGGTCAAAGATTGCGTCACCGCCGCTGGCTGGTGGGCATGACGCAGCAGCAGTTGGCCAGTGCCGTGGGCATCAAATTCCAGCAGATTCAGAAATATGAGAGCGGCGCCAATCGCATCAGCGCCAGCCGCCTCTACGATCTGGCCAATGCCCTGCAAGTTCCGGTCTCTTTTTTCTTCGACGGTCTGGAGACGACTGCGGGCCACGACAGCGAAGGGGATCACATCGATCCGGCCGTGCTGGCCGACAAGGAAACGATGGACCTGATCAGGGCCTATTACGGGCTTGAAGAGGGCCCGCGCCGGCGCCTGCTGGAGCTTGCCAAGGCGCTCAACCACTCGGGCAAGGACGGCACGGCCGACGCGGCCTGAGCACGGGTTCGCAAGACATGGACAGTGCATCGGCCCGGCGGTTCGCCGGGCCGTCTGCGTTTTGACACATTGGTCGCCGCACGGGCGGCGCCCCTTCAAGTCGGGAGAGTTGTGACAATGGCTGGCGACCTGTTGAGCCCAAAACTGCGGGCGGGCCTCGTAACCACGGTGATGGAGGCAGCGGACGCGGCCGGAGAGGCCATCTTGCCCTATTTTCGCACGGTCCTGCCGGTGGAGAACAAGGCCGAGGGCGCCCGTTTCGATCCCGTGACGGTGGCCGACCGGGAGGCCGAAAGCGCCATCCGCGCCGTCATCCGCCACTATCACCCCGATCACCAGATCATCGGCGAGGAATTCGGCACGGATGGCCCGGCCTTCGGCGGCGCAAGCCATGGCCAGGCCCTGACCTGGGTGATTGATCCCATCGACGGCACCCGGGCCTTCATCGCCGGCGCGCCGACCTGGGGCACGTTGATCGGCGCGGGAACGCCTGAGCGCCCCGTGATCGGCCTCATGGACCAACCTTATGTGGGCGACCGCTATCTGGGCCTTCCCGGCACATCCATGACCTTCGGGCCCCAGGGCAGCACGGTGCTGAGCGCCTCGTCCGTCACGCGGATCGAGGACGCCATTCTCGCCGCTACGGCGCCCGACATGTTCAAGGGTCCGGGCCAATTGTCGGCCTTCGCGCGCATCGCCCAGACCGCGCGCCTGACCCGGTTCGGCCTCGACTGCACGGCCTATTGCCTGCTGGCGAGCGGTCACATCGACCTGGTTGTGGAGACGGGCCTTAAAATTTACGACATCTACCCGCTGGTGCCGATCATTGAGGGGGCGGGCGGCGTCATCACCGATTGGCGCGGCGGACCGGTGCACCAGGGCGGCCATGCGGTGGCCGCCGCCACGCCGGAGTTGCATGCGGCGGCTCTGGATATCCTGCTGCAGGCGGCCTGAGGCATCTCAGCCCACAAAGGTGTCGAAGGCGTCCCAAAACGCCTTGCGGCACGGGTCGCGTTCCATGAGGATCTCGTGCTTGGCGCCGATGATCTCCTTGTGGGTCACCTGATCGGACAGGGCCGCGAAGGCCCGGTGGGAGTCGTTGTCGACGAGGCTCTCAAGCGCGGCACTGACGAGCAGGATGGGTGTTTTCATCGCTCCCGCCCGATCCTTGCGCATCACCAGCCGGCAGCTTGCCAGGGCCTGGCGCAGCCAGCGCCAAGTGGGCGCGCTCAGCCCCAGGGCATGCTCGGCCTGCAAAAGATCGATGGTCCGGGCGAACCGTTTCGGGTCGAGCGTCACCGGATTTTTGTCGAAGGCCTCGGCGCGCGGGTCCACCAGCTTGCGCCCACCAGCCACTTTCGTGCCGCGGCCGAGCAGGTCCGCCAGGACGGCAAGCAAACCCGTGAGCCAGCGCGGCACGGGGCCCGTGCGAATGCCGGTCATGGGCGCGCACAGGACGGCCTTTGAAAAGCGCTGCGGGTCTTCCTGCAACAGCCGCAGGGCGACATTGCCGCCCATGGAATGGGCCAGCAGAAAAAACGGCGCCGGCAGGCCTGTATCACCGGAAAAAGCGTCCAAAACCGCCCGCGCGTCATCGGCGAAATCGCTGAACCGGTCCACATGACCTTTCAAGGGCTCGGTCAGCAGCCGGCTTGAAAGGCCCTGGCCGCGCCAGTCGAAGGTGAGCACGGCAAAGCCCTTTTGCTGCAACTCTCCGATAACCTCGTAGTATTTCTCGATAAATTCCGTCCGGCCTTGAAACAGCACCACGGTGCCCCGGGCCGGGACACCCTCGCTCGAGGGCCACCGGGCCGTGCGCAACTCGACGCCGTCCTCCATCCTGAGGACACGCACCTGCGCGCCGGGCGGCGGCGTCTGGGTGGCCGTGGATACAAGCTTCTCGCGGTTCATCGCGGCTCCTCCGCAAGGCAGGGTGGTCGGCAGATGGCGGCGCACAGTACCATCCGCTTCGCCAAAGAACGAGAACACAGCAACCGGGACGACCACCGCCCGAGCGAAAGGGGAACACGCCATGCCCTGGGATAAAGCCCTTGACGATCTTGCCAAACGCCGGGACGCGGCCCGGGCCCAGGGCGGCGAGGAGGCCGTCGCGGCCCACCATGCCAAGGGACGATTGACCGTCCGGGAGCGGATCGATGCACTGGTCGATCCGGGCCGCTTTTTCGAACACGGGCGCACGGCCGGCCAGGGCGAGTATGACGCCAACGGAACACTGACCGGCTTTACGCCCGCCAACTATGTGGTCGGCATCGGCGAGGTGGACGGCCGGCCCGTCGTGGTCGGCGGAGAGGATTTCACATTGAAGGGCGGCTCGCCCAACGCGGCCGGCCTGCGCAAGAGTGTTTACTCCGAGACCCTCGCGCTCCAGTCGCGCCTGCCGCTGGTGCGCCTTCTGGAAGGCGGCGGCGGGTCCGTGCGCGGCTCTGGCGGCCAGAACCGGCCCGCGGGCGATCCGGTTTTTGCCACGCCGCGCTTTGCCTCCATCGCGCAGGTCTTCACCACCGTGCCCGTCGCCTCGGCGGCGCTTGGCCCCGTGGCGGGCTTTCCGGCCGCGCGCCTCGCCGCCTCCCATTTTTCCGTCATGACCCGGACGGCGAGCATCATGGTCGCCGGTCCCGCCGTTGTGGAACGGGCCCTCGGCAATCGTCCGGACAAGGAGGCCCTGGGCGGCGCGCAGGTCCATGCCCGCTCCGGCGTGGTCGATGCGGTGGCCGATGACGAGGCCGGAGCCCTCGATCTGGTGCGCCGGTTCTTGTCCTACATGCCCTCCCATGTTTGGGAAGCCCCGCCCGTCCAGCCCTGCGACGATCCCCTGGACCGGATCGAGGAGGCCTTGCGCGCCATCGTGCCCGAGGACCGACGCCGCGCCTTCGATATGCGCAAGGCGGCCCGGCTGATCTTCGACAAGGACAGCCTCTTTGAGATGGGCAAGGCCTATGGGCCCGGGATCATCACCATGCTGGCGCGCCTGGGGGGCCGGCCGGTGGGCATTCTGGCCAATGACTGCCGCCATTTCGCCGGCGCCATGACGGCCGACGGCGCCCAGAAATCGCGGCGCTTTGTGGATCTGTGCAACCAGTTTTCCCTGCCCATCATCAGCCTGGTGGATGAGCCGGGGTTCATGATTGGGGAGGAGGCGGAGCGTCTCGCCACGATTCGCTACGGCACGGCCGCCGTGGTCGCCACGGTCCAGTCCCGGGTGCCCTGGGCGAGCGTGGTGGTGCGCAAGGCCTTCGGCGTGGCGGCGGCGGCCCATTTCGGGCCCGGCGCCTATGTGCTTGCCTGGCCGTCCGCCGAGATGGGCGCCCTGCCGCTCGAGGGCGGCGTGGCCATCGCCTTCGGCCGGGATATTGCGGCCGCCGAGGATCCGGAGGCCCGGCGCCGCGAACTGGAGGCGCAGCTCTCGCAAGGGCTCTCCCCCCTGCCCCGCGCCGAAACCTTCTCCGTCCACGAAGTAATCGACCCTGCCGAAACCCGCCCCATGCTGGGCGCCTGGCTCAGCTGGGCGGGCCGAAACCCGGCAACGGGACCCTATACGCCGGGGCCTCGGCCGTGAACGCACCCCGTAATCCACGCATCGACAAGGCGTGAATTTCCAGCAAGGTCTCTGTGGGGGATTTAATGCGCAGGCCCCCATAAAGTCGGTACCGTCGCGGCGTTCTCAACAAAGGGCAAAGCGATGGACGAGGAAACCGGTATCGGTCCCGTTATGGGTGACACAGGTCATGCCCATAACAGTCTTGTGGGTCTGAGCGGCGACCATGCCGAGCACATGGCCGCGCTTGATCTGGTCAAACCTTCCGACGCCACCCATGAAGCCGTCAGCAACGGAAGCTGGTTCGACCCGGCGACTTGGGCGAACGGGGTCGTGCCGGGCGATGATGCGCGGGTCTCCATCCCCGAAGGCATCACGGTCCTTTATGACGGCGAAAGTGATGTTCGCATCAAAACCATCGGCATAAGCGGCGAGCTGGCGTTTTCGACCACCATTTCCTCCAAGATCATTGTCGACACAATTGTCGTTGCGCCGGGCGGGCGTCTTGAAGCCGGCACGAAAGACAATCCCATCAATGACGGTGTCACGGTCGACATCGTCATCGCCGACAATGGCGATATCGATGTGGGCTGGGACCCGCAATTGCTCAGCCGGGGTATTGTCTCCCTGGGCGACGTGGAAATGCACGGCGCCGAGACCACCGCGCATTTGAAAGCGGCCGCCGACCCGATGGCGGGGGACACCAGCCTGACCTTTGCGCAGGCGCCCGATGGCTGGCAGGTGGGCGATACGATTGTCATCGCCGGCACCCAAAATGACGGTTGGGGCTGGGACGGTCAAAAAAACGCCTATCGCGGCGACACCAATGAAGTTGTCACGATCACCGGGATCGACGGCAACACGGTGACCTTCGATCCTCCGCTCGCCCATGACCACCCCTCGCCCCGGGACGATCTGAAGACCTCAGTCGCGAACTACACCCGCTCCATCACCATCGCCTCGGAGTCCGGCGCCGACAGTGACGTGCACCACCGCGGCCATGTGATGTTCATGGGCTCTGACGATGTGGACGTGCGTTATGTGGCGTTCGATGAACTGGGCCGTACGGACAAAAGCGAACGCTCCGTTCCCGTGGGCAGCATCGCCCAAGAAGACCTGACGGCGGATGCCAATGTGCAGGGCCGCTATGGCATTCACTTGCACCGTCTTGGTACGGCTGACCAGGACAACCCTGTCATTTTGGAAGGCAATGCGGTCTTCGGCTCGCCCGGTTGGGGCATCGCGCACCATTCCTCCAATGCGGTGTTGCACCAGAACGCGACCTTCAACACCTTTGGCGCGGGCTTTGTGGCCGAGAAGGGCGATGAGACCGGGGTGTGGTCGCAAAACATCGCCATCGACGCCCAAGGGCTTCAACGGCTTGAAAAAGACGCCGCGGACGTGGCCGCGTTCGATCTCGCCCGCACCGGCAACGGCTATTGGTTCCAGGGCCGCATGGTCGAGGCGCACGACAATATCGCCGCCGGAACGCGCACCGGCTATGTCTGGATGACACGCGGCGACACCGCGCCGATTGATCCGGACCTGTTCGATCAGCCCGAGGCACTTGGCGTCGACATCACCCGCGGCGCCAATATTCCGGTCATCAACAATTTTACCGGCAACGAGACCTTCGGCTCCGAGCGGGGCCTGGTGGTGATCAAGGCCAATCCCAACCAACACCATGACCTGCGCACGGTCATGGAGGACTTCACCGCATGGGACGTCCGCGTCGGCGCGCATTTCGAATACACATCGCACTACACACTGAAGAATTTCGATGTGGTCGGCCTGCAGGACCCGCCCCGGTTCACCCGATCCGATGACGGGATCTCGTTCGGCACCAACACCTCCGACATGGTGATTGCGGACGCCAAGATCGACGGCTTTGAGTACGCCTATGATCTGAGCGGGGCCTTCACATCCAACACCGGCTTGAACGGCGATACGACGGACATCAACAATTTTAAGATTGTTGGCGGAGAATTGAGCAATATCTCTAAAACAACGGTGAAACAGGACGATCCGGACAACTCCCGCAGTTTCGATCCCCGCTGGCCGGGCTTCGTCGAATTCATCGATCCCGAGGACGTGCCGGCGAACCCGCTCGATGTCACCGTCGATCCGATCGAAGTGGGTGCGGTTCGCCAAGCTGATATCACCGGCGTCAAGACCGATAGCCTCGGTACGATTTCTTTGCCCGCCGGAACGGACAGTTACCGGGTCGACTATCAATCCGTGCGCAACATCCTTCAGGATGGGTACTTCACACTGGACGGCCGGGAAGTGTTCATCGTCGAGGCCTATTACCAGGATCGTTTGACCAGCGAGATCATCAAGCGCGGCCATCTGGTGGAAGCCAATGCCGGCGTGCTGTCCAATCGTTTTGGTGTCTTCAAGGCCGGTCCCCATCTGGGTGAATTCCCGCTCGACAACGCGGCCGCCATCGCGCAAGACGACGTAGCCAGGGCCGGTTTCGAGGCACCGGTCCTGATTGATGTGCTGGCCAATGATTCCGATCCGGACGGAGATGAAATCCGGGTGGACGGCCTCGTGCAGCCGGAACACGGCCGCGTCAGCGATGTGGGTGACGGCACGCTCCGCTACATGCCGGACATGGATTTCGTTGGTGTGGATACCTTCTGGTATTGGGTCACCGACGGCTACGGCGCGTTCGGCAAGGCCGAAGTCTCGGTGACCGTTTCGCCCGAGACGCAGGACACGGCGGAGACGCCCGATACGCCGCCGCCCGCTGACGAGGATGGCGGCGATGATGCCACGGAGGGTCTGGCCGGAAACGATATCCTGTTTGGCGGCTCCGGCAGCGACCAGATCGATGGCAGCGCGGGCGATGACAGCATTGATGGGTCCGCGGACAACGACACCCTGTTCGGCGGCTCCGGCGATGACACCGTGACAGGCAGTTCCGATGATGACGTCCTGGATGGCGGTTCGGGCAACGACGTCCTGACCGGCGGCAGTGGCAACGATACGGTTGCCGGCTCGGTTGGTACGGACCGTCTCGACGGCGGCACCGGCGATGACAGCCTGCGCGGCGACAGCGGAAACGACACCATCAAGGGATCCATCGGCAATGACCGCATCGACGGTGGGACGGGAGCCGATACCCTGGAAGGCAATTCGGGGAACGACACCATCAACGGTTCGGTCGGCGACGATACGGTCGATGGCGGGACGGGGAACGACGCCATCGAAGGTGGCGGCGGCGCCGACAGCCTGAGGGGGTCGGTCGGCAATGACACCGTGGAGGCTGGCGGCGGCCGCGATACGCTGATGGGCGATTCCGGCGACGATGTTCTGAACGGTCAGGGGGAGGACGATACCCTGATCGGCGGCACGGGCGCCGACCGGTTCGTTGTCGAAGGGTTCTTCAACAATGACCACATCATGGACTTTGAAGCCGGCACTGACATATTCGACGCCTCGGCCCTGGGGACCAGCTTTGCCGCCCTCGATACAAACACGGACGGTGTCCTCGCTTCCGATGACGCTGCCGTGAGCGACGTGGCCGGCACTGGCGTCCAAATCAGCTTCGGGATCTACGGCACTGTGCTGTTCGAGGGATTGAGCCAGCTTGAAGAAAGCGATGCCGCGTTCTGAGACCCATCCTCAGTAGGTTTGCGACAGCGTGACCCTCAGGCCCGCGACGACGGCGTTCGGTGTTGTGCGGCTGGGCCCCGGGTTGATGATGTATTGGAGGTCGGGCTGGAGGCTCAGGCCGTCGACAATCCGTGCCCTGTAAGTGGCCTCCAGATTGATTTCCCGGTGCGCGGCGGTCCCGGCATTTACGGATGCGCGGAAGGCCTCGCCCGTGTTCGCCATGGCCATGGCAAGGCCGAAACTGTCATCGGGGCGCCCAGGCACGAGGTTCAACCAGCGCAAGCCCGCGCCCAGATAAGATCCAAGCGTGTTAAAGCGTGGGTCCGCGACACCGACCCGCAGAAATCCGTTCATGACCGGCTCGCCCGTCTCGCGGCGCAACAGCGGGCCTTCAACAAGGCCGTACACGCCGTCATTTCCAGCACTCGCCCCGGCCCCGCTTAACCGGTCAAATTCAGCCGTATAGCGCCAATAGCCGGCCGCCGCACGCCAGCCAGACTCGCCGGAATGGTCCACCTCAAGGACGCCCAAAGCGCCGCCGCCATCGCCGAGATCAATGGCGGTGCGCGACAGATCATCCGGGTCCCCCGGAACGCCGTCGAAGACCCCCGCCCTCACGGTCCAGTGCGGCGACGGGGCCCATTGGAGACGGGCGGCAAGGCTCGCAATGGGAAAAATCGAGGGGCCGTTGAGGCCGGACTGGGCAAACTCCGCGCCGATGCCGTGGGAGCTGTTGATGAAGAGGCCAGCGGTCTCGATCACGTCAAATTCGGAATTGAGGTCATAAAGACCGATCCGCAGGCTGACCTCTCCGTCCCAGGAGGCCTTCTCGTACCACAGTTCATAAAGACGCAAGGCCCGGACGGCTTCAATATTGCTCGCAACCTGAAAATCGCCCGCCAGATCGCCGCTCAACGCACGCCCATTGTTGTAAAGTCCATAGACGAACACCGTGCCCGCCCCCGGCGCCAGGATCGTGTCCAAAGCGACCGTCAGCATGGCATCGAAATTATCAAGATACCGCGTCCCTGTCTCAAGACCGCCGCTGACATTCGAGACAAGATCGGCCGTGTATGCGATCTCAAGCTCGAACCCGCTCTCCCGCTGCGCGTCGGCGGCGGCCGGCAGCAACAGGCTCGCCGCGCACGCAAGACCCAGGACCCAGCCACGCAGCCCCGGACCGACCCCGCACCGTGTACGCGGGGCGAGGATTTTGTCCCATCCCAGTGGCATCCTTTGCGTATCACCTCCCGATCAGGGCGCATGTCGAAGGCCCCTTCGCATCCCCCCTGGACGTGGGCCATCGCCAACGGGGGCGCACCCACCGGCCCCATCACCGCCGGCGGCCCTGGACCGGCCCCACATCACGCCATGGGCCAACAACAAAGCGTTGATGAACAGGGGCGCGGGCCCGCAAGCGGTTGTGCGCCCACGCGTTTTGCCCCACGATCCCGGGCGTGGGACGGAATGGCAACACGGCAGGGGTGCGGCCTGGTGACCAGGATCTTCATTTCCCATTTTTCCGAGGACAAACGGCGCCTGTGGCCGCTCATCGAGGCACTCTTGAGCCGGCGTGACTGGACCGTCTTTTTCGACCGCCCACAGGATCTGGGCGTTGATCCGGCCCTCTATGCGGGACGGATCGAACCCATTTTGAGCGGCGATCCCTGGCCGGACAGTCTAAAAAACGCCCTCCAGCAGGCCGACTGCATCGCCGGCTTTTTGTCGGAGGCGGGTAATGCACGCTGCGTCGCCGGCGGCTCCTGCGAGGAGATGGTGAAGGAACTGGCCGTGGGCCTGGACGCCATCCCGCCCAAGGCCGTGATTTTCGAGCTCGATCCCATCGCGCCGGACACCCGCCTGTGGCTGGGTGAAGCCGGTGAACGGCACGATGTAAGCCTTGACGATGCCCAAAGCGTGCAGCTCAAGGGCATTCCCGACCCCGCCGGCTACGTCATCGGCCAGATCGAGCAACGGCTGGAGAGCAAAGACCGGACACCGGCGGCCCCCCCCCTGGACGCCATCGCCCAGGCGGTGCGCACCAACCCGGCGATCACCCGCCTGCCCTCCCTGTTCGAGACCAACGAGACCCTGCCCGTCGCCACGGCCTATGTGGAACTCTCCATCGCCCCGCGCGGAACAAGCGCCGAGCCCCATCTTCTGGAGCCGCTCGAGACCCCAATGCAGCGGCTGCATCGCCGGGAAACCCAGCTGCGCAATGCCCGGCGCGCCCCGCGCGATCTGCTTGACCAGCAGAACGCACCCGCAACCCTCATTATCGGTGGCCCGGGCACGGGCAAATCCTCCCTGCTGCGGCGCATCGCCCTTGAAATTGCCGGAGGCGACTGGGCCCATGTCCGCGCGCCCTTGTTCGTGGAGTTGCGCCGCTACTGGAGTGCGGCCCGCACCGAGCCCGGTCTCACCCTGCTCGGCTTTGCCCTCACGGCCAGCATGCCCGCCCTCCTGGGCGATGATGCGCGGCGCCGTCGTCTTGAGGCGGACATTCTAAACGGCCGCGCGACGGGGCTTATTCTGCTGGCGGACGGCCTTGACGAAATCGCGGGCCAGCCGGATGCGGTTGAGCGCATCTATGGCGAACTGGCGGCACTTGCCAGCGTTCTGCCCTGGATCACCACATGCCGGCCCACGGGCCTGGTGCGTTCCTGCGGAGAATCAAGCCGGCTCGACATGATGGGCCTTGATCCGGAGGCGGTGGAAACCCTGATCCGCAATTGGAGCGACGCCTCCGGCCGGAGCGCGGGCCTCGCCGACACCCTGATTGCGGAAATCTCCGGCCAGCCCACCTTGCGTCAGATGGCGGCCAACCCGTTTTTACTCACGGCCATCTGTTTTCTCAAAAGCCTCAACCAGACCATGCCGCTGCCCGGCAGCCGCATAGCCGTCTACGAACAGTTGATTGAGCAGATCGCCCTCCAGGCCCAGCGCCGCCACGGCACCGACACGATCCTCGACGCGGAGGCGGTGCGCGTGCTGGAGGCGTTCTGCCTTGATCTTTACACCCACGACAGCGGCCCGCGTCAGTTGTTCTCCCGCGGCGACTGGGCGCGCATGGCCGATCCGTCCGTGGATCTGACCCGGCGGATCCTGCCCGCCCGCCTCATCACCTCTTTCAGCGAGGATGATCCCACCTTCCATTTCCTGCATCTCAGTCTTCAAGAACACCTGCTGGCCCGCGCGCTTCAGGCCCGGCCCGACCGGCTCGCCCTTGCCCGCCGCTTCGCGCCCGCCTGGCGCGCCGCCTTCAGGGCCTATGGCGCCCTGCTGCACCACAGCGGGCGCCACGACG
Source organism: uncultured Alphaproteobacteria bacterium (assembly GCA_964474635.1). Taxonomy (GTDB): domain Bacteria; phylum Pseudomonadota; class Alphaproteobacteria; order JAJFIK01; family JAJFIK01; genus CAYUYV01. The sequence continues at coordinate 11,175 of CAYYTT010000047.1, read as the reverse complement.
CCTTCCGTACCCTGACGCAGCGCCTCTTCGGTGAACGGGATCTCCAGGGTCTCACGCTGATCGGCCTGGCGGAGATTTTCGCCGATGCCGGCATCCGCGACACCCGCCCCTGGATCGGCGCGGATCTGCGCGAGATCCTGTGGGAGATCGGCAATGAGGCCTGGAACGAAATCGAGCAGATAGCCCTCAACACCCACGCCGTGCTGGATCCGGAGGATCTGGAGCTGCGCGCCATGGGTCTCGTTGAGGAAATCGATTGGTACCTGGACAGTCTGCTTGAGGACTACCCGGAGGACTTCGACTATGCGCGATATCCGAACGAGCCCTATGCCGCGCTGGGCCGGGACGAAAGCTTCGGCCCGCGTATCCTTGCCCGGGTCGCCACGCCCAGCGCCTACCGGACGCTCCAAGACCTGTTTTCAGGCGCCGATCAACGCCGCGCCTTGTCCGCCGCGACCGCGTATGCCGATGTGATCCGCCCCAGCGATCGGGCCGCCCTCGCCGACAAAGCCGGCCAGATCGCCACGGACAGCGATTTCGCGTTCCGCATCCTGGCCTTCGTGGAGGCCACGGGCTTTCCCGAATTCGCCCCCTTTGTGGCGCGCATGGCCGGCGATTGGCGCGGCGCCCGGGTTCTGGGCTATGGCACGGACACTGCGGGGCTCGGCGCGGCGGAACGGGTGCAGGCGTCCTATTCAAAGGGCAGCGAGATTTTTCAGTCCTGCATCACGGTGCTGCTCGCCATCGGGGGCCGTGCGGGCGCCGAAGAACTGGCGCGGCTTCTGGAGATGGACATTGCGGCCTGGCACGCGGCCCGGGAGCGGGAGGCCGACGGGGACGAGACGCGCCGTCTGAAGCAGGAACTCGTGATGTGGCTCTTGCGGATCAAACATCTGGACCCGGGGCATCACCGAAGGGTTCTGGAGCGCCTTGCGCCGCGCCTCGACGATCCGACCCTTGCACAATCGATCCATTTCGACCGGGCGGCCCTCGGCCTGTTGCCGGACCGGGAGATCCTGCAGGATCTGGCCCATGACGAAGAGACCCGGGAACAGATGATCCTGACCCTGCAGAACGGCTATGTGCGCACCCGCAAGCCCCTGTCACTGGCGGTGCTGGCGCGGCTGAAACGTATCGCCCCCGATCTGACCCTGGAGGAACGCGACCGGCTGGCCAGTCTTGAGACCCAGCGGATCGCTGCCGGCGATCCCCCCTGTTTCGAGGCCATGATGACGGCCGAGGCGCAAGCCTCCTGGGCGCGCTTCAGGCAGGCCCCAAGCGAGCCGGAGTTCAGCATGCTGCTCTGGCGGCTCGACAGCTTTTTGGGTCCGGCCCTTGCCGCAAAGGACCGGGCCGTTTTGCCCTTGGTGGAAGAGATCCTGACCGACCGGGAGATCCTGCTTCTGGGCGAGGACGCCGGTGGCCAGGGAGAGGAGCTTTACACCTCCATGATCGATGCGGCGAGTGCGATCCTGGATGGGTCCTGCCTGCCGCGCGCGGACGATCCGGCGCAGGATCGCTTCATCGCCCTTTTCGCGGCCGCAATGTTCGATCCCGATTTCGACGTGGCGCAGCACGCGGCGACGGCGTTGGGCCGGCTGAGCCTGCCGCGCCTCCTGGATTTTCGCGGTGGCACGGTGGTTGAGGTCGCGCTCGAAGAGCTGTGCACGGAATTTGACCTGCTGGTCTTCGACCGGTTCTGGACGAGCCGTGATGGCACGGTCCGTGACCACACCGACGACCGTCCAGTGGTGCTGCACCTGGCCCGAGACGATGCGGGCCTTGGACTGTCGGGCTCGATGGCCCATGCCCTCGCCCGTTATGGTCTGGCCCGGATCGAGGCGGAGCGTCCGCAGCAGGGCGCCGGGGCGACGGCGCGGCCGATCGCGATCCTGGTCTTCGATGCCGATCCGGAAGATCCGGACCCGGAGCGGGCCGGGCAGGCCGAGGCGGCGTTGGCCGAATTCAAGGGCGCCGACATACCCATCCTGACCGTGCCCCGCGGCCTGGAGCGTGATGAGATCCACGCCATGGCCACCGATTTCGCCCGGCGCTTGGGCAAGGCGCCGATTGTTTGAAGACAAGCGCCGCTTTGAGAAAGAGCGCTGGGATACGCCTTGAGCAGCGGGCGAGAAATCCAGATCAGTCTGTGTCCATCTTGCCGGCGCACTGTTTTTGTTGCGCCCACGCGCGCCCATGGGACCTTTGGGGGCACTCCGCCAGGGCGGCGCAACGGCGCCGACCCGAAGTCGCGGCCGGGAGTGCGGCGCCGCATAATCGCCCGGAACTCAAAGGTCAGTCCAAATAGGCCGGAATGACAGGCAACCGGGCGCGCTCCACAACGGAGTGCTGCACGATAACCCGGGCATCATCCCGCGTGACCCGCTCTTCGAACGCCTTGATGGTGTTGACGGTCTCGGGTTTTGAGAAATTGAAGGCCGGCACAATCCGTTCCGTGCGTGAGCGGATCAGGTGATAAAGATCTCCGGACAGATAGACAACGCCCGCCCTGGCAAGATCGAGGCGCAGCACGCTGTGGCCGGGCGTGTGGCCTGGGGCGGGAACGATCACGACGCTGGCATCGCCGAACACGTCGTAATCCTCCGTGTAGGTCACCGTTTCGGCATCCTTGAGTGGCGCGGTCAGTTCGGCTGGCACAAGCGGGACATTTTCACCGAACATATAGGCATGTTCGTCCGCGTGGATCAGAAACGTGGCTTGGGTCAGCTCGCCGGCATTGCCGATGTGGTCGTAATGGGCGTGGGACGCGGCGAAATAGTCGATCTCGTCGAAGGCGATGCCGAGGCTTTGCATCTGCGCGGTCAGTGTCTGGGGCACCGTCATCCGCCCGCCCGGGAAGGACTGTCCTTCGGGATCGGCATTCAGCCCGTCATTGAGCCCGGCATCCCACAGAAGATCGCCGCGCGGATGGCGAACAAGGAAACAGGTGACCGTCAGTTCGCCAAGCTCGCCCGCATACTCCCCTTCGCTGCCGAAAGCCGTCAGGTCGCCTTCCAGATGGCCGCAGTCGAGCACGTAGACGCGAAGACGTTCGGGCGACGGCTGGAAGGCGGCCAAGCCGCACACCATGAGGGCGAACAGAGCGGCGCGGCGCAGGCTGGTCATCGCGGGTCTCCCCATTCTCATAGTTTTTTTGGCCCATAGTTTTTTGGCCCATATTTTCGTTTTGACCCAGGGTTTTGGTTTGACCCAGGGTTTTGGTTTGACCAAGGGCTTTGGTTTGCATGGCCGGTCACCGTGCCCAAACACCGCGGCGCAGGTCCGACGGATCACCAGCGATAGGCCACGCCGCCGCCGAAAAAGCCGTCGGGTGCCGCACCCCCGACACCGGCCCCGGCATTGAGGTCAAGCTGCAGATTATCGGTGAGCAGATAAGTCAGGCCGAAATCGAGCAGATGGGAATCCTGGCGGTTGGCGTTGAACTGGGCGGCATATTCTCCGAACACACCGATCCGGTCCGTTATGGCCGTGCCCAGCCCGACGGCATTCGAAAACTGAAAGAACCGGTCATTGCCCTGCGAAGCACCGGCAACGGTCGCCGTGCCGAACAGGCCCAACCCTTCCAGAAAGGCGTAATTCCATAAAAACCCCACGGACGGATCCACATTGTCCGAGCCCGTGTCGTCTCCGACCGGCAGGGACAGGCTGCCGATGACGCCCATGGTCGGCGTGTTGCCCACCTGTTCGGTCAATTGCATCTTTGCAGACAGGATCACGTCGCCGGTGCCGGTTTCGTCAAAGCCATTGACTTCAACCTCGGTAATGCCCGACCAGCCGATTTGCACTTCGATATCCTGGGCAATGCCATAGCGCAGGAGCGCGAGCGGCGCGGTGATGATGTCCACATCCACGCCGGGCGAGTCATCGGTTGTGAACAGGATGCCGCCTTCCACCTGGAAACGGCCCACGGGCAGGGCCTGGGGGCTTGTGCTCACGCTGGGCCGTTCGGAGATGATCACCCCTTCGAAGGGTTCCACGCGCTGTCCGAACAGGGTCTCCGACAGGGCCGGACGCCCGCCCGCGACACTCACCACCGCGCAAACCCCAACCAGCAGACCAGAACGATGCGTTTTTCCTGACCAAACCACGCCAGATTACTCCCTTACCCTGACAGGCGGAGGACCATGACCGTCCAAAGGCTCCAACCGCCGGTTTCACCTGTCCTTTTACGCCATCGAGCGAGCCTTTCCGACCCTTGCAGCAAAACCAAGGCGCGCGCGCCTTGGTAAGGACGCGCCGCCGCGCCCCCGTGGTCTGGACCTGTTCCCCGTTTGGGGCCTACGCTTGAACACGAAAGACCACAAAGAGATCCAAGGGGCCGCGTTGAAGCCCCGCCGACATCCCATGGAGGGGCACCCATGACGCTCGATATCTCGACCACAGCCTTTCTCGCCCAAATGGCCCTGGCCGACGCGCCGCCCTTCACGGAACTCACGCCGGACGAGGGCCGCTTCGCGATTGGGGAACTGGCCCGCAATTATGCCAAGGGCCCGGAGATGGCGCGGGTCGAGGAGCAGACCATTCCCTGCGCCGACGGCGCTTCGATCCGGGCGCGGATCTTCACGCCGGCCGGCGAGACTCGCGCCGTGTTCGTCTACTACCATGGCGGCGGATGGGTTCTGGGCAGCCTTGACGATTATGACTCCGTGGCGCGCAGCCTCGCCGAACGCACCCGTTCGGTCGTCGTGCTTGTCGATTATCGTCTGGCGCCGGAGCATCGCTATCCGGCCGCGGCCAATGACGCCTGGGATGCCCTTCTTTGGGCCCACAAACACCGGGTGAGCCTTACCGGCGGGGACGCGCCAATCATTGTGGGCGGCGACAGTGCCGGGGGCAATCTGGCGGCCGTTGTGACCCATAAGGCCAAGGCGGAAACGGCGCCGGACATCGCGCTCCAGGTTCTGGTCTATCCGGTTACGGACTGCGCCATGGACACCGCCAGCTACAAGGCTCCCGAAAACCAACTCCTGCTCAACGCCGAACTGATGGCCTGGTTCTGGAACCATTACGCCCCCAATCCGGCCGACCGGACCGGGGTCATGGCCTCGCCGGCGCGCGCGGGCGATTTCGCGGACCTGCCCCCGGCCATTGTTCTCACCGCGGAATATGACGTGCTGCGCGATGAGGGCGAAGCCTACGCGATGACGCTCCACAAGGCCGGCGTGCCCGTGGTGTTGAAGCGCTTTGAGCGGCAAATGCACAATTTCTTCGCCATGCCAGGCCTGTTGCCCGGGGCGGCGGAGGGCATGGAGTATGTCGGCGAACAGATCGACCGTTTCTTTGCCGCCCAGTCCCAGGTCGATGCCGTCGTCGTCGGCGCGGGCTTTGCCGGCCTTTATCAACTCCACCGCCTGCGCGGCCTTGGCCTCAAAACCCGCGTCATCGAGGCGGGCGGCGATGTGGGCGGCACCTGGTACTGGAACCGGTATCCGGGGGCGCGCTGCGACATCGAAAGCATGGCCTACTCCTTTTCTTTCTCACCGGAGCTGGAGCAGGAATGGACCTGGACGGAGAAATACGCAACCCAGCCGGAAATCCTGCGTTACGCCCAGCATGTGGCCGACCGCTTCGATCTGCGTAAGGACATTACCTTCGACACCAAGGTCACCCGTGCGGTCTATGACGAGGACGCCCAGTACTGGGTGGTGCACACCGACACCGGCGAAGTCATCGCCGCGCGTTATCTGATCCTTGGCACGGGCTGTCTGTCGGCGCCCAAGGTGCCCGACATTGTCGGTGCCGACCGGTTCGAAGGCCCCACCTATGTCACGGGCCGGTGGCCCCATGAGGGTGTCGATTTCTCCGGGCTGCGCGTCGCGGTCATCGGCACGGGCTCCTCTGGCATCCAGTCCATTCCGCTCATCGCCGAGCAGGCGGCCCATGTGACGGTTTATCAGCGGACCCCGGCCTATTCGCAGCCCGCCGGAAACCGGCCCCTGACGAATTCCGAAGTCGCCGAGATGAAGGAGCGCTACCGGGACTACCGGGCCGAACAACGCGCCCATGCGGTCGGCGTACCCAATCCGCCCCAGCAATTGGAGCGGGCTCTCGACACGGCCGAAGCCGAGCGCACCCGGCGCTTTGAAGCGGCCTGGAACCAGGGGGTTTTAACCGGGTTCACCAGTTCCTTCACCGATCTTCTGCTTGATGAGCAAGCCAACGAAATCGTCTCGAACTTCATTCGCGACAAGATCCGCCAGACCGTGAAGGATCCGCAGACCGCAGAGGACCTTGCACCCAAAAGCTTCCCCTACGGCACAAAGCGGCCGTGTCTCGACACGAACTATTACGAGACCTTCAACCGTGACAATGTGGACCTGATCAGCATCAAGCGCACGCCCATTGAGGAGATCACGGCCACGGGCATCCGCACCAGCGAGGGCGAGCGGGCCTTCGATGTGATCGTCTTTGCCACCGGTTTTGATGCCATGACCGGCGCGATCATGCGCATGGACATTCGCGGGGCGCAGGGCCAAAAGCTTCAAGATAAATGGGCCAACGGACCGCTGACCTATCTGGGCCTGTCCGTCGCCGGGTTCCCGAACCTCTTCACCATCACCGGTCCCTCAAGCCCTTCGGTGCTCAGCAACATGATGGTGTCCATCGAACAACATGTGGACTGGATCACCGACTGCATCGCGTGGATGGGCAAAAACGGCTTCACAGCCATTGAGGCGGACGCGAAAGCCGAACACGAATGGGCCGAACACACGGCCGCCCTGGCCGATACGACGCTCTATCCCCAGGCGGACTCCTGGTATATCGGCGCCAATGTGCCCGGCAAGTCACGCATCTTCATGGCCTATGTGGGCGGGGTCGGCGTTTACCGGGCCATTTGCGACGAGGTCGCCAAGCGCGGCTATGAGGGTTTCATGACGCATACGGACCGCAGTGCTTAACGAACCGCATGGGAGGGGATTTGACCGTGACATATGATGACGTGGTGAACGGGCGGCGGAGCATTCGCGGCTATAAGCCCGATCCCGTGCCCCAGGACCTGATCCGGGAGGTGCTCGAACTCGCGATGCGGGCGCCGTCCTCTTACAACACGCAGCCCTGGAACTTTTTCGTCATTTCTGGCGAGCCGCTGAACCGCATCCGGGTCGGCAATACCGAGCGAACCCTCGCCGGCGTCACGCCGTCCCGCGAGGTGCGGTTCCACGGCGAATATGAAGGCATCCATCGCCAGCGCCAGATCGATGTGGCCAAGCAACTCTTCGGCGCCATGGGGATCGAACGCCACGACAAGGAAGGCCGGCAGGACTGGGTCTTGCGCGGCTTTCGCCAGTTCGATGCGCCGGTCTCCATCGTGGTGACCTATGACCGGGATCTCCTGGGCGGCGATATCGGCCCCTTCGACTGCGGCGGTATCACCAACGCGATCGTGAATGCGGCCTGGTCACGGGGCCTGGGCTGCGTCATCAACTCCCAAGGCATCATGCAATCGCCCGTGGTCCGCGAACATGCGGGCATTCCGGACGATCAGGTGATCATGATCTGCATCGCCATGGGCTTTCCGGACGAGACATTCCCGGCCAATGCCGTTGTGTCGCGCCGCAAATCCGTGGACGAAGCAGCCCGTTTCGTGGGCTTTGAGGACTGATCCCGGGCGTGAATTCCCACATGGTTCGGATGTTGGACGGGGCCTTCGTGCCCCGTTAGACTTTAGGTGAGGCGTAAAAGGTCCCCCCGTCCTTCATGCGGTCGTGCCGGGAGCTCACGCCGTCTTACGCGCACCACACGACTTTACGCGCACCATATGACGTTGAATGGATAATGCCATGCCCCATGAAGACACCAGCGCGGCGAGCAAAATTCGCCTTTTCGCGGGCGCCCTGGTCGCCCTTGCCTTAAGTGTGAGCCCGGTAGCGGCTGCGGCCGAGACGGCGAGCGCCGCCGCGGTGATTGACAAGGTTACCCCTGAAATGGTGAGCGACGCCTTGCGCAAATATGGGCTTTCCTTTGAGCCCCAGCGGGACCGGGCGGGCGACCCGCTGCTCATCGTGCGTCCCGGGCCCCTGATCCATGACCAGGGCATGGCCGTGATCTTCTACGGCTGTGAGGAGGGGGATGCCTGCGATACGTTCTCACTCTACACGTTCTTCAAGACGGACCGTCCGCTTGAGGATGAAACCTACCATATCTGGAACGACATCTTCCGGGTGCGTACCTGGACGAAGGCCTTTCGGGATAGCGACGGCGACACGGGCCTTGTGCTAAATGTGAACGCGGTGGGCGGCGTGGGCCTGCCATCGCTCGATTTCCTCGTCAGTGTCTTCCTGACCGAGATCAATGCCTTCCGGGACGCGGTCCGGGGTGTCGCCGGCAGTGAGCGCGCGCGCATCAGCGGTACGGGCCCCTGGGTCTCCGCGTTCACCGAAGCGCTCGACACGGTGAAGGAACCGGCCCTGGACAAAAATCCCAAGGCCGCCGAAAAGGCATCCGTCAAAACCTTCATGGGGCAATAAATCCGGGGGCCGGGCGCGGGATATGACCCAACCCTAACCAAACCGTCGTTTGACGACAGCGCCCCGTCCTTCCTAGCGTTAATGATGGCTCGGCACATCCCCGGCGATGCGCCGGGCCTTCTTTTTTGCGGCTGCGCCGTTGCGGGGGCGGACGCCGCCCCGGCCGCGTGGGACATGACCCGCGCGCGGGCCACCATCAAGGGGATGATGCATGCTGCACACGCCGCCGATCGTGTATGCCGTCGGCGATATCCACGGCCGGGTCGACCTGCTCGACCGGCTCCAGGCCCTCATCAGGCTCGACAGGCTCAAACACCATCGCGGCCGGCCCGCCACCATTGTTTATCTCGGCGATTACGTGGATCGGGGGCCCGACAGCGACCAGGTCATCGATTGCCTGATGGGCGGGCTTGAGGGTTTTGAGACGGTGTGCCTGATGGGCAACCACGAAGACATGATGCTCGATTGTCTTGATACGAACGATTCTACGGTATGGTCCCGGTGGCTGGGCAATGGCGGCGTTGAAACCATGGCCGCCTTTGGCATCAATTTGCTCACCCTGCGGGGACGCGGACCAGTCACGGGTGACGATCTGCGCGGTGTCCTCGGCGACGCCCGGGAAGAATGGCTGCGCGGCTTGAGGCTCAGTTACGAAGTGCCCGGTTACATCTTTGTGCATGCCGGCATCGTGCCCGGCGTTCCTTTGCCGGCGCAAAAGCGTAAGGACCTGTTGTGGATCCGGGAGGCTTTCCTCAACAGCGACGCGGACCACGGCGCCGTGGTGGTGCACGGACACACCATCAGCGACCAACCCCATGTGCTTGAAAACCGCATCGGGCTCGACACGGGCGCCTTTCTGACCGGCGTGCTGTCCGCCGCCGTCCTGGCACCGGGCGAAGCGCCGCGGATCATCCAGACTTGAGCGCAGGGCGATTAATCGGCACCGTGCTCAAGGCCGCGACTGCGGACCGGCGCCGTTGCGCCGCCCTCGCGGAGCGCCGCAGAAGACGCGATGGGGGCGCGTGGGCGCACGAAAGACAGTGCGGCGGCACACGGGACACAGACTGATTTGGATTACGCGCCCGCTGCTATAGGGGCGTGCGCGCGTATTGAGGAGTTCTTGCTTTGGTCATGACGGCCGCGCGACCTCAAGGCAGGGGGCACGGACTGTTACTGCCGACGCCGCGTCATGGCAAGGGCCAGCCGAGATCCACGGCCGCGATCCGGGCCGGGGGCACGTCGATCGTTGTTCCGCTCTGGTCGGGTGTGAAGCGCACCGTCACGTCATAGTCGATGCCGCAATAATGGGTCGTCCAGATTTCCTGCCATGCGTCCCGGCCCGGGCGCGCATCGTCGTCGGCAAGACGCGTGGTGCGCACCCGGATCTTACCGTCGCCAATACACTGCTCCGTGGAGTGGTCCTCGACGGCGCGGAACACGGTGCGGGTTGCCTCGCGCCGCGCCGTCAGGCCGGCCGCGCTCGATCCGGGCAGCAGCGGAAGATAGGCCGTCGGACGATCCGCGTAAGTCACGATCAGAACATTGTGCCGGCGCGCGGGCGCGCAGCCGCCGATGTCGATCCCGCCCTGCCAGACCGCCTGGGCCCCGTTGTGCATCAGGATGGCTGTTTGCGGATCGCGCACGGCCACAAAGTCCTCATCCCGGCCGGCGACGCGCCGCTCCAGACACGGCCCGAAGGCCTGGGCATCGGCTTTGAGCGCCACATCGGCGGATTGAAACAGAAAATCATCGAGACTGCTGGCCCCGAGCACCCGGGCCGGCACATCGAGTTCCACCGTGCGCGGCCGTGTGACCGGATCGTCCGTGGCGGCCGGCGCGGGCGTGCCGATCAGTTCCGCCCGGGCGTCTCGGGCCAGCACTGTGCCGGCATCAAGATCCTGTCCCCCGCCGCAGCCGGCAAGGCCGACCGCGAGGGCGCAAAGACTCAGCGGGCACAGACTTGCAGCATACAAGTCTGCGCCTGCGCGGCCTTTGCGCTGGAGCCTGTCCGGCGTCACTTCACGTATTCCGGAACCTTGTCGCCATCCGGATCCGACGGATCGCCGTCCTGACCGTTCGAGGTCCCGTTGTCCTCGCCATCGCCCTTGGGCGGCTCCGGCGCCGGGATGATTTCGAAAGAGAGCTTCTGGTCCTCCGCTTCGCCCTCAACCCCGACGATGACCGTGCCGCCGTGTTTGAGCTTACCGAAGAGCAGTTCATCGGCGAGCGGACGTTTGACATATTCCTGTAGGATGCGAGCCATGGGCCGCGCCCCCATCCGGTCGTCATAGCCCCGGGCCACCAGCCAGTCGATGGCCTTTTCGGACAGCTCGAAGGTCACGTTCCGGTCTTGAAGCTGGGCTTCGAGCTGAAGGACGAACTTCTGGGCCACATGCCGGACCACGTCGTGGGGCAGCGCGTTGAAGCCGATGGTGGCATCGAGGCGGTTGCGGAATTCCGGCGAGAACAAACGATTGATCGCGTCGGTGTCTTCCCCTTCCCGCTTGTCCCGGCCAAAACCAAAAGCCTCGCGCTGCATGTCGGCCGCTCCCGCATTGGTAGTCATGATCATGATCACATTGCGGAAGTCGATCTGCTTGCCATTGTGATCGGTCAGCTTCCCGTGATCCATGACCTGGAGGAGAATGTTAAACAGGTCCGGATGGGCCTTTTCGATCTCATCGAG
>CAYYTT010000046.1:7871-24176 GCA_964474635.1 uncultured Alphaproteobacteria bacterium | reverse complement strand
CGCGCGCATCGACGAAATCGAACGCGAGGTCAAACACGATGTCATCGCATTTCTGACCAACCTTGCCGAACATGTGGGCCCGCAGGCGCGCTTCCTGCACCAGGGCATGACGTCCTCCGATGTGCTCGACACCTGTTTCAATGTTCAGCTTGTTCGGGCGGCGGATCTTTTGCGCATCGGCCTCGACCGGATCTGCGACGCCTTGCGCACCCGGGCCTTTGAGCACAAGGACACGGTGTGTATCGGGCGCAGCCACGGGATCCACGCCGAGCCGACGACCTTCGGGCTGAAACTCGCCATGGCCCATGCGGAGTTCGACCGGGCGCGCACCCGCCTTGCCTTCGCCCGCGAAGACGTGGCGACCTGCGCCATTTCCGGGGCCGTCGGCACCTTTGCCCATATCGACCCGCGCGTTGAGGCCCATGTGGCCAAGGCCATGGGCCTTGCCCCTGAGCCCATTTCAAGCCAGGTGATCCCGCGCGACCGGCACGCCATGTTCTTTGCTGTCCTTGGCGTGATCGCTGCGAGCGTGGAGCGGGTAGCAACGGAAGTGAGACACCTTCAGCGCACAGAGGTTCTTGAGGCGGAAGAGTACTTCTCTCCTGGCCAGAAGGGCTCCTCCGCGATGCCCCACAAGCGCAACCCCATCTTGACGGAAAATCTCACAGGCCTTGCGCGCATGGTGCGCAGCGCCGTGACCCCGGCCCTTGAAAACGTGGCCCTGTGGCATGAACGGGATATTTCCCACTCCAGCGTGGAGCGGATGATCGGGCCCGACGCCACCATCACGCTGGACTTCGCGCTACACCGGCTCGCCGGCGTGATCGAAAACCTGCTCGTCTATCCAGAGCGGATGGAGCGCAATCTTAATCTTCTCGGGGGGCTCGTGCACTCCCAGCAGGTCCTCCTCGCCCTGACCCAGGCCGGCGCCAGCCGCGAGGACGCCTACCGCCTCGTGCAGCGCAATGCCATGCCGGTTTGGCAGTTGGGCGGCTCATTCCTGGAGGGTCTGAAAGCCGACGCGGAGGTCACCGCCTTCTTAACGCCCGAAGCCCTTGAGGCGCTCTTCGATCTTGCGCAGCATACCCATCAGGTGGACGCCATCTTCGCGCGTGTCTTCGGTGAGACCGCCGCCCAGGCCCAAAGGAGCGCCCAGGCCTAAACGCCAGGAGCACGAACAATGCCCATGGTAAACTTCAAAAGCGCGATCCGGCACGCCCTGCAGGCCGCCGCTCTCGCCGGTGCCCTGGTGCTGGGCGCCTGTTTCGACATCGAACAGCGCGTCGTCGTGAGGGACAACGGCAGCGGCTCCATCAGCATACGGGTCGTGACCGAAGACGTGCTGCCGGACAGCGCCGGTCTTCAGCAGATGCTGAACACGACCGTTGGTCCGGTGCGCATGCGTGACTATTCCGAAGACGGGCAATTCATTCACGAGGAGGACTTGGATTTCTCCAGCCTGTCCGAGGTCAGCCTTCAGGACGACGCGATCACGCTCGATATCCGCGACCGCACCTTGTGGGGCGCAGGGCCGACGCGAGCCACCCTCACCCGCACCCTGTCGGCGCCGGGACGCAATGACGACGCCCTTGGCCTTGTCCGCATGGCGCTGCGCGGTCACACTTATGTCTACAGCATGACCGTGCCCGGCCTTATCGAAAGCATCGAGCCGGTGCTGATTGGGGGCTTGCAGGCGCCCGCGGAACGTTCTGGCAATACGGTCACGTGGCGCATCCCGCTTGAGGCGTTGATCGGCGTAGAGACGATCACTTTCACCATTAAATTCACCACTTTCGGCGCGTTGACGGCCGCGAAAACCAAACCCGCCCTCGGCTCGGCGCAAAGCCTGCTCGGCGCCCTGCCGGACGAGCCGTGAGGGTCCTGGCGCGGACCGGCTAGCGGTTCCATTCTGGAGACACGCCATGGACAAGACGACGCCTCACAGACCGAACGCGGCGCCGATTGGCAGCTTGTCCTTATGCGGATGGCTGAGCCCTGGGCTCATGACCGTCCTTATCGCGATGGCACTGCCTGCGGCCCGCGCCCACGAAACGCATGACACTGAGGCCGTCTATCTGGGCAATGCGGGTGTCATGGTGGTCCATGGTGACACCAAGGTCGTGTTCGATGGTTTTTACCGGAACGACTATGGCCAATACAGCCTGGTTCCGCCGCGCATCGAAGAAGCCCTCCTGACCGGACGGTCCCCCTATGACGGGATCGATGCGCTCGTGGTTTCCCATGTTCACGGCGATCATTTCACGCCCGGCCCCGCGCTCGATTTCCTGCGCCGGCATGGCGAGGTTCGCTTTGTCGCCCCGCGCCAGGCCGCCCAGGTGCTCACACGCGATCTGGACGAAAACGACCCTATCCGTGAACGGATCACGGCGTTCGATCTGGCGCCGGGCGATCCGCCGGCCACGGCACGCTTGGGCGGCGTCGTCGTCGAGGCGGTGCGCATTGCCCATGCGGGCGGTCCCGGCCGCGCCTCCATCGAGAATCTGGCCATGCGGGTCACGCTCGATGACACCGCGACGGCCCTTCATTTTGGCGATGCTGACCCTGATGAGCGCCATTTCCTGCCCCACAAGGCCCATTGGGATGCGCGGCACACCCATCTGGCCCTACCGCCCTACTGGTTTTTCACGGGCGAGGCCGGCACGCGCATCCTTGAGAAGCATATTCGCCCCCTTCAGGCCATCGGGGTGCACGTGCCCAAGGTCGCGACGGGCAATGGCGCACTCTGGCGCCATCGCATGGGCGCCGACGTCTTCACCGATCCGGGCGAAACGCGCTTTATCCGGCTTCAAGCGCCAGCTGAGGACTGAGCGGCGCGCACGGGTCCAGGCCCTTGCCCATTCAGGTCAGGCTTGTGTCCCGCGTGCGGCGCCCAGTCCTGGAGGCGTGCCGCGCGCATTCGCCCGGGACCGGCCCGCGCGATCCAAACCGCTTCCTGTTTCGTAAAGACACAGGAACAGCTTTACAGTGCTTGTGAAACACCGCGCGCCGGCGGCTCACCGCCGGGCAACGGCATTTGTGTTTCATCCATCGTCATCCGCAGGACGCGCCCTGACAGCGCGCGCGGCGCTATTGAAACCATGGGGGTCTTGCGTGCCACGGGATTTTCGAAAGGCCGCCGGGTTCGGCGTCGTCCTGATCGCCTTCTCACTGACGACGATCCTCGCGGCGTGCGGTGACAGTAGCGGTGGCGGTGGCGGCGCGCAGTCGTTCCGGCGTGGCGGAGGCAACCGGGTTGTCCAGGTTCGCACGGCGCAAGTCGAAATGCTGCGCGATGCGCTGCGTGTGGAGGCGGTCGGCACCGCCCGGGCCCGCTCCAGCGTGACGATTTATCCCGAAACGGGCGGCACCGTGACGGAAGTCCTGTTCGAGGCGGGGTCGTTCGTTGAGACCGGCGCGCCTCTCTTGCGCCTGGAGGATGACGAGGAGCGCCTGGCGGTGCGCCTGGCGGAAGTCTCCGTGCGCGAGTCTGAACAACTGCTTGCCCGCTACCGGCGCATCGAGAACACCGGCGCCGTCTCCGACAGCCAGATCGCCGAGGCCGAAACGGCGCTTCAGGCCGCCCGCATCAATCTGGAGCAGGCCCGCGTCACCCTTGCCGAACGCACAGTCCTCGCGCCGTTTTCCGGCTTTACGGGGCTAACGGATGTGGACGCGGGCGCACGGATCACCACGACAACTGTCATTACACAGCTCGACGACCGCAGCACCCTCTTTGTGGATTTCCAGGCCCCTGAACAGGTCTTCCGCCTGATCACCGTGGGCAGCACGATCCGCGCCACACCCTTTTACGACGACACCCGAACCTATGAAGCCCATGTGAGCAGCGTCGACAGCCGCGTCGACGCCACCCGCCGGACCTTCCGCGTCCGCGCCGCCCTCGACAATGCAGCCGACACCCTGCGGCCGGGCATGAGCTTTGAGATCGAGGCCACCTTCCCCGGTGAAAGCTACCCGGCGGTCCCGGAAGCGGCGATCCTCTGGGGGACGGACGGATCTTATCTGTGGCGCGTCGAGGACGGGACCGCAAAGCGCGTTCCGGTGACCATCATTGCCCGGCGCGAGGGACGCGTGCTGCTCGACGGCCCGCTGGACGAAGGCGCCGTGGTGGTCTCCGAAGGGGTGCAGAAGGTCCGCGACGGCGCAAGCGTTCAGTCCATGGACAATGGCAGGGAAGAGCCGGGCGAAGGCCCGCCCAACAGCCGCGGGCGACGAGGCGGGCAAGCCGGACCGGACGGCGAACGGCCAGGCGGCCGGGGACGCCCCAATGGGCAAGACCGGCCCGCGGGTGCTCAGGGCCGGCCCGGGGGCGCTCAGGGCCAGGGCGAAAACCGTCAATCCGGCGGTGGAGGCAGCCAGCCATGAGCGGTTCAAGCAACGATCTGCCTTCCGTTTCGGTCAAACGCCCCCTTTTTGCAGGTGTGCTGAACCTCCTGATCGTGATTGCCGGCCTTGCGGCGCTTTATGCCATCGAGGTGCGCGAGCTGCCCGATGTGGACCGCCCGCTTGTCAGCGTCACGGCCCAATTGCCCGGCGCCGCGCCCGAAACCATGGACGCGGAGGTCACCAGCATCATCGAAGGTGCCGTTGCCCGCGTCTCGGGGGTGCGTTCCATCCGTTCCTCCAGCGAGGAAAACAACGCCAGGGTGCGCATCGAGTTCAATCCCGGCGTGGACCTCAATGACGCGGCCTCGGATGTGCGCGAAGCCGTCAGCCGGATCACGCGGGAACTGCCCGAACGGGTGGAACAAATCCGCATCACCAAGGCGGACGACGACGCCGACCCCATCGTGTCCCTCGCGGTCGCCGGTCCGACCTACGACGAAACCAGCCTCACCCGGATTATCGAAAACGATATTGTTCCGGACCTGCAGACGATCCAGGGCGTGGCAACGGTCAGCCTGTTCGGCACCCGGCAGCGCCAGCTGCGCGTCGTCATCGATCCCTTGCGCATGAGCCGCTTCGGCCTCACCGTCAGTGATGTGGCCAATGCCCTGCGCCAGGCGCCGTTCGATGTGCCCGTGGGCAGCTTCCGGTCTTCCGACCAGGAATTGATCGTGCGTGCCGAAGCCACGGCGGCGACGCCCGAGCGGGTCAAGGAGATCATCATCTCCGGCGCGACACGCATCGGCGATGTGGCGGAGGCCTTTTTCGCCCCCGCCGATGCCACAAACTTCACGACCCTGAACGGGGAAAAGGTCATCGGCCTGGGCGTTGTGCGTCAGGCCCAATCCAACACGATTCAAATATCCAACGACGTGCGCAAACGGGTGGACCAGCTCAATGCGCGCTTTGATGACATCGACATCACCATCACGTCCGATGATGCCATCTTCATCCGCGACTCGGTGACGGAAGTCCTGTTCAGCCTGGCCTTCACGGTACTGATCGTCGTGGCCTCGATCTGGCTTTTCATCGGGTCGATCCGGGCCACCCTCATTCCCTCGACCGCCATCCCCGCCGCGTTGATCGGAAGTCTGGCCGGCATCTGGCTGTTCGGTTTTTCGATCAACCTGCTCACGCTCCTGGCGCTCGTGCTTGCCACGGGCCTCATCGTCGATGACGCCATTGTGGTTTTGGAGAACATCCACCGCCTGCAAAGCCGCGGGCTTGGCCGGCGCGCCGCCGCCGTGGTGGGCACGCGGCAGGTTTTCTTCGCCGTGATCGCAACGACGGCGGTACTCGTGGCTGTCTTTGTGCCGATTTCGTTCCTGCCCTCCACCGCGGGGCGCCTCTTTCGAGAGTTCGGCTTTACGCTGGCCCTGTCGGTGGTGATTTCGTCCTTCGTGGCGCTGACCCTCGTGCCGGCCCTCTCGGCCCGCCTCAATCTGACGGCGGGAGACGAGGCGCGCGGGCCGTTGGTGCGGCTGGGCGGCTTTCTGGCGCGGCTTTACGAACGTCTTTTGCGCGTCGCCATTGCCGTCCCCGCCCTGACGATCCTGCTCGCCATCGGCGCGGCTGGGGGGGCCGGCGTCGTTTACAGCCAGCTCGACCAGGAACTCGTTCCGCCCGAAGACCGGGGCGTGATTTTCATTTTCGCGCGGGGCCCTGACGGCGTCGGGCTCGATTACATGCAGCGCCAGGCCGACGAAATTGAAGCCATTCTGGACGGCTATCGCGAGCGCGGCGAAATTGAATCCGTGTTCATGGTGGTGGGCCGTTTCGACCCGAACATCATCTTCATCACGGCCCCCCTCGTTCCGTGGTCGGAGCGCGAGCGCAGCCTCCAGGAAATCGTGGCCGAGTTGCGCCGCCCCCTGGGACGCATCCCGGGATCGCGGGCGAGCGCCTTCGGGCGTGGCAGCCTGAGTGTCGGCCGGGGCCCCCGAACCGGGCTACAAGTGGCCCTGACGGGACCTGAATATGGCGAGATCTTTTTGGGCGCCCGGGCATTGTCGGAGGCGATCCAGGCGCGCTCCACGATCCTGCTCAATCCTGAGATTTCCTATCAGCCGACCCAGCCGCAGCTTTCGATCCGCATCGACCGGCGACGGGCCGCCGATCTCGGGGTGCCGCTCGACGAGCTGTCGGCCACCTTGCGGGTCATGGTCGGCGGGGACCGGGTGGTTGATCTCAATGTGGGCGATCAGGCCATTCCGATCTTTTTGGAATCGCGCACCGGCGCCATCGCCAGCCCATCGGACCTGAGCAATCTGTTCGTGCGCGCCGAAGGGGGCAATCTCATCCCCCTGTCGAGCCTGACAACCATCGTGGAGGAAGGGGTGGCCGCCGAACTTGACCGCACGGCGCAGAGGCGGGCCATCGAACTCGATGCCGATGTGGCCTCCGGGGTGCCCCTTGCGGACGCGGTGCTGGAAATCGAGACCCTTGCCCAGGAGTTCCTTCCCGACGGCATTGACCTGATCCTCCAGGGCGAGGCGGCAACGCTCGAGGAAACCGGAAACGAAGTCGCGCTCACTTACGCGTTCGCCTTCGTGATTGTGTTCCTGGTTCTGACGGCCCAGTTCGAGAGCCTGACGAGCCCCGTGGTGATCATCCTGTCGGTGCCCTTTGCCCTTGCAGCGGCGGTCTATTCCCTGTTCCTGACGGGCACGTCCCTCAACATCTTCTCGCAGATCGGTCTGGTGATGCTCATTGGTCTGATGGCCAAGAACGGGGTTCTTCTCGTTGAGTTCGCCGACCAGTTGCGCGTGGAGGGGCGCACTGTCCGGGACGCGGTCCTGGAGGCCTCCACCATCCGCCTGCGCCCTATCATGATGACCTTGTTGTCGACCGTCATCGGCGCCCTTCCCCTGGTGCTGGCGAGCGGCGCGGGCGCTGAGTCCCGGATGGCCATCGGCTGGACCATTTTCGGCGGTCTCGGCCTGTCGGCGGTCTTCACCCTGTTTGTCACGCCGGCGATCTATCTGGCCGTGGCGCGCATGGGCAAGCCGCGCGCCATGCAGGCCCGCGCCCTGGAGGAAGAACTCGCGGCGGCGGAATCCTCCGGCATCATCGACGCGGGGGGCGGCGTAGCAGGCAACGCAGAGACCGGGGGCAAGGCCCCATGAAGTCTTCCCTATCGGCAATTTGCGGACTGGTTGTCCTGGTCCTGACCGGATGCGCGGTCGGGCCGGACTATGTGGCGCCGACGCTCGACGTGCCTGAGGTCGTCGGCGCGCGGGAGGAGGCTCCCCCTCCGGAGCTCGGCCCTCTGGAGACCGGCCCCAGCGCATGGTGGGAAGGTTTTTCCGATCCCATCCTCGATGACCTCGTCACGGTATCCCTTGAGGACAATCTCGATGTGGGCATTGCCCTGGCTCGCGTGAGCCAGGCCCAGGAATTTGTCCGTGCGGAACGCTCCGACCTGTTCCCCGTGGTGGACGGGGCGGCAAGCGCGTCCGTGCGCGCCAATTCGATTTCGAACCAGTCGACCGGCGCGTCGGTCGGTCCCGTCATGAGCTTCACGCCCGATATTTTCGGCCGCCAGCGCCGACTGATCGAACAGGCCCGCGCGCTTGCCGCCGCCGAGGTTTTCTCGCTGGATGACGTGCGCCGGCTGACGGCCGCCTTCGTGACCTCCACTTATGTATCCCTGCGCCGCAACGAAGCGCGCCTTGAGTTGCTCGACACCTCGCTCGACCTCCAGCAGCAGACCCAGAATATCGTGGGAGAGCGTCTCGGCGCGGGCCTTGCCTCGGACCTCGACGTGCAGCGCGCGGCTGCCGACCTGGCGCGAACCCGCGCCCAGCGAGGCCTTTTCGCGGCGAATCGGACCCGGGCGGCGAACGCCCTCGCGGTGCTGTTGGGCAAGGCGCCCTCCCGCCTCCTGCTCGAGGTGCCCGAAGAGCCGACCGTGCCCGTCTATGCCGGAACGACGCCGGAGAGCATCGCCGCCGCCCTTGTCCGACGCCGCCCGGACGTGCGGGCCGCCGAGGAAGACCTCAAGGCCGCCGTTGCAAACATTGGTGTCCAGGTGGCCGAGCTTTACCCGGCACTGCGCCTGCCCGGCTCCGTAACGGCCGGCTTCGGCAGCGCCCAGTCGGCAGCGGGACGGGTGACCGGGCTGTTGAGCGCCACGCTCGACATTCCCCTGCTTGATTTCGGCCGGCGCCGCGCCGAGGTCCGCGCGGCCCGCGCCAATGCGCAGGCGGCACGCCTTGCCTACGAACTCGTGGTTCTGCAAAGCCTGTCGGAGGTGGAAAACGCCCTTGCCGACATTGACGGCTTCCGCCAGCGCCGCGACGCCCTGCTCGATGCCATCGAAGCCAGTGAAAAGGCCTTCAACCAGCTCAACGCGCTCTATCGCGAAGGCCTCGCCAGCTTCATCGACATTCTCGACGCCCAGCGGACCCTGATCGCCAGCCGCGAAGCCTTTGTGGACGCTGAAGCGGACCTCGCCGGGGCCGTGATCGACCTCTATCTCTCGCTCGGCACCGTGTGACATCTCCACGGCAAGCACGGTCAGGCCCACGGCCGCCCCCGGGGCCGCCCCCATGGCCGCCCCCATGGCCGCCCTTGTGAGCAAGTCGCCGTCACCTGTGATTTTGCGCGCCCCGGTCCCTCCCCTATAACGGGGCGCCGCCAGATTCCCGCCCCACTGGTCGGTCAGGTAACGCGGGACCGGTATGAACCGGCCGCGCAGATCCCCTAAAAAGGCCCATGAACCAGATCCAGCCGTCCGACCAATACGCGCCCATGACCGAGCTGCGCGGACCGCGCGCCGCACGCCGCCCCCGGCCGGCGCGCCGACTGGTGCGGTTTCTCGCCCGGCACGGACTGGTGCTCGCCGTCGTGGCCCTGCCCACCCTTGCGACGGCCTTTTACGCCCTCGTGATCGCGTCGCCGGTCTATTCGTCGAACTCAAGCTATCTTGTGCGCAAGCCCAATGCCCGCAGCTGGAGCGTCTTCAGCAAGATCCTTCAGACGGCGGGCCTCGCGGGCACCCAGGATGACGCCCATGTGGTCCACGAGTTCATCAGCTCACGCGATGCGGTGTCGATCCTCGACCGGACCTTCAATCTGCGCGCCCATTACGGTGGCCCCCTGGCCGATCCCCTCGCCGCCTTTCCCGGGCCCTTTGGGCGGGACACGCAGGAGGATCTTTATCGTTACATGGCCGGCAGGATCGACGTGCTGTTCGATCCGTCCGCGGGCGTGACCAAGCTGACGGTGCGCAGTTTCGATCCCGCCTTCAGCCAGCGGATGAACGCGGTTCTTCTGAATGCGTCGGAAGATCTGGTGAACCGGCTCAACGACCGGTGGCGTACGGACTCGCTACGCTTTGCCCAGGAGGAAGTGGATACCCGCCAGAGGGCCCTTGAGGCCGCCCAGACCCGGATCACGGCCTTTCGAAACGAGGCCCTCTTCGTGGATCCGCGACAGCTCACGGACGAACTGGGTAAGGCGGTGACCAATCTGGCCTGGTCCCTTGCCCAGGCCCGCGCCCGTCTGAGGGCCCTTGCGCCCGAGCAAAGCGAGGGGCCCCAGGCCGCGGCGATCCGGCGGACCATCGCCTCCCTGGAACAGCAGATCGTCGAGGAGCGTGGCAAGATCGCCGGCGACAAGAACGCCATCGCCCGGTCCATCGCGGATTACGAACGCCTGTTCCTCGAGCAGGAATTTGCCGAAAAGGCGCTTCTGGCGGCCATGGGATCGCTGGAGAACGCCAAGCAGTATGCCAGGCGCCAACAGCTCTACCTGGAACGGATCGTCTCGCCGGGCCTTGCCGATTATCCAAGCCATCCCAAACCCGTCCGCCTGATCGTGATCGCCCTTGTCCTGTCCTCGTGCGTTTTTCTTCTGGCGCGCTTTGCCTTGCGGGAGTTTGAGACCCATGGCAGCGCCTGACATCACGAGCGCGCCTGACAAAAAGAGCGCGGATGGCATCAAGAGCGCCGATGGCGTCACGGGCGCGCGCCTCGAGCCGGCCCTTGAGGCCGTGGACATCGTCAAGGAGTATGGACCGCGCCGGGAGCGTAAACGCGTCCTCGACCGGGTGAGCTTCAAAGTCATGCCCGGGGAGCGCCTGGCGGTCCTGGGGCGCAACGGGTCGGGCAAGTCGACCCTGATCCGCATCCTGGCGGGCGTGGAGAACGCCACATCGGGCACGTTTCATCGAACCGTCAGTCTGTCCTGGCCCATCGCGCTCGGCGGCGGCTTTGAGGGCGGGATGACGGGCTATGACGCCGTCCGCTTTATCTGCGCGGTCTATGAGTGTCCGTTCCAGGAGACACTCGATTATGTGAACGCATTTTCAGAACTGGGATCGTCCCTGTTTGAGGAAATCCGCTTTTACTCGGACGGCATGCGAGCGCGCCTCGCCTTTGGCCTATCGCTGGCGGTGGATTTCGACTGTTTTCTGATCGATGAGGTGATCCTTGTCGGTGACCAGAAATTCCAAACCAAGTGCCTTGATGCCCTGTTCGGCCGGGTCGCCACGCGCACGCTCATTGTTGCCATTCACGACATGGGCTTTGTGCGCGAACACTGCCACGGGGCACTGATCCTCAACCGGGGCCGGGGTCGTCAGTTTCAGGATGTTCATTATGCGACTGATATTTATGCCTCCCTGTAAGCCGGCTTCGAAACCCGCCGTGCGGCCGCGGAGGGCACCCTGATGCGCCCGCCCCTTGAGCTTGAGCGCGGGCGTGGGCGCCGGCGCGGAGCGGCACGCAGCCCCCGGCCCCCAAGCGGCGGCCTTGCCCGCCTGTTCGGCCTGAAGGGCCCGGCGCGCCGGGATGCGCGCCTGCCCGGCCGTGAGCGGGAGGCGAGCGATGATTTCGGCCCGCCGCGCGGCGTCGATCCCCTGCCGCAGCCCCGCAAGACCGGGCCGATAGCCCGCGCCATGGGCCGCGTGCTGGCTCAAGTCACCTTGGCGCGTCTTGTCGGCGCCGCGCTTGTTTGCCTTGGCGTCTATCTGTGGGGCTTTGCCGCCAATCGCTATGTGGCCGAGGCGAGTTTCGTGGTGCGGGCCGGGTCCATCTCGGCGGGCGATGAGGAGGACATGCTCTCCATCCCCGGTGGGCAATCGACACCGGAAGACACCTTCGCGATCCACGACTTCATCCTGTCCCGGGACATGGTCGCGCGCCTCGCTGCACGGCTTGATCTTAGGGAGATTTTCGCCCGGGGCGGCTCGGACCCGATTTTCAACTATCCGTCCATGTTGCACGGAGAAAGCCGCGAGGAGTTCTTCGACCATTACAAATTGTTCGTGTCTGTAACGTTCAAGACGGCGACTGGGATCAGCACTTTGAATGTCCAGGCTTTCACGCCTGCGGACGCCAAAGCCCTTGCCGAGGCCATTCTCGACGAAAGCGAAGTGTTCGTGAACGACCTGAACACGCGGGCCCGCCGCGACGCCCTCGCCGACGCCGAAGAGCGCCTTGAGGAGGCCCGCTCCGGCTTGATTGCGGCCCAGACGGATCTGGCGCTCTTCCGCTCCCAGGAACTCGTGCTCGACCCGGAAAAAAGCTCCTTCCTGGTGCTGGAACTCGTGGGCCGCCTGTCGGAGGAATTGGCGCGGGTGAACACGCAGATCAGCAATCTGCGGCAGACGGCGGGCAACAGCCCCCAGCTCCCCGCCCTGCGCGCGCGGGCCGCGGCGCTTCAACAGCAAATTATGCAGGAGCGGGAACGGACCGCTTCGGCCTCGGACGGGCTGGCTGAAAAGATCGCCATCTTCGAACGTCTTTCCGTAGACCATGAAATTGCTGTAAAGGACGTAACGGCGGCGTTTCGTAATCTGGTCCTGGCCCAGACCCAGGCAGACCGCCAACGCCTCTATCTTCAACGCATCACCACACCCCACCAGCCTGACCACCCGGCCCGTCCCAAACGCTTTGTCATCCTTGTTTCTGCCGCAGTTCTCCTGGGAATCGGGGCCATGCTCATTTGGGTTTTGCTCTCCGGGCTGCGGGAGCATCGTCCAACGGTCCAGTCAGGCTGAGGACCGCCTCCCGGTACATCCCACGGCGCCAAGGGCTTGAATCCCGTGGTGTTTTTAATTGAAAAGACATGCGCGCACGGGTATGCATCCCGCGGCGAGCGAACGCGAAGCGGTAAGGGAGAAGATTTTGGACTCCACTCATGTGCGTCTTTTCTTAGACGTGACCCGGATCTGCTCGCGTGTCCTCCGGTCAACACCTACCGGG
This sequence comes from uncultured Alphaproteobacteria bacterium, assembly GCA_964474635.1. Classification (GTDB taxonomy): domain Bacteria; phylum Pseudomonadota; class Alphaproteobacteria; order JAJFIK01; family JAJFIK01; genus CAYUYV01. Next base: position 11,562 of record CAYYTT010000046.1, on the reverse strand, counting down.
ATCGACCGGATCGATCTTGACTACCTCGAACACGCCCTGGCCCGTCCACGCGACATTGCCCTTGATTGCGTGCTGACCACGCCGGCCTTTGTCGGGGTTTTGGGCAGGCCATTCATGGCGGAGATCGCCTCGGCCATCCGCGAAACCTGGGTCCGGCGCAACGCCCTTGAACTCGACGGCGCCTTTGGTCAGACGCGCATATTGCTGGAACGCGGCGGGGCGCCTGAAGGTCAGGGCTGCACCCGTGTGCAGGTGCGCCAGGCCGCACGCCGCCTTGGCAGTGTTGCCTCGATCCTGTCGGATCTGGCGATCTGCCGCGGACGGCTGCATCAGAGCGTCCGGGCGGCACGAAAAAACCCCGCACGGCTTTATCTGCACACGTCTCATACCCAGCTTGAGCATGGCCGGCGCTTCCAATGGCTCCAGGCCCCCCAGATCAATCCTGTGTTCTTCATCCACGATACGATACCTGTGGAGTACCCGGAGTTCTGCTCGCCCGGCTCCTCGCAGCGCCATGAAGGGCGCCTTGCCACCGTCTCGCGCACCGCGGCCCGGGTGATCGTCAATTCCCAGACCACACAACGCGCCGTGGAGCGTTACTGGCGCGACCGGTCCATGCGAGTGCCCGACTGCGCCGTGGTGCCACTGGGCGTTGGATCCTGCTTCCAGTCGCCCGAGCCGACCCCGCGCATCGACGCGGCGCGTCCCTATTTCCTGTGCATCGGCACCCTGGAGCCGCGCAAGAACCACCTGCTGATGTTCTCCGTCTGGCGCCATCTGGTTGAGACCATGGGGGATAAGGCGCCCATGCTGGTCCTGGTCGGACAGCGGGGCTGGCAGAACGAGAACATCATCGACGTGCTGGAACGCTCCCGGCAGTTGTCGCGCCATGTCATTGAGGTGTCGGGCCTTGGGGACGCGGGGCTTGTCGCCCTGCTGCGCTCCTCCCACGGATTGCTGGCCCCCTCCATGGCCGAGGGCTTCGGTCTGCCCGTGGCCGAGGCGCTTTCCATGGGCGTGCCGGTCATCGCCTCGGACATTGAGGCTCACCGGGAGGTCAGCGACGGCGGCGCCGTGCTGGTCGGTGCCCATGACAGCCTGGGGTGGGCCGAGGCCATTCGCCGTCAGGCCGAGGACCGGACCTGGACCGCAACCCGGATCAACCGCACGCCGACGAGCCGCCTGCCCCGCTCCAGCACGGAGCATGTGGAGGCCGTGTTCGACATGCTGCTCGATTTCGGGCGCCGGGCACCGACGCTGCCGGCTCCCCTGGCGCCCGGGCTCTCGCCCCAACCTGCCGGACTTTAATGGACCATCGGGTGACGGGGACGGGACGCAATCGGGGAAGAACACAAGGCGCGAGGCGCCGCGCGGCGGGCACGCGCGCAGTGGTGTCTGTCCTGGCGGTGATCGTGATTGCCGCCTGCGGTTCACTGCCCCGCAGCGGCCCCAGCGTGTCGACGATCCGCACCGAGTCCAATTTCGTCCTGCTGCCCATCACGGAGGATCAGGTCCGCCTTCAGGAGGCCCGCACCAGTCGGGGCACCATCGGCCGGCTCGACACCTTTGGCGGCAGTCAAAGGGCGGGCGTGCGGGTCGGCGATACCGTGGGCGTGACAATTTTCGAGGCGTCCGAGGGTGGCCTGTTTACCGCCCAACCGGCCCAGGAAACGGGGGCCGCCCAGGCCGGCAGCAGCAGCATTCCCGCACAAACAGTCGATGCCGAGGGCATGATTTTCATTCCCTATGCGGGCTGGGTCCATGTGGCCGACAAACCCGTTCCGGACGCGGCCAAGGCCATCGCGGCGGCCTTGCGCGGGGTGGCGGTCGACCCGCAGGTGGTGCTGACCGTCGGCAGTGGCCGGGCGAGCAGCGCCACGGTGCTGGGTGCCGTGGGCCAGAGCGGCCTTGTGGGCCTCAGCCCAGCGGGCAGCCGCGTCCTCGACGTTCTGGCCCAGGCCGGCGGCGTCACCTTGGGTGTCTCCGAGACGGCGATCCGGCTCGTGCGCGCCGACCGGTCCCAGAGCGTACCCTTGGCGACGATCCTTCAGGAACCGGCGCAAAATATCCGTGTGGAACCGAGCGATACTATTTTCGTGGAACCCTTGCAGGATACCTATGCCGTGCTCGGGGGGACCAACGCGCAAAATGAATTCGCCATCGACCGCGCGCGACTGACGCTCGCCGAAGCCCTCGGCCGGGCGGGCGGGCTCAACGACAATCGCGCAAACCGCAAGGGCGTGTTTATTTTCCGCTACGAGCCCAGGCCCTATCTCGGGCGGATCGCCGATGTGACCCGCTTCGTCGAGCAGGACCGCATTCCGGTCATCTACCAGCTGCGGGTCGACGATCCCCAGGCCTATCACCTGATGCAGCGCTTCGTGATCCTCGATGACGATGTGATCTATGTTGCGAATGCACCGACGGCGGAATTTTCAAAATTCCTGAATATTCTCAACAGCTCGGTGAACACTGTCTCAAGCCCCCTCCTGATCGGCGCGACCCTGTCCAACTGACCGGCGTAGAGCCCCGGCCGACGGCCAGAAAGGGTTCAGGGAGAGAGGACGAGGCGTTGATAGCGCCGGGGGCCTCACAGGAACTTCGAATAGACCGCTCCAAGACGTTCCTGGTACTTCTCCTGCGAGAACAGTTTGGCGCGCTCCACCCCGCGCTTGCTCAGTTCCGCGCAATAGTCATCGTCCTGGTCGAGTTTGGTGATGCCGTGGGCCATGTCGATGACGTTGTAGGGATCGACCATGAGGGCGGCATCGCCCACAACTTCCGGAAGCGAGGACGTGTTCGACGTCAAGACCGGGGTGCCCTCCTTCATGGCCTCAAGGGCCGGAAGCCCGAAGCCCTCATAGAGGGAGGGGAACAACAGTCCGCGTGCGTGGCGCATCAGGGAAACCACCAGGTGCGGGGGAATATAGGACAGGTGGATGATCCGGCGTTCCGGATGGATATTGCGGTCCTGGAACCTGTACTGAACAATTTCACTGTCGGTTATGCGCTTCATTTCCTCCGACGTCGACCAGCCCGGAGGGCCGGCCACCACCAGCTTGCGCTTGGTGCCGGACGCCAGGAACGCATCGAGCAGCCGCATGATGTTTTTCTTCGGCTCTAGGGCACCGATAAACAAGAAATAATCACCCGGGTCGACCTTCAGGAACTGCAGGTCCCGGATGGTCTCGTCCCGGGGACGGTCCACCAGCGCGGCCGGAAAATCGGCGGACTGATAGGTGTTGGTGATCCGATCCTCGTCGATGCCGATATAGCGGATCATGTCCTGACGGGTCTGCTCTGACACGGTGACCACGTGATCGGCCGTCTTGGCGATCATTTTGACCGTCTTGAGGAAGAGCTGTTTTTGATCGAGCGTCGTGTGCGGCAGCCGCAATGGCACAAGATCATGGACCGTGTAAATGTTCGGACCATGCTTCGTGCGCAAGGGCACCGGGTGGGTCACATGGAACAAGTCCGTGTGCTCCAGGGGATGCACGGTCATAAAGCGCTTGTAGAGGCTGAAACTTTTGTTGGCCCGGTCGAACAGGTCGCGCACCGCATAGCGCTTTTCAAAGCTGCGCAAGCCGCGAAAGGTCGTCTCATCCGCGATGAGGCCGGTATTGGCCACCGGGCCGGGCCTGACGCCCAGAAAGTCGGAGGCCAGGGGGTTCGACATGCGGACCCATTT
>CAYYTT010000046.1:0-7861 GCA_964474635.1 uncultured Alphaproteobacteria bacterium | reverse complement strand
CGGCCCGGCGCGGGCGCGCGCGCCCGGCGCGAGCGCGCGCAGGACGCGCGCCCCTCGGGCCGCCGACGCCACGCGCCGGCAGCGCCTGCTGGCGCTGCGGGAGTCGGATGCCTGGGGTTTCGACATGCGGACCCATTTTTTCAACGAAGCGAAGCGCTGATGGACCCTGCGGGCCTCGAAATCGTAAAGGTCGATTTCGTTCAGGTCGGCCCGTTTGCGCCGGACGTTGAACTCGGCATGGAACAGAACATCGCTCTGGTAGCCCAAGGCCTTATGCACGGCAGCAAGTTGCCGGCAATAGGTCGCGATGCCGGTTCCCCGTTGCATCACGATGTTCCGTCCCTCAACGAGTATCCGTTTCATAGTGTCGTCCATTCTCGATCGTCACCGGAGGCACCCACGCGGGCCGCCCTGTGGGCGCCCCTGCCCCGCTCCTCGGGTGTTTCCGGCTCCTCCGCCCAATGATCGGCCGAATAGGGCCGGACCTGGGTCTGGGCCTTGCGATGGATCTGCTCCATCCGGCGCAGCATATTGGGAAAGAGGATCGACCGGGCCTCTTCGTTGTAAAAGCCGCCATTGACTTGCGACGTGCGGCGCAAAAGGCTGACCAGGTGCTCGACAAGCCGCGCATCGGGCGTGCCCGGGTCTTGCCAGAAGGCATCCATCGGCCCACTGAAGGTCAGGCCTGGACGATTATAGATGGACCGGCCCAGGGCCTTCACCGGCACGTGTTGCCGTAAGGCTTCAAGCCCCACCGAACTGTTGTTCACCACAATGGCATCGGCCCAGGGCATGACCTCGTGCATCTTCATTTTGGTGATGTAGTAGCACCGCCCTTCAAGACCGAATTCGGCAAGGAGATCCTGAAACAGGGCGGGCGTGCGCTCGATCCCATAGTCATAGGGATGGCTTTTGACCGCCAGAACCGCGTCCGCCGGCGCACCGCGCGCGAAGGAGCGCAGCACGTGACGCAGGAAACTGTTGTTGTCCGATATGGACGAGTGCACCCGCAATTGGGTATCGCCGGGCTTTTGCAGAACACAGAGGAAGTGGCGCCCGCCCTGCTGGGCGCGCGGCTTTGCCAGATGGTCCCGGAAGGCCCGCTCCGATCGGCCCGGCCGGCGGAAATACTGGACCGCATAGCCAATGCCCTGGCGCAGCACGGGCACGCCATAATAACGCGGCCTGTACGGAAAAAAGGGGCTTAGCAGAATGGCGATGGTGAAATGGAGCATGGTCGCGCGCACATGGTCGGCCATGACATGGGCAAAAATCTTGTCATCGGCCTGCTTGCTGTCCCGGGCCGGATCGACCGGCACGATGGGCATGGACATGAGCGGGCTGTTGCCGTTCACGCCGCCATGTTCGAGCGTCACCCAGTGCGGACGCAAATAGCCGTTTTCGAGGGTCAGACACGGAATATTCAGGGCACCGGCGCAATCGGCGGCCACTTCATTCATGGGCAAAGCATCATTATACAGAATGATGAGATCATATGCGCCCTGTTCCAGTCTGGTCTCTATGGCCTCACGCCAGGTCTCAAGGGTGCCCCGGAACAAATGGCGCCGTCCGGACGGTGCCTCGAAGTAATCGGCCGCATCGAAGGCCATGCGCTCGAACCGGAAACCGTGCCGGTCGCCATAGGCGCACAAGTCCTTGAAAAAGCGACCGAAAGGGCAGTTCAAAAAAAGCACCCGCAGGGGCGGCCGAAAGGGCTGTGGGGCGGTCGACGCCGGCGGGCGACATGACCACGGATCCGTCTGGGCTCGGCCGGGAGACGCCATGGGTGTACTGACCTTTCGCCTGGGAGTGTTCAATCAATGGGGAGGGACCGCACGCCCACGGTCGGGCGCGCGGCATGTCAATGGGTCTGAGAAACCCGGAAATCTGATCCGTGGGGGCTATGGCTTGCGACCCCACCGCAATGTGAACCTGTAATACGCAAATCGGCCGGAAAAGCGGATTGGCCGGGCCCGGCGCCGCGGGCGGACCGTATCATCGAAATCCGTTGTGCTGTTATCATGGGGTGGTGTCCACGCCGCGTTGTTGATGCTCGTCAAAGACCTGTCGCACGCCGTGCCCGGCCCGACAGACCCTCCACTTCGCCAGCCCCTGATAACAAGTGGTTAGAGGGCAAGGTCCCGCGCTGCAAGGCTTATTTTTTCGCCACGTCTGAAGATAAGCGATTGGTAAAGACACCCATGGACGGGATCGAATAGTGCGGACCACGGATCGCCCGTTTATCCACAGTGAATGCGAGGCCGACCGGACCTTGAAATGACGCAATATCGTTCGATACCACGGCGATTTTGCTCTTGGAGACAGATGCGATGACTTCGCCGACCGCCGCCACACGCCTCTGTGTAAAGGGATTCTCCGTTCAGGCGCGCGTGCTTGGCGCCCTGATCCGGCGGGAGGTCGTGGCCCGCTACGGCCGGCAGAATTTGGGCTTTGTCTGGCTGATCGTCGAGCCCATGATTTTGACCGTCGGCGTGATGGTAATGTGGTCGGTGATCGGGAAGTTTAAGGGCCCGCTGCCCATCATCCCCTTCGTGCTCACCGGCTATGCCCTCATCACACTATGGCGCCATGTGACGAATTCGGGAATTTTCTTCATCCGCCGGTCGGCGGGGCTGCTCTACCACCGCCGTGTGTCCGTGTTCGATGTCTTTCTGGCCCGCGCATTCGTGGAGTTTGCCGGCAGTACCCTTGCCGTCCTCACCCTGTATGGCTCCGTGCGTGTGCTCGGGCTGTCGACGGCCATGGACAATCCGGGCACGGTGGTCCTCGGCTGGTGTCTGATGTCCCTGCTGGCCCTCGGCACGGCAAGTCTGATTGGCGCCGCATCGGAAGTGTCCGAGGCTGTTGACCGCTTCATTCCGGCGCTTCAGTACCTCGTTCTGCCGTTGTCAGGGTGTTTCTTCATGGTGGATTGGCTGACGCCGGATCAGCGACAAATCATTCTGGCCGTGCCCATCATCCATGGCTTCGAAATGGTCAGGGACGGCTATTTCGGCACGGCCGTGGTAACCCATTATTCCGCATCCTATTTGGCGCTGTGGGGTCTGATTTTGAATGCGATTGGCCTGTGGGCCCTCCACCGTGCCCGGGATTACGCCCATGTCCGCTGAGACCGCAGATCTGACGGTCCCTGTATCAGGTTCCGTGCGCACGGGCGCGGACGAGGACATGGCCATGCCCTGTTTCGCCGTTCTCGCGACCAACGGTCCTTTCTGTCGAGACAGCCTCACCCTGATCCAGGCCGTGCTGCTGACCGCCTTTCGCCGGGTCGAGGTGGCGCTTTTGCAAAAAGACGAAGCCATCGAGACCGCCGGAAACAAGGCGGCGGATCAAGGGCCGGACACGGCGCGCCTGCTGGTCTGCCATGTGCCCACCGGGGCCATGGTCGAGACGCTGAAGGCCCGTGCGATCCCGACCATCCTGGCGGTAGAACCGCCGGAGGATACCGTGGCCGTCCATGCCGCCACGCCGGAACGGTTCTTACCGGCCCTGCGCGCGGCCAATGAATGCTTCGCGGCGCTGGCGAGCGTCCTGCCAGACCCTGCGCAGGCCTGGCGCTTCGCCCTGCTTGGCACCGATGCCCTTGACGAGAGCTTTTCCACCTGCGCCGCCATGCTTGCACACCATCTGGGCCTGCCCCACGACGCGGATCGGGCGGAAACGGCCCTCCGGCACTATTTGGGCCGCCCGGCGCCCCGGGAACGGGCCGAGCACGAGTGGCGCCGGCTGTCCCGCCTGCGCCGGCGCCTTAAACGGGAGAGCGCCCAGGCCGCGGCGGCACTCGATGCGGACCAGAGCCGGATGGTGGAGCGCATCCTGGGGCCCTTGCACCAGATTCTTCTCGGAGAGCCGCCGCGACCGGTCCTGTGGTCACCGGAGGTCTTTTTCCATGGCGATGACCCGGGCACGCCCCTTCCGGGACGACTGCCCCTCGTCGGCGTGCCCCGGCGGATCGGCTATGGGCCCTATCTCTATCTGTCCGAAGGGGTTTGGAGCGTTCAGATCGCCTGCGGCTTCACCCGCCGGGGCGCGGGCCTGCCAGTCCGCTTTGAAGCGCACAATGCGGGCCCTTGCGGCTGCGTGGTGGTGAACGCCCCGCGCGCGGGGTTCTATGTGGCCCGGTTCGACATGACCGTGGAGCGCGCGGACGAGCCCATCCAGATCGTCATCGAGACCCTCGCCGGCGCAATCGAGGGCGCCATGACGTTGCGCCTTGTGGTCCTGACCCGGGCCGGGACACCCCCACCCCGTCTCGCCCTTGACCATGACGGCCTGATCGTCCTGGACCCCGACCAGCAGCGGGCCTGACCCTCGGCCGAGCCGAGCGGGGACCTTCGGCGCAGGGCGGACGGAACGCCTTGCGCGCCGATCCGGCAGGCAGAGCCCATTCGGAGCCCTGGCCTTAAGCGCCTTTAGCCATCCTTAAACACGTCGGTCTCACCTTGACCCTGAAAATGGGAACGGCCGGGGGACACGGGCATGGGCCAGGGACGAACCGCCCACACGGATGCAGGGCATCAGGATGGGGGGCACCAGGATGGAGGGGACCGTGCGCCCGATCCGGTCCGCCTCATTTACACGATCGACGATGTGCCTTGCGCGGTGGATGTCACCGGATCGCCGCCTTTCCGGGCCGGTGTACCCCGCCGGCTATCCACTCAGGACACCGATCCGGTTGGTACCCAGACCTGGTACGAGGAGGGCCATGCGGTTTTCGATTTCCTCAGCATACGGGAATTTGAGGCCCTGCGGTCCGGCATTGGAGAGGCGGTGTGGTCGGTTCTGACCCCGTTGGTGTCCCCGCCACCCGGCGCCGCGCTGGACGACTATCACCGCTACGCGGATTGCGACGCGGTGCACTTTTGCGTGGTGGGCCGGACCCGCGATCTGTTTCCGGAGGATTTTGGCTTCTGCGTTGCCCCGCTCCTCTCGCGGCTGTCCGATCTGCTGGGTTTCGCCTTGACCGACACCGACCCGCGGACCGGCGAAAAGCTCCATATCATTATACGGATTAATCGGCCCGGATCGGGAGACTATAATCCACCGCACAAGGACATGTACGAGGTCTGGGACCAGGACGGCACGATAGCGCCCTTTGTCAATTTCTGGATCCCCATTTGCGGCGTCACGGCGCGCTCGGCCCTGCCCATCGTGCCGCGCAGCCACACGCTGACGGAGGACCGCATCGTGCGCACCGCTGAGGGCGGTGTCGTCAATGGCCAGCGCTACCGGGTGCGCACCATCGCCTCCTGGGACGCCAGCACGGCCCTGACGCGCACGGTGGCAAGGGACACCCAGGTCCTTGTTTTCTCCTCCCACCTGATCCACGGGCTGGCCATCAACACTGAGCCCGACCGGACGCGGATCGCGCTCGAATTTCGTTTGTTCAAGGCGGCTTGACCGGCCCTCGCGCGCCGCCTGTGACAGGCGGGCGAGGATGGCCTACCGTGCTCCCCTGCCGTGTTCATAACACCAGTGGGGTTTGCGTGATCGATCGACGTTCCTTGCTTGGCGCCGCTATCGGCGCAGCCAGCCTGACGGCCGCGGATGCGTCCCGCGCTCCCGCTTGGGCGTCGGATGGCCAAAAGACATGGGATGGGATTGTGGCGGCGCTTGCACCGCCCGCCGGCGCCGATCCTGAGATCTTGGCGCGGAATGAGACCCACTGGCGCAAGATCGCGGACGCCTATGACGTCACGGGCGAGATCGTCAATCTGGAAAATGGCTACTGGGGCCTGATGGCAAGGCCCGTGATGGAGCGCTATCTGGCCCACACGCGGGAGGTCAACCGCGCCAATTCCTATTTCGCGCGGCGCGACTATGCCGAGGCCTATAGCGCGGCCCAGGCGAAACTCGCCGAGGCGCTTGGCGCCGGAGAGGACGAGATCGCCATCACGCGCGGGGCCACCGAAGCGCTCAAGGGCCTGATCAGCGGATACAAGGGATTAAAGCCCGGCGATGGCATTTTGATCAGCGACCTTGATTACGGATCGATCCAGGCCTCCATGGACTGGCTCGCCGACCGTCACGGGGCGGATCTTGTGCGCATCGATATTCCCGAGCCGGCGAGTCACGGCGACCTCATTGATGTTTACGCACGGGCTCTGACGGACAATCCGCAAGTGCGGCTGATGCTCCTCACCCATGTCAGTCACCGCACCGGCCTCGTGATGCCCGTGCGTGAGATCGTGGCCGAAGCCCGCCGGCGGGGTGTCGACGTGATCGTCGATGCCGCCCATTCCTGGGGCCAGATCGACTTCAGGATCGAGGATCTGGGGGCCGATTTTGTCGGGTTCAATTTGCACAAATGGATTGGGGCGCCCCTGGGAGCGGGGCTCCTTTACATTCGCCGCGAGCGGCTGAAGGACATCGCGCCGGACATGGCCTCCGGCCCCTGGGAAAAAGACCGCACATCGGCGCGGGTGCACACCGGGACCACCGATTTTGCGACAGTTCTGACCGTGCCGGCGGCCCTGGAGCTACACAGGACCATTGGCCCGGCCTTCAAGGAAGCACGCCTGCGCCATTTGCGCTCGATTTGGGTGGAGGGTGCGCAGTCCATCTCCGGACTGACGGTTCTGACGCCGGATGATCCGCGTCTTCACGCCGGCATTACATCTTTCCGGTTCGACGGCCAGGTCAGCGTCCAAGCCAACATCGCCATCGCCGGGCGGCTCCTGTCGGACCACGGGATTTTCACGGTGCATCGCAGCGGCGTGGCCAAGGGCGCGTGCATCCGGGTGACCCCATCGCTTTATACGTCTGCGGAGGATGTACGGCGCCTGGCGCCGGCCCTCCAGGCGCTCTCGTCCAGTCTGCCCGAGGACATTTGACCTGCCTCGCCGCTCTTGGCCAACCGGCCTTTTGCATCCCGCCGACCGCCACGGGCGGCGCGATCATCTGTGGACAATAAAACATGCCTTGAGAAGAAACCTTGTGGGTGAATTGAAGACTTGCACCACACCCTAATCCGTCTAGGCTACCCCCGCGTGGACATTGAGGGGGTGATCATGTCGGACGGCAAAGACGGCGAGTGCATTCAACCCTACGGCACTAAAGGCCTCCGGGTATCACTGAAGTGCTACAGACCTTTGCGCGCCTATATGGACGGTCCTAGCCTCTGGCATGACCAGTATCAAACGCCTTTTCTTAATCCAAAAACCTCACCCGTACGGAATTTCTTTGCAGAAATACTGGAACTGCCGGCTTTGGGTAAAGACGCGAGGCTTGCATCCTTCACGGATCAGGCGCGCCGCGAGCAAGCCTCGCGCAGTGTACCGGCCCGTCCAGGCACGATCCCTGTCAGTGAAATCGACGGCCTGGAACGCGCGCTCGCGCAATTAAAGGAGCGGCTCAGCGGTCCCGAAATTGAGCAAAATGTCCGCCTCGCCGCCGAAACGCTCGAATTGCCCAATCCGGTCACCGCGCCGGAGCTTTACAGGCTCTACGGCCCCCTATGGAACCGGCGGTTGTTCGTGATTTGGGGCTGCGAGCCGATCGTCTCCAGCGGGGCGGCCGGGGCGCCGATCACAACGGAGACCGTGCGCCGCTCCGGCCTGGTACGGCCCTGGTGGATGTCGCCTTATCTGCTCCTGATCCCGATCCTCCTTGCCCTCATTCTGCTTTTGAGTTTGTGCGATTTCGGTCCGGACCGCTCGGGCCGAGGTCCAGCCGATCCCTATCCACGCGCCGGCGAAGGGAGCGGACGAGGCCCGGATGAACGGCCCGGAGGCGGCGGCGCAGGCGAGGCTGGAACTCCGGAAACGGGCGAAGGAACCGGAGACGGGAGCACGCCCGGCGGCGGCGGCGCAGGCGAGGCAGGAACTCCGGAAACTGGCGG
>CAYYTT010000045.1:0-24542 GCA_964474635.1 uncultured Alphaproteobacteria bacterium | reverse complement strand
ATGCGCATGCAGTCAGGCTATCTCTATCACTACTCCTTCGCCATGCTGTTCGGCATCGCGATCTTCGTCACGTGGTTTACGGTTCGGGGAGGTCAGTGATGAGCGATACCGCCAACCAGTGGCCGATCCTCACGGCCCTTCTCGTCATCCCCCTTGTCGGGGCGGCCTTCGTGTTTTTCGCCACGAGCGAAAGCAAGGCCTCCCAGACCAATGCCAAATGGGCGGCCCTGTGGACCACGTGCGTGAACTTCGTGCTGTCGCTCGTGCTGCTGCTCGGCTTCGATGCATCCGTGGGTGAATTCCAGCACATCGAAGAAATCGCGTGGCTTGAGACAACGATTTCCTACCGTGTGGGGATCGACGGCATTTCGCTGCCCTTTGTCCTGTTGACGACGGCCCTTATGCCCGTAGCGATCCTCGCTGGCTGGGACGCCATCGACAAGCGTGTGAAGGAGTATCTGGCCGCCTTCCTGATCCTTGAGACGCTGATGATCGGGGTGTTCGTGGCGCTCGATCTGGTGCTGTTCTATCTCTTCTTCGAGGCGGTGCTCATTCCGATGTTCCTGATCATCGGCATCTGGGGCGGCAAGCGCCGGGTCTATGCGGCCTACAAGTTTTTCCTTTACACGTTTCTCGGCTCGCTGCTGATGCTCGTGGCCATCATGGTGATGTTCGCGCAGGCCGGAACGACGGACATCCGCACCCTGATGGAGACCGATTTCGCGCCGGGCCTGCAAACCTGGCTGTGGCTCGCGTTCTTTGCGTCCTTTGCGGTGAAGATGCCCATGTGGCCCGTGCACACATGGCTGCCCGATGCGCATGTGGAGGCGCCGACGGCCGGATCGGTGATCCTGGCGGCAATCCTTTTGAAGATGGGCGGTTACGGGTTCATTCGCTTTTCCCTGCCCATGTTCCCCGAAGCCAGCGCCTATTTCTCCAGCTTCGTCTTTGCCCTCAGCGTGATCGCCATTGTCTACACCTCGCTTGTTGCGCTGCGCCAGGAAGACATCAAGAAGCTCATTGCCTATTCCTCGGTTGCCCATATGGGCTTCGTGACCATGGGCATTTTCACGTTCACGGAGCAGGGTATCCACGGCGCCATGATCCAGATGATCAGCCACGGGATTATCTCGGCGGCTCTGTTCCTGTGTGTCGGCGTGATCTATGACCGGATGCACACCCGGGAGATCGCGTTCTATGGCGGCCTTGTGCACCGCATGCCGGTCTATGCCGCTATCTTCATGGTTTTCACCATGGGCAATGTGGGACTGCCGGGAACGTCCGGCTTCGTTGGTGAGTTCCTCAGTCTCGCGGGCGCGTTCCAGGCCAATACTCTTGTCGCCCTGGTGGCCACGACCGGCGTGATTTTGAGCGCGGGCTACATGCTGTGGCTCTATCGCCGCGTGGTCTTCGGCGAAATGACCAATGAACGGCTTATGGCCATCACGGACGTCAATCGACGTGAGTTGATGCTGCTCGTGCCCCTCGTGGTGCTGACGCTTTTCTTCGGGATCTATCCGCTGCCGCTGTTCGACATGATGAACGCAAGCGTCGATCTCCTGATGGACGGATTGCCTGCCGCATTGAAGCCGGCGGGCCTTTAGGCGGAGCTCGACCGCGCCGCGCTCCGGCCGGCGCCGACCGCTTAAACGAAAGGACAGGCTGTCATGGATAGCGCAACGGTGGATGGTCTCGTCGCGAGCCTCGCGGTGGTGGCGCCGGAATTGCTCATTGCGGTGGGCGCGATGGTCCTGCTGGTTTTTGGTGTGGCCCGCGGAGACCGCAGCATCGATCTTCTGACCAATCTGTGCGTTCTGCTGCTTTTCGCGGCGGGCGTCCTGCTGGTGCGCATTCCTCTCGCGGACGGCCCGGCGCTTGCCTTCGCGGGCAGCTTTATCGTCGACACCTTTGCCGTGTTCATGAAAGTGCTCGTGCTTACCGGCTCGGCACTCGCGCTTTTGATGTCGCGCGATTTCATGAAGCGTGAACAGCTCGACCGCTTTGAGTTCCCGCTGCTGATGGTTCTCGCCACCCTCGGCATGCTGATCATGATTTCCGCCCAGGACCTGATCACGCTTTATGTGGGGCTGGAGCTTCAAAGTCTTGCGCTCTATGTGCTCGCGGCCATCAACAGGGACAGCCAGCGCGCCACGGAAGCGGGCCTGAAATATTTCCTGTTGGGCGCCCTGTCCTCGGGCATGCTGCTTTACGGCGCATCGCTGGTTTACGGGTTTTCCGGGACCACCGATTTCGCGGCCCTGGCGGATACGCTCCAAGCGGATGATCCGCAGCTCGGAATTCTGGTCGGCATCGTGTTCGTGGCCGCCGGGCTTGCCTTCAAGGTTTCGGCGGTGCCCTTCCACATGTGGACGCCGGATGTCTATGAGGGCGCGCCGACGCCGGTGACGGCCTTTTTCTCCGCCGCACCAAAGATTGCCGCCATGGCGCTCTTCATGCGCACGTTTCTCGTTGCCTTTGGCGACATGGTGGGCGCATGGCAGCAAATCCTGCTGTTCATCAGTGTTGCCTCCATGATCCTCGGATCCTTTGCCGCCATCGGTCAGCAGAATCTGAAGCGTCTGATGGCTTATTCCTCCATCGCCAATATGGGGTACGCTTTGATGGGGCTTGCGGCCGGCACCGAGAGCGGTGTCGAGGGCATGCTGATCTATCTCGTCTTCTACCTGGCCATGACGGTGGGTGTGTTCGTGTGCATCCTGTCCATGCGCCGCGCGGAAGGCATGGTGGAGCGAATTGACGATCTGGCGGGCCTGTCCAAAAGCCATCCTTACATGGCCTACACGCTCATGATCTTGATGTTCTCTCTCATCGGCGTGCCGCCACTCGCCGGCTTTTTCGGCAAATGGTATGTGTTCCTCTCGGCCGTGGAGGCGGGCCTTGTCCCGCTCGCGGTGGTCGGTGTGCTGACGAGCGCCGTGGGCGCGTTCTACTATCTGCGGATCGTGAAGGTGATGTTCATTGACGAACCGGTGCAGCCCTTCCAGCGGCCTGTACCCTTCGAGATGACGGCGATCCTGACGGCCTCGGGCGCCACGGTCCTGCTTTATGTGCTCTATCCGGCGCCTCTGCTGACGGCGGCCCAGGCGGCTGCCCGCTCGCTGCTCGGCGGTTGAGGCGTGTCCGCCAGCGAGAGCGGTCCGTCCTGGCCGCCCGGCACCGGCCTGATCGAAGTCGAGAGCATCGCCAGCACCAGTGACGAGGCGCGCGCGCGTGCCGTGGCCGGTGAGCCGGGCCCCTTGTGGATCCGCGCCGACCGGCAGACGGCCGGCCGGGGCCGGCGCGGGCGGGCCTGGACTTCCGAACCCGGCAATCTTTTTGCCACCCTTTTGTTGCGCCCCGCCTGTGCCCCCGGCACGGCGGCGCAGCTGTCCTATGTGGCCGCGCTTGCCGTCGCGGACGCGGCGCGCGACGTGCTTGGCGCGCCCATGGCCCGGCTGAAATGGCCCAATGATGTGCGCATTGATGGCGCCAAGATCGCCGGGATCCTGCTCGAATCAGGCGGCCAGACGGGGTCGGGCGAACTGGGCTGGATCACGGTCGGGATCGGCATCAACCTCGCCTCCAGTCCGGCAAACGCCGGCTATCCCGTCACAAGCCTTGGCGCCGTGAAGGGGGGGCCGCCTCCGGCTCCGCGCGCGGTCATGGGGCGGCTGGCGGACGCGATGGCGCGATGGCTCGAGATTTGGGCGCACGGCGAAGGCTTCCCGGCCATTCGCGAGGCCTGGCTTGCCCAGGCGGACGGGCTCGGGCACGCGCTTGAGGCCCGAACGCCGACGGGGGCCTTGCGCGGTCTTTTCGAAGGCCTCGATGGGGACGGCGCCCTGCTGCTGCGCCTGGATGACGGGACATGCCGCCGGATCCACGGCGGCGAGGTCTTTTTTCCCGCATCACAGCCGCACGCCGCGCAGGGCGAGGCCGAGGACCGGCCCCAGGATCGGCCCCAGGATCGGCGCTGATCCCTTGCCACAGTCATGTTCCCGTGTTTCCCCGGCTCGCATCCTTGCGTGCAAGCGTTGCGCGCCCACTTGTGCCACCTTGAGCGTCCTTGCGAATGAAGCAGATCCGGCGCGGCGGGGCCTGGCCACGCGGCTGGGCATAATGAGGAGGATCCTGCCCATGCTCCTGGCCATTGATGCGGGCAACACCAATACCGTTTTTGCCATTGTGGAGGGCCACACCATCCGGGCCCAGTGGCGTGCGGCCACGGCCGAGACCCGCACGTCAGACGAATACTGGGTCTGGCTGGTGCAGTTGATGACCCTTGAGGGCATCGATCCGCAGCAGATCAAGGGCGCCATCATCGCGACCGTGGTGCCCCAATCGTTGTTCAATCTGCGCGGACTGTGCCGGAAGTTTCTCCAGGTGGAGCCCATGGTGGTGGGCGATGAGGCCGTCGATCTGGGCCTCAAGATCAATCTGGCCCGACCGGAAGTCGTCGGCGCCGACCGCCTTGTTAATGCGGTGGCGGCGCATCGGACTTATCCGGGCTCTCTGATCATCATCGATTTCGGCACGGCCACGAATTTCGACATCGTCTCGGCCGAAGGCGCCTATGAGGGCGGCATCATCGCGCCGGGAATCAACCTCTCCATGGAGGCGCTTCACCTGGCCGCCGCCAAACTGCCGCGCATCGCAATCCAGCGTCCCGCCACCGTGATCGGCAAGGATACGGTCCCGGCCATGCAGTCGGGGGTCTTCTGGGGTTATATCGGTCTGATCGAGGGGCTGGTCGAACGGGTCCGGAATGAGTATCAACGGGACATGACAGTCATCGCGACGGGTGGCCTTGCCAGCCTTTTCAATAGAAGCACCGACACCATTCAGCATGTGGATCCGGATCTGACAATTCGCGGCTTGTGGGAAATTCACGCCCGCAATGTGGCGGCTTGGCTCCTCCGTACGCCCCAAACGGAGACCAGCCTTTGAGCTCTGAAATCGTTTTTCTCCCCCTCGGCGGCTGCGGCGAAGTGGGGATGAACCTGTATCTGTATGGCTTCGGCGAGCCGGACGACCACGACTGGCTCGTGGTCGATGTCGGCGTGCGCTTTGCGGACGAAAGCCTGCCGGGCATCGATCTCACCATGGCCGATCCCGCCTTTCTGGAGGCGCGCAAGGACAAGGTGAAGGGCATCGTGCTCACCCACGGGCATGAGGACCATATCGGCGCGCTCGTTCATTTGTGGCCGCGCCTTGGCTGTCCCGTCTACGCCACGCCTTTCACGGCCGAATTGCTCCGGGAAAAGACCACCGAGGCGGGCCTTAATGGGATCCTGCCGCTCACCATCGTGCCGCTCGGCGGGCGCTTCGATGTGGGGCCCTTTAACATCGAGCTTGTGTCGCTGACCCATTCGATCCCGGAACCGAGCGCGCTCGCCTTGCGCACGCCGCTCGGCACGGTGGTCCACACGGGCGACTGGAAGCTCGACGCGGAACCGGTGCTTGGCGTCCAGACGGACGAGCAGGCCCTGCGCGCCCTGGGCGATGAGGGTGTCGTGGCCATGATCTGCGATTCCACCAATGTGCTCAGCGACGGGGCCTCAGGCTCGGAGGCCCTGGTGCGCGACAGTCTGATCGGCTTGATCGGTGAGCTGACGGGCCGGGTGGCCGTGACCACATTTGCCTCCAATGCCGGGCGTCTCGACAGCATCGCGCGGGCCGCCGTCGCCAATGACCGGAACGTGGTCCTGGCCGGCCGGGCCATGCACCGCATCGTGCGCGCCGCCAAGGCGACGGGCTATCTCCAGGACTTCCCCGAGACCGTGGCCGAGGAGGAGGCCGGCTTCCTGCCGCCCGAAAAGTGCCTCATTCTGTGCACGGGCTCGCAAGGCGAGCCGCGTGCCGCGCTCGCCCGCATCGCCGAGGAAAGCCATCCCCATGTGACCATGGGCGAGGGCGACACGGTGATCTTCTCTTCCAAGATCATTCCGGGCAATGAGCGGGTGATCTTTCAGCTCCAGAACCGCCTTGCCGAACGCGGGATCCATATTCTGACGGAACGGGACCATTTCGTGCATGTCTCGGGCCATCCGTGCCGGGATGAGCTTGCGAAAATGTATGAGTGGGTGCGCCCCTTCAACGTGGTGCCCATGCATGGCGAGACACGTCACCTGCTGGAGCATTGCGATTTTGCCAAGGCGCACGGCGCGGCCCATTCGGCCATGGCGCGCAACGGCACCATGGTGCGCCTTGCGCCGGGCCCCGCGCAGGTCATTGGCGAGATCCCGCACAACCGGCTGCTGCTCGACGGCCGCGTGCTGACCCCGGAGGACAGCCCCGCCGTGCGCACCCGTCGGCGCCTCGCCGAAGAGGGCATGGTCCATGTGACCTTGATCTTCGACAAGCGCGGCGAACTGCTCGAAGCCCCGGTGCTGCTCACCATGGGTCTGCCGAACCAGTTGGCCGAACGGGACGAGACCATCGATGGCGACCTGGCCGACCGGGTGGAAGAAGCCGTTGAGAGCCTGAGCGACAAGCAGGTGCGCGATGACGGCCTGGTGGAGGAAACAGCCCGCCGCTCGATCCGCCGCATGCTGAAGGCCACCTGGGGCAAACGTCCGCCCGTGGAAGTCGATATCGTCCGCCTTCCCGTGGGGTAACCCTCAAAAAGCCGTCTTCAATTTGTCATGGCGAGGAGCGTTTGAGACGACACCATCCGGGGCCGCGAACCCTACGTGCGTGGCTCTGGACGGCGTCCAGCCTCCCGGGTCTCGCCATGACGGGTATTCGGGCAGAGGGCACGCACTCACAGATGGGCTTTGATCTTTTCGGCGTGCGCTTTCAGCTCGTCCATATTCGCCACGTCCCGGGCGTGGATCTTGAAGTCCACACCGGCCCAGCGCGGAATGATGTGGAAGTGGATGTGGAAGACGGTCTGGCCGGCTTCCTCGCCGCTCAATTGCGCAACCATGATGCCCGGTGCCTCCATACCGGCCTTCACGGCGCGGGCAACAGTCTGTGTGCTTAAGATCAGGGCCTGGAGCGCATCGGGGGGCAGGTCGAATAGATTCTCGGCCGGTGTCTTGGGGATCACGAGCGTATGGCCCGGCGACTGGGGCATGATGTCCATGAAGGCGAGGGTCTGCTCATCCTCATGGACACGCACGCACGGCGCTTCGCCGCGCAGGATTTTTGCGAAAATATTGCCGGTGTCGTAGGCCATGGAGGTCTCCATTCCCGTGTTCGCCGAGAGGCTTTTCGGGCAAACCTTAGGAGATCGTCCTTGGACGCGCCAGCCTTGCGGGGCCTCAGGCCCTGGTTCTGAGCGCCGACGCACGCCATACTTCACGCCGCAATGAATGCGCCAGACCAACCAGAGAGGCCCCATGGCTCGGATATTCGCCGTCCTTCTCGTTCTGGCCGCCGTAATCGGCGGTCTCGGCTATGTTTTTCGCGCCGATATCGCGCTCATCCTCATGAAACGGGTTGCCAGTCGGAACCTGAGTACGGACACCATCGCCGAACTGCCCGATGGGCTCCATATCGCGTTGTGCGGCGCCGGTTCACCGCTGCCCGACCCCCGGCGTCATGGGCCCTGCTCGGCCGTCATCGCTGGTGAGCGGATGTTCATTGTGGATTCGGGCTCTGGCTCCGCGCGGGTCTTGAACCAGATGCAGTTCCCGCCCGCGCGGGTGGAGCGGGTGTTCATCACCCATTTCCACTCGGACCATATCGATGGCCTGGGCGAGCTGATGACCGTGCGCTGGGCCGGAGGATCCCATGAGGAGTCCCTGGTGGTTGTTGGCCCAGACGGGGTGGAGCAGGTGGTCGACGGGTTCAACACCGCCTATGCCCAGGATCGGGTCTACCGGGTGGAGCACCACGGTGAAGCGGTCGTGCCCCCAAGTGGTGGCCCCCTCGTGGCCGAGGCCTTCCCCGAGCCGTTGCCCGGCCAAGGGCTTACTGTTTTCGAAGAGGGCGATCTGACCGTGACCGCCTTTGTGGTCGACCATTTCCCGGTCAAGCCCGCTGTGGGCTATCGCTTCGACTACAAGGGCCGTTCCCTTTTGATCAGTGGTGATACGAAAAAGGATCCCAACCTGACGCTTTTTGCCAAGGATGTGGATTTGCTCGTGCACGAGGCCCTTTCGCCGCGTCTTTTGAGCGTTTTGACCGACGCGGCGAACGAGGCCGGTCAGCGCAATCTTGCCACGATCACCGTCGACATCCTTGATTACCACACGAGCCCGGTCGAGGCGGCCGAAGTTGCCGCCGAAGCGGGGGCGGATCATCTATTGTTCTACCATATCGTCCCGGCAATGCCCCTGTCGGCCCTCGACAGTGTGTTCACCGAAGGCGTTACCGACGTTTATTCCGGGCCCGTCACGGTGGGACGGGACGGAACGATGATTTCTTTGCCCGCGGGCTCGGCCGAGATCATCACAGGATCCCGGCTCTAAGGATCAGTGGGGTGCGTCGGGGAAATCCGGCGCATCGCCCTCGAGCGGCAGGCCCAGGGCGTTCGTGAGGAACGAAACCATGTGGTATGAGCCCGCCAGCATCACAAGCTCGATGAGCTGTTCATCCGTATACCGCCGGGCTAGAGCCGACCACAGGTCCGCGTCGACCGTCGCGGTGTCGTGCAGCGCATCGACCAGGGCGATCAAAAGCTGCTCGTCCTCATTCCATGCCGTGTCATTGGCATCGCCATGGACGCTCGCGCTGATCGCTGCGGCATCGAAGGCGGCGGCCTTGCCAAATCCCCGCACATGGACGCCCCACTCATAGGCGCAGCCGCAGCGGGCCGTCGCGCGCAGGATCACAATTTCCCGCGCGCGCACGGAAATAGAACCGCGATCCAGCAGGCCGCCGGACAAAAACCGTTCGCACACCCGCCTGTTGCGGGCCAAAACGCGAAACAGCAACAGGGGCTCCATGCCCTCCGGCATCAGGCGGGACAGGATGCCATCGATCGTTTCGCCATAGGGGGGCTCGGCCGGCGCGATGCGGCTGGTCATGGGCGGTCTCCTTGTTGCGCGACTACAATTTTTGTAGCAAATGCATCCTGCCAGCTTCGATTGGTTTTTGCTACAGAAAATGTAGTAAAAAACCAATCGGGTGGCCGGCGAAAACCAGGGGAGATGCCCCGTGACCACGCCAAAACCCGGCCACCCGGTCCGTGGCTCCAGCACCGGCCGGCCCATCATGGTTCTTTTGGATTTGCTCGGCCGGCGCTGGACCTTGCGGATCCTGTGGGAGTTGCGCGGCGGCGCGCCTATGGGTTTTCGCGCCGTGCAGGAGGCCTGCGACAAGGTCAGTCCCACATCGCTCAGCCAACGGCTGACTGAATTGGTGGAGAGCGGGATCCTGGCCAAGACCGAGGGGGGCTATGCCCTCACGGACCAGGGGCGCGACTTGCTGGACGCCCTCATGCCCCTGGACGCCTGGGCGGAACGCTGGGCGGGGGCAGGCAAGGGGCGCTAAATCCCGTGTGCGGATGAAAGCGTTGTTCTGTCATCGCGTCCCGATGGTCGCTCCAACAAAAAGGGTCGCCCGCCCGGACAAAGCCGACTATTGGGCGCGAATGCGGTTTTGGAGTTCCGTGTGACGGACGGCACCCCGGACCTCACGGCTCCGGAGTGCTCCGCATGGGTAAGGACCTGTTAGCCGTTGAGCCCGACCACCCGGCGCTCGGCCAGCGAGGCAATGGTGTCCTCGTCATAGCCGAGGGCCGAGAGGATTTCGCCCGTATGCTCGCCGATGGCCGGCGGTGGCCCCTTGGGCCCGTCATCGGCCCCGTGGAAGCGCACGGGCGCCGCCGGTGTACGGTAGGGACGGGCCACGCCTTCATCGTCGGTGAAGGACGTGCCCGGAATATCGGCAAAGGCGCCCGCCGCGGCCGCCTGGGGATCGTCGACCACCTGGGCAGGGGTCTGCACCGGCGCCCAGACAAGATCCTCCGCATCGAGAAGGGGACCCCATTCGGCCAGGGGGCGGGCGGCGAACGCCTCATCGAGGGCATCGACGAGGGCGCCCACATTCTTGCGCCGCTCACGCGAGGAGGCAAAGCGCGGATCCTGGGCTAGGTCCTCGCGCCCGACGGCGCGCAGCAGGGCCTCGAAATCCTTGCCGCCCTGGCGCGGGATCAGGCACAGCCAGAACCCGTCCGCTGTCTGAAAGAAATTATTGGTGGGCTGCACGGCTTCGTGGCGCGCCCGGTTGGAGGCCACCCGCCCAAAGCGCAGCTGGATCGACATGTCCGAGCCCAGTGAATAAATGCCCGTGCGCAGGAGGGACGTCTCCACAAGGCGGCCCACACCGGTACGCTCGCGTTCATAAAGCGCCGCGAGAATGCCGGCGGCCGTGGACTGGCCCGTGATGTGATCGCCGAAGGCGGTGCGGATCGGGAACGGGTCGGTGCCGCGCGGCGCGTGGAGGCGCGCCACGCCCGAGCGGGCCCAAAAGGCGGCCATGTCAAAGCCCGGCCGGTCGGCTTCTTCGCCCAGCAGGCCATAACCGGTGACGCTGGCATAGACGAGGCTGGGATTGACCGCATGCACGCTCTCCCAATCCAGGCCCGCCCGAGACAGGGACCCGGGGCGCAGATTGGTCAGGAACACGTCCGCCTGGGCCACCAGCTTGCGCAGGATTTCCGCGCCCTCCGGCGTGGTGATGTCGAGCGCCATGCCGCGCTTGCCCCGGTTGTCGAGGGCAAAAACAGGGTTATCGCCCATCTCAACGCCGAGGGAGGCGAAAAAGTCCCGGATCGGATCGCCGGCCAGGGGCTCGATCTTGATCACCGAGGCGCCCCAGTCCGCGAGCATGCCGCCCGCCGACGGTGCCGCGATATAGGTGGCCATTTCCACCACCTTCAGTCCGCTCAACATGGGCCGCTCCTCCGTGACGTTGTCATTGTGCTTTGGCTGGGGGTGTCGCGCCCGCCAGTGTGGCGGGGGCGGGATGGGCCTTCAAGCGGCCAGCGCGCGCCCGCGAAAAAACCCCGGCGCACACGGGGGGCACCGGGGTTTGTTTGGGGCATCGGTGTTTGGCTCTGGCGCAGGCGGCGCTTGGCGCCCGACGTCTTCAGCGTCGCAGGTCGAAAGCCTCATAGAGGGTCTTTTCGCCCCGGTTCACTTTCACGAGCAGGGCGCCCAGGGACTTCTGGCCGGCCTGTTCCAGGGTGTCCTCCATGTCGAGCATGTCCTTGACCGGATTGCCCTGGACGTCCGTGATCATGTCGCCGGGTTCAAGACGCCCGGCCATGGGCGAATCCGGATCCACACTGATCACCAGCAGGCCGTCATCGGCCGCATGCATGCCGCGCTCAATCTTCATGGGCAGCGATAACTCCGACAGGGTCACGCCGATGCCGGCAAAGCGGCGCGGCTCCGGCGGGGCGATGGACAGGCGCTGCTGGGCGCCGCCCTGTGTAGGCAGTGCTTCAATGGTCACCGACAAGGTGATCTCCTGGCCGCCCCGCCAGACCTTGAGCGGCACCGCGCGGCCCACCGGCGTGCGCGCCACAAGCCGAGGCAGTCTGCGGATGGCGTTCACCTCAAGGCCCTCATAGGTGAGGATAATGTCCCCGGGCAGAAGACCGCCGCGCTGGGCTGGGCTGTTCGGGCGCACATCCGTCACGATGACGCCGCGCACGCTCGAAAGGGCAAAGCGCTGGGCCACGTTCTGGTCGACCGCCTGAACGCTGACACCGAGATAGCCAAGGCGCGCTTCGCCATATTCGCGCAACTGATTGACCACGATGGCCGCGAAGGAGGACGGGATCGCAAAGGCCAGGCCCACATTGGCCCGGTCCGGCGAGATAATGGCCGTATTGATGCCAATCACTTCGCCCTTGGCATTGAACAACGGACCACCCGAGTTGCCCGAATTGATCGCCGCGTCGGTCTGGATGAAAAAGTCAAAATACTGTGGCCGGCCCGTCGGCAGGCCCGGGGCCTGGCGGTTTTTGATGTTCCGGTCGCGCGCCGAAACGATGCCGAGCGTCACGGACCCGCCAAACCCGAACGGATTGCCGATGGCAAGGGCCCAACTGCCTACCTTGGCCTCATCGGAGTTGCCAAAGGAGACGGCCGGCAATTGACGGCCCGCATCCACTTTCAAAAGCGCGATGTCCGTGCGCGCCGACTTGGCCATAAGGCGCGCTTGAAGGGCCGTGCCGTCGAACAGAAACACGGTGATGTTGGCCGCTTCCCGGATCACGTGCTCGTTGGTGACGATCAAGCCCGAGGGATCGATGATGAACCCGGAGCCGAGCGACCGCGGGCCCCGTCCGGGGGTCTGGGGTGCCCCGGGCGCACCGCGCGTGGAGGCGATGTTCACCACCGAGTCCGACAGCCGCTCGGCGAGCGCGGAGAAGTCCTCGCCCGGAATGACGGCGCGGGCCGGACCAGTGAGGCCTGCCAGCATCACGCACACAAAGGCCAGAACCCAGCCCAAGGAGTGGGGCGCCCGTGTCACCATGTCGATGTCCTCTTGCTCAGGCGGAGGGCATGCCCCCCGCCACACGCGGATTTGGATAAATCAGCTTCAAGCGTAACCTTGGCCGGTCACCCGCCCAAGGCCTGAATCGCCGCAAGAGGTGAAGGCGAAGTTCAATTCATGCGGCGCCGCTTGCAGCGCGCGCGACGGGATCGCCGGCGTGGCCGCGCTCATCGCCGCCGTAGACCGTGTCCTCATCGGGTGTGGACAAGGCCCGGTTCTCGGCAAAGCGGCGGGCCGTACGAAAGGTGAAACACGACCTGACCGGCAGTGCGCTGGCAAAACAATGGGATCGAGGCACGGGGATCCCATCCTGCGGTGAGACGCCGGCAAACGGCGCGAACGGGTTTGCAAACGCAAGCGAACGCCTATACTGCGCGCGCTTGGCTGGGGGGCCTTGCTCACTCCAGATCGCACGCCCCGATCTGCGCCTACCCACAGCACGAACAATCGAGATGCCCACATGAGCGTTTTGTCTGTCCCGGCCCGCGGGCTGGCCTATCGTTTTTGGCTGGCCTTCGGGCTGAGTGTCCTTGTCCTTTGCCTGGCGACGTCTATGCCCGCGCTGGCCCAGGAGCCGCCGAGCCTGGACGACATCGACAGGGACGCCACGAAACTCTCCACCGACATCGAAGGGGTCTCGCAAGAGCTCAACAAGTCCGAAGCCGAGCAGTCGGCACTCAGCGAGATTCGGACACGGATCGCCGATCTGGAAGGCCGGCTCGCAAAACTAAACGAGGCCCTGGCCCCGATTCGGGAACGGGTGAACCAGGCAAAGCAAGCCGTTGGCCCGGAGCCGGCCGAAGGCGCAACGCCCGAGCCTGATGAAGTCATCGCCGAGCGCAAGCGGGTCACGGAGCGTGTGACGAGGGTCGAGGGGCTGCAACGGCGCCTGGAGTTGAGCCGCAATCAGATCGATCTGCTGCTGGTGCAATTGGCCGGACAATCCCGCTCGCAGTTTTTGACCCATGTCTTCGACCGAGGACCCTTTCCGTTGCTGCCGTCCGTCTGGGCGGAAGCCTTGGAAAGTCTGGTGGATGGCTATGAGCGGCTGGAGGCGGCCTTTACCAAATGGCGCGCCGACCAGGAGAGCAAGGGACGTCTGCGCACGGCCTACGCAGTGCTGATCGTCAGCTTCATCCTGGTGCTTATTCTGGGCTGGCCCGTGCGTCGCTGGACGGGGCAGCGCTTTTTGACCATGGCCGAGACCGACAGCCGTGATCGCTCCTGGCTGTTTGGCACGGCGCTGATGCGGTTCGGCAACCGGGTGCTGTGGATCGGGATTGCCCTCGCCATTCTTTACGGGGCCGCCTTTTCCCAAGGTCTTGTGACACCGGAAAATCAAATGTTTATCGCCGCCGTCGGCCAGGCGGTTGCCGTGACCTTTGTCGGTTTCGGTCTCGCAAAATCGGTCTTTTCGCCTCTTTTGGCCCTGGCGCGACCGATCGGCTTGACCGACCGGCAGGCCCGTGCAGCCTTCTTTGCCCTGACGACCGCGCTGATGCTTGTCGCCATCGATCTGGTCGTGCGCCGCGCCGCTTCGGTCCTGGCGTCCGGGGTCAGCCTTGCGGTGGTTCAAAGCTTTGTCGTCGCGGTGCTGCTTTCCCTGGCGCTGTTGCCCCTGGCCAGTCGGCAGGTCTGGGCGAGGCCGAAGGTGTCCAAATACACTGACCCCGCCGATGGGAAGACGACGGACAAAACCGAGCAGAAAGTGACGGAGGATCCGGCCGTACCGGTGAGCGCGT
Organism: uncultured Alphaproteobacteria bacterium; assembly: GCA_964474635.1. Lineage (GTDB taxonomy): Bacteria > Pseudomonadota > Alphaproteobacteria > JAJFIK01 > JAJFIK01 > CAYUYV01. The sequence goes on along the minus strand of CAYYTT010000045.1, from coordinate 10,341 downwards.
CCCTGGCCATGATGATCCGCTGGTGTGCCATCGGGTTGATCGTCACGACCGTCGGTGCCGCGTTTCTGGGGTACACGGCGCTTGCCCGCTTCATTGTGGAAAAGGCCGTCAACATTACAGCATTGCTGCTGCTCGTGTTCCTGGTGCGGGGGTACATCAAGGCGCTGGCCAATCGCTGGGTGGCCTGGAGCCTTGAGCAACGCAGCGCTCAACGCTCAGGGGAGGGCAGCGACGACGAGCCGGAATCCTTCCTCGGTTTCTGGGTCGGTATCACCGTCGATTCCATCCTCATTCTGGCCTTCATCCCACTTGCCCTGCTCGTCGCCGGCGTGCCCTGGATCGAAATCCGCAATGCCTATCAGCCCGTGATGGACGGCATCAATGTCGGACCCATCCGCGTTTCGATCGGCGATATGCTTCTTGCGATCCTGCTGTTCGTCGGTGGTCTTTTCGTCACAAGGCTTGTTCAGCGCACGCTCGACAAGACGATCCTGCCCAAGACGAACCTGAATTTCGGGGTGCGCAATTCCCTCACGACCCTGTTCGGATATGCCGCCACACTGATCGTGGTTCTGATCGCGGTCAGTGTGGCCGGGGTGGATTTGTCCAATCTGGCCCTGATCGCCGGTGCCCTGTCGGTTGGTATCGGTTTCGGCCTTCAGAGTGTGGTCAGCAACTTTGTCTCCGGACTGATCCTGCTGTTCGAACGTCCGGTGAAGGTCGGCGATTGGATCGTCACGCCCTCGGGCCAGGGCATCGTGAAGCAGATCAGCATCCGCTCCACCGAGATCGAAAGCTTCGACCGCCAGGCTCTTATTGTGCCGAACGCGGAAATGATCTCCTCAACGATCACGAACTGGAGCCACCGGGACAAAATCGGTCGTTTGATCATCAAGGTGGGCGTGTCCTACAGTTCCGATCCGCGCCAGGTGGAAAAGATTCTCCTGGAGTGTGCTCGGGAAAACCCTCTGCTCACCCGCTGGCCCGAGGCCTTCGTGTATTTCTCCGATTTCGGTGACAGCGCGTTGATCTTGGAACTGCGGGCCTATGTGCGCAACACGGACAGTATGCTTGGCGCGCAGAGCCAGCTTCGCTTTGCCATCGTCGAGAAGTTCCGCGCCGCCGGGATCGAGATCCCGTTCCCGCAGCAGGACATCTACGTCAAAGCCATGCCCAAGACGCAGCCGCCCATGCGTGCCGAGCCCGTCGACACAGGCCACGCAGAGCCTGCGACGCCCAAGCCCACGGCGGGGGCACCGAAAGGGCCGGAAGTCAACGAGGACGATGAAGTGAACGAGAACGATACCGGCGACACGGCCGAAGGACCTGCCCAAGATGGCGGCAGGACCGACACCGCCGTGTCCTGGAACGTGGCGTAAGCCTCCGATATGCAGGCCTTGAGCGCGGGGCGATGACTGCGCCGCGCTTAAGGCCAGGGCCCGGCGCCGCGGGGCCGTCCTCGCGGAGCGCTGCGAAAGGTCCCTTGGCAGTTCGAAAACGCGACGAAAAAACCACAACGGCGCGCTGGACCCAGATTGACATGGATTTCTTGGCCGGCGCTTTCAGACGACAGACGCGATAGGAACGGGGTTGGACGTCGGTCCAACCCCGTTTTCTGTCTGCGGATCAGTTTTTCTTCAGGTCCAGAATGTCTTCCAGGAACATGACCGTGGTGGCCATGAGGGCGTCGCGGTTTGACTTCTTGCGAAAGCCGTGTCCCTCGTCCTTGGCCATCAGAAACCAGACGGTCCCGCCATTGGCCTTGACCTTGGAGAGCATTTGCTCGGCTTCACTGGCCGGCACGCGCGGATCGTTGAGACCCTGAACAATGAACAAGGGCTTTGTGATCTTGTCCGCGTTGTTCAGCGGCGCAATCCTCTCCATGAAGGCGCGCATGGCCGGATCCCGCTCGTCGCCATACTCGGAGCGGCGCAGATCCTGACGGTAAGGGCTGGTGTTTTCCAGGAAGGTCACAAAGCTGGAGATGCCGACAATGTCGACGCCTCCGGCCAGGCGGTCATTGTAGTTCACCATGGACGCAAGAACCATGTAGCCGCCATAGGACCCGCCATGGACAACGACCTTGTCCGCGTCGAGATCGTCGCGGCCGGCAATCCAGTCGAGGGCAGCGCCGATATCGCGCACCGAGTCCTCACGCCGGTAACCGTTGTCGAGCAGCAGGTAGCTTTTCCCGTATCCGGCCGAGCCACGCACATTCGGTGCCAGGACCGCGACGCCCAGTTCGTTCACGAGCACCTGGTAAAACGCGCTGAAGCGCGGGCGATACTGGCCCTCGGGCCCGCCATGGATCTGCACGACGACCGGCAGGGGGCCCTTGGCACCCTTCGGTTTGAACAGGAAGGCCGGGATCCGGCGGCGCTCCCCATTGACCGTGTCGAAGGTCGGGAAATCCACCAGTTCCGCATCGGCGAACATCTGTGTATCGAGGCCGCCCACTTCCGACTCCGTCCAGCGTGTCAGGGTTTCATGGGCGAGGTCGTAAACATAGATGTCAGACGGGGCGGACGCCCGGTTCAGAACAAAGGCGAGTTGTGTGCCGTCCGGGCTGAAGGTCAGGCTGGAGAGGATCCCCACGGGCAGTTTTGGCCCTTCGATTTCCACCCCATTGCGCACATTGCGCAGGTGCAGGGTCGACAGCCCCCCCTCATTGGCCGAAAACGCCACATAAGTGCCGTTTGGGGACAGGGTCGCCCCCTGAATGTCCCAGGGGATATCGGCCGTGAGCACGGTCTTTTCGCCGCTTTCCAGGTCGTAATTGGTCAAGCTGCGGAACTCGCCGGCCTCATCGGAGACATAGAACAGACTTGTTCCGTCAGCGGAGAAAAATACACTGCCATATGAAATGGGGCGCTCGCTCGGATTGACCTGCGTCAGGGTTCCCTTATCGAGATCGAGCAGGTGCACCCTTGAGTCGTTGCGCGAGACATAGTTGAACAGGATCAGGGTCTTGTTGTCCGGAGATAGGCCAGCCGGGAGCCAGTACCCCTCCCGCTCAAAGACCTGGCGCGGTGCGCCGAGGGCGTCGCTTTTCGCCATGAATGTGCGCCGAACCGGCGAGTCGGTCGTCGTTTCGCTCCACATGACATGGGCGCCGTCGTCGGACCAGCTATAGGCCTCGACCCGCGCACCCTCGCTGCTCAGAATGCGAACCGTGCCGGTATCCATGTCGTAGTAATGCAGGCGGAAAATCTCCGCACCGCCCACGTCCTTGGTGAACAGGAACCCATTGGGCCCGCCATCGGGCGCCCAGTCGCCGCCATAGACCGGTTCGTTATAAAAGGTGATCTGACGGCGCGCGCCCATGGGGGCGTCGACCGTGTGGAATTGGGTCGTCTCGCCAAAACGGGTCCGGATCAACAAGGTTTTGCCGTCCCGGGACCAATCGGCGAGGCCCGTGGCCCGAATGTTCTGATACTGACGCAGGCGCTCGGTGAGCGCGTCTGGAATTTCGGGCACGTTCTCGGTGATGAGCGAGCCACTTTCAATGCGCCCCTCTGCGGCCTCGCTCGCCGTGCCCATGGCCGCCTCGGTGGTCGCGAGGGCCGGCGCGGCGAACAGCGAAAAGGCAAGCGCATAGGCCGCGCCCGTGATCAAGGTCTTCATAGGTACCCCCTTGTCATAACAGCCATGGACCCCGGCATCACCGGATCCCTTGCAGGCCCGGGGCCGGTTCCGATGGCCTTTGGGTCTCAAGGTTCGTGAGGATGGTTCAGCGCACGCGCCAGGGTGTCCAGATCCTCAAGGACACGGTTCGTGGCCGCCACCACATTGACCGTGTAGCGCACGATCCCAAGCCAGGGGATCAAACGCAAGACCGCGCTGAGCAGGATGAAGCCGACCGTCTCTACAATTTGCCGGGTCGACATGGCTGTGAAGATCAGGCCCAGGATGCGGGCGAGCCCCACCTTGTCATTGAGAAGGGCGAGCGCTTCGGTCACGATGCGGACGATTTCACTCGCCCGTTCCTGCGGGCTGGCGTTTTCGTCCATGCGGGCAAGGTCCATCAGGATATCGGCGAAGGCCCGGAAGGCATTGGGGTTTTCTCCGATGAGCACACGCAGCTTGCCGATCGCCCCCCGGGTGGCGTTGCGCGGAATGCGTCCCGCCGGCAGCACGGTCGAGAGCAGAATAATCACGTCTATGGTGAGATTGGCGAGGGCGTCGAGGGCCGCATCGCTCAAGGGCGGCTCATCCGCGTGCGCCGCCGGAGCCGTGTCGAGCGCAAGCAGGTCTTCTTCGGCGGCCTCAAGGCGGCGTTCGGCGCTGCGGCGTGTCGCCCGCTGGCCCACGGACGTGCGCAAGCCGCCAAGCCTGCGCCGGCTCGTGATGACGGTGTGGGGCAGGCGGCTGCGCCGGCTGTCAAGATAGCCGTCAAGCGCGTGGACGAAGCCGGTGCGTTCGCGCTCATCGATCAGGCCGGCAAAAGACGGATCGGCCATGAAGCGGGTCACGGCCGTGGCTGCATCTTGTCCCATGATGTCCCCTCTCGCGTGTTCGCGAACCCTAAGGGGGGCGAGGAGAAGGTCAACCGCTCTTGGCGCGCGAACCCAGGAGGGTCAGGCCGGGTAAAGATCTCAGCTTGGCAGAAGGCTGCCGTTGACGGTCACGGTTTCCAGATCGCGCCGGGCCAGCCAGTCGGCGCAGGTGGCGACGCATTGGCCAAGCTGCTTGGCCTGGCCCGCATAGTAGTGGGTGGCGTCCTTGACCTCGATGAGGGTCTTGTCCGGGTGGCCCACGGCGTCGAACAGCCGGGCTGCGTGGCTTGGCGTGCAGGCCGTGTCGGCGGTGTTGGAGACCACCAGCACCGGCACGCCCACATGGGCGGCATTCACGATGCCATTGGCGTTGGAGCGGTCATAGCTCCATTGGGAAAGCCAGGAGCGCAGTGTCGTGAAACGGGCAAGGCCCACGGGGCCCATATTCACCGTCTTCGGATCGCCCAGATAGCAGACCCCGGGGGCCCGGTCGCTTGGGTCCACGGCCGGGTCGAGCCAGCGCGGGTCGGCCATGGTTCCGTGCACGACAAACCCAAACTCCGCCCCCGGACCGTCCGCCGCGATCCGCTCGGCAAGGTGTGCCTCCACCCAGGCCGTGATCTTGCGATTGCGCGCCACTTGGGCAGCCCGATACCGGGTCAGAAAGGCCTCGCTATAAGGCGGCCGGTTTTGGGCATCGGACGCGTAGAGGTCAAGCTCCGGGTCGCGCTCAAAGGGCCGCGTTTCGTCCGCAATCGCCGGATCGATCCATTCGGTGAGCGTCAGCGCGCGGCTGATATGGGCGGCGAGGAGCAGGACGGCATCGGCGGGGGGCAGGGTCTCTCGGGTCAGGTCCGGCGGGTCGCCGGCGGGGGTCGCCGTGACGCTCGGGCGCAGGGCCTGCTCTTGATAATAAAGCGAGAGGGAGCCCCCGCCGCTCCAGCCGCCCAGCACGACCCGTTCGTAGCCGAAGCGCTTTATCAGGTCAGCGATGCCCTGTCCCAGATCCACCACGCATTTTTCCATGGTGAGGGCTTGGGCGCGGCCGGTTTAACGGGGGCCCACGAAGACGTCGTGAAAGCCGCCATGGGCGAGCGCCGTGCAGATGGGCAGCCACGCGCCGCGCCCGGTCGGGTGACTGAAGACAATGGCGGTCTTGGAGTCCCGGTCCTTGGGCCGGATGCGCAGACACTCCAGGAACACCGTGCCGCTCTCCCCGCCATAGACGTCCTTGAAGGCCGCCTGTTCCTGGAACAGGATGCCATAGGGTTCACGGACGATATCATGGCGGGGCATGGGGCGTTCCTTTTGCGGACCGTCAGGAGTCGAAGCGGGTGAGGGCATCGGTCGGGGTCAGCGGCTTGGCCACATCAATGGCGTAGATCATCCACTCAACCCGTTCCTCGGCTTTCCAGTTGGCCCGGACGAATTCGCGCACGGGCTCGGGCACGCCGTGGTGCAGGCCCTGAGGCGTGTGCATCACAAGGCCCGTTGGCATGGGCGCGCCGAAGAATTCACCCCCATGGATGAAGGTCACTTCGTCATAATCCGCATTGCGATGGTACCAGGGCACGCGCTCCGCTCCCGGACGGGATTCGGCGCGGCGGGGCAGAAAATGCACCATGGCGACCCCTTGGGCTTCCATGAACATGTGCACCGGCGGCGGCAGGTGGATGCCGTCCGACAGGATCGGGTTCCAGTCGGCCATGTTGAAGCGGAACGGGAACAGATCGCCCTTCCAGCCTTCAACGTCGCAGGGGTGGAAATCCTGGAAAAAGGATGAGGTCTGCGTGCCGTGGGTGACGCGGATTTCCCATTCGCCGTGATTGGGATCCTGCAGCACCTGGGGCTCGGGGATCTCGATCAGGGTGACATCGAGGGGCGCTTGCCGCCCGAAAACGCCAAAATCCGGGAACTCCATGTTTCCGTTGGTTTGTATAATGAAGAACAGGTTGTCCTGGGTGTCCGGGCGCAGCCGGTAATTGGCCGACTTCGGAATACCCACATAATCGCCGGGGCGATAGCGCAAGGGCCCGAATTCGGTCTCGAAGGTGCCCGTGCCCTTGTGGACGAAAAAGAGCTGATCGCCATTGACGTTGCGCTCGAAAAAGGGCGGCAACTCCCGGCGCCGGCTCAGGTAAATCCGGCAATCCTCATTATGCAGGAGCAAAAGCGCCTCACCGCGCGGATCCTCCATGTCGCTCGGCACGAGCTTGCCACTCGGCACCATGCGATTGCGCAAGGATCCGGTGGCGCGCACTTGGGTGGGATCGTGGCGCCGGTAAAGCTGGGCCGAACGCCCGTCAAAACCCAATCGGCTGATCTCATCGTCTTTCAGGCCTTCAAGATCGGCGTGCGCCTGACGGGGATAGCGGCCCTTGGCCACCTGGATGAAGGACTTGCGCATGGGGCGGTCACCTCTGTGATCGGTCTTGCTGCCGCGGCACGGGCCGGGTGCATCCCGGCCGTCTGTGATAACGGTGAGCGTAATGAGCCGTCACGGGAGGGGCAAGGCGATCATGGCCGCGCCGACGCGCAAGACGGCCAGGAACGTGCGGCATGAAAGGATGTGTGCGGATGAACGGTGGGGCCTTGGGACATTTCGAACACATCGCGGTCGCCATTGACGACACGGTGGCCACGGTGCGTCTTGCCCGCGCGGATCGGCGCAATGCCCTCTCCCGCGCGCTGATGGGCGAGTTGACCGCCGCGGCCCGGGCCTTGCGCGACCGGACGGACGTGCACGCCGTGATTGTCACTGGAGCCGCGGAATTCTTCTCCGCCGGCGCCGATCTCAAGGAGCCGGCGCCCGAGGGGACCCTGCTTGAGCGTCGGCAGGCCATGCGCGCGGGCCCTGATCTGTGTGCGGCGTGGGAGGCCCTTGAGCAGGTGACGATTGCCGCCATCGAGGGCTATTGCATCGGCGGGGCGGTGGCGCTCGCGCTGGCCTGCGATTTTCGCATCATGGGCGAGGGCGGGCATTTGCGCCTGCCGGAGATCCCCCTCGGCATCAATATGAGCTGGCAGACCCTGCCGCGTCTTGCGGCTCTGGTGGGGCCGGCGCGGGCCAAACGGTTCACGATTTTCGGGGAGGCGCTCGGCGCGCCGGACGCGGAGCATTGGGGCATGATAGATCAATGCGTGCCCGACGGTACAGCGGAAGATGCCGCGCGCGTTTGGGCGCGTGCGGCGGCCGCGTTGCCGCCCTTGCCGGTCCGCATGGCCAAGCAGGCCATCCAGCAGGCGGCCGTGCCTTTGGGTACCGCGACCAGCTTTATGGACCGGGACCAGTTCATGCTCACATCGCAGACGGAAGATTTCCGCGAGGGGACGCACGCCTTCATGGAGCGTCGTCCCCCACGCTTTACAGGCAATTGACCGGCCCGTCGGGCAGGGATGTCAGATCAGGCTCGCCAGCGTGCCGATCATCGCGGCCCAAAGGCCGCACAACACAAGGATAAAGCAGATCAGCACCGGGCCGCGCCAGCGGCGCATCGTGACAGGCAACATAGCCTCATCTCCACCAGTCTTTGCCCCTGGGCCGGGGCTGTCATATTCGGTTGATCCCTGGCAGGCGCCGTTCAGCTGCGCGCATCGCGCCAGAACGGGCCCACATTGATTTTTTCCACCCGGAACCGGGATTTGGAGGCGCATTGGACAGGCCCCTCGTTATCGAGGATCATGTCACATAAGGTCGTCCGTACCAGGAGGGCCGCGTGGCTGATGCCGTCGCGCCGGCCCACAGCGATGCGCAAGGCCTCCTCCGGCCAACCCTGGCCGCGCAGGTAGGCAAGCTTGGCGAGAGCGGAATCTTCGCAGTCGCCAACCGGAGCCACCGAAACATCCGTATACGCGTTATCCGGCGCACGCCAATCCTCGTCCTCATCGCTCACGTGGGACCACCGGGTGTTGATGGCCTGGGCGCGGTCAAGGTCGCGCCAATGCCGATCGGACAGTTCGACGGCGCCGAACTGGCAGCCCGGCTCGCCATCATCAAGACATTGCAGCCAGCCCTGGGGCGGCAGGCGCAGATCGCCAAGCGCGATCCGGTCCGGATCGGGCCGGCCAGCGCCGGACTTCAAATCCGCCCGATTGGGCGTGCGCGCCGCGTAAGACATCCGCGGCTCCCGGCGCGCCGCGGCAGGGGATTCGTGACCGGCAGCCGGATCGTCCTTGACGACCCGCCCAGGGACCACGCGCTCTGGGACCACACGCTCTGGGACCACGCGCTCTGGGACCACCGGCTCCGGGCGCGGCAAGGGCAGCGCCGCCGGCACGGCCACGGCGAGGGCGACGGTCTCCGGACGGGCCAAGGGGAGCGCTTCAGCGGCATGCGCATCGGACACAAGCGGGCTCGGGACAAAGCAGATCGACAGGGCGAGAAGACTGGCGGTCACGGTGGGGCGGACCCGGCGGGCGCGTGCACCCAGAGGCCTTTCGTGACAAGCTCGGTCTGTACAGGTGGCCATGGGGTTGCGACCTCTCCGGCAATTCACAAACACACTCAGTCGTCGTCAGCCGCCCAGTTGTTGAAAAAGATCCTAGGTGTTGCATTTTGGCGACGCAAATTAATAGGCCGCAAGTCGATCAGGCCGATTCGTTGAGGAAAAAACCGTCCAAATCCAAGGCGCAAGTACCGCAAGCCCTGAGTTGAACCGCTCCCATAGATCACCCCCGAAAAGACCCCGGGTTCACCCCCGAAAAGCCCCCGGACCGACCCCGTCAAACGGATGGAACGCAGCACGCCCTGCCCGGTGCGGACCGCAGCGCGAGTCGGGCGATGATAAAGGGCGTACGCCGTAAAGGATTGGTTGCTGCGCCGTGCCCAGGGGCTGCGCCTTGGGCGTCCACTGCCGAGGCTCGCGGGGCGGAATTGTTCTGTGGACCGCGCGTCGCCGGTGTGCCGCGACGGGGCATCAGGGCAACCCGTTATGGGCGAGCGTCCCGTTGTGGACCAAAGACCGGTACATGGCGGCGCGCGCCCGTTCGATGGGCACGGCCTTGATCGATCAGAACCGGCATGATCGATCAAAACCGGCATGATCGATCAAAAAATGTCGATCCTGGTTTGCGCCGGCTTCGACGTGACATATGCTTTTTGTGCCGACCCGGATGGCTTGGCACCGTATGAGTGGAAGGTCTAATGGCCCGCATCCTGATCACCAGCGCACTGCCTTACATCAACGGGGTCAAACACCTCGGCAATCTGGTGGGATCCATGTTGCCCGCGGATGTTTACGCGCGCTTTCAGCGTGCCCGCGGCCATGAGGTTCTGGCGATTTGCGCAACCGACGAGCATGGGACACCGGCCGAACTGGCTGCCGCAGAGGCAGGCCAGCCAGTGGCCGACTTTTGCGCTGAACAACACGAGGTTCAAAAGCGCCTGGGCGAGGGCTTCGGCCTCTCCTGGGACCATTTCGGACGCACCTCGAGCGCCCATTGCCATCGCCTGACCCAGCACCTCGCCGTCAAGCTCGATGAGGCCGGTTTGCTCGAGGAACGCACAATCCGTCAGGTCTATTCCCTGGCCGATGAGCGCTTCCTGCCGGACCGGTACATCATCGGCACCTGCCCCCATTGCGGTTATGACCGGGCGCGCGGCGACCAATGCGAGAACTGCACGCGGGTCCTCGATCCCACTGACCTCATTGAACCGCGTTCGGCCGTGTCGGGTTCCCAGGATCTGGAAGTGCGCGAAACAAAGCACCTGTATCTGCGCCAGTCCCAGATGGTCGACCGGCTGCGCGCCTGGATCGACACCAAGGACCGTTGGGCCCACCTCGTTCTGTCAATCGCCAACAAGTGGCTCGACGAGGGCCTGAAGGACCGGTCGATCACCCGCGAC
>CAYYTT010000044.1:15531-24947 GCA_964474635.1 uncultured Alphaproteobacteria bacterium | reverse complement strand
CCGCCTGGGACGGACCCTTCGGTCGGTCGCGGGCCCTGGCCCAGGCGTGCGCAGCCGGGGGGTTGTTGAGTGCGGATGAAGACACGTTCGTCATCCAGCGCATCGACGTACAAGGCAATCAGCGCATCGAATCCGCGACGGTGAAATCCTACCTCGTCGTGCGTGAAGGGGACCTTTACGAGCCCTCCGTGGTCGACCGCTCCTTGAAAACCTTGTTTGCGACCGGGCTTTTCGCCGACGTCACCATTCGCCGGGCCGGGACCGGCATTGTGGTCACGGTGGTTGAAAATCCAATTATCAACCGCGTGCTTTTCGTGGGGAACAAGGCGCTCGACAAGGACAAGCTGCGCGAGGAAATTCAGTTGCGCCCCCGTGTCGTCTACACCCGGACGCGGGTCGAGGATGACGTCGAGAAAATCATTGAGCTTTATCGCCGTTCCGGCCGCTTTGCGGCCGAGGTACGCCCGGCCGTCGTGCAGCTGCCCCAGAACCGGGTGGATCTCGTGTTCGAGATCAACGAGGGCGCCATTACGGGCATCCGGCGGATCAATTTCGTCGGAAACGAGCTGTTCACCGACAACGAATTGCGCGACGTGATCGTGACGCAGCAAAGCGTCTGGTGGAACATTTTCAGCTCCAATGACAATTACGACCCGGACCGGGTGACCTATGACCGGGAATTGCTGCGCCAGTTCTATCTGAACAACGGTTATGCGGATTTCCGTGTGGTGTCGGCGGTGGCCGAACTGACGCCGGACCGTGAGGACTTCTATCTCACCTTCACGGTGGAAGAGGGCGAGCAGTACAACTGGGGTGAAATCGACGTTCAGACCGAGCTTGAAGCGCTCAACGCCGAGTTCCTGGAACGTCTCGTCCCGATCCAGACAGGACAGGTCTATAACGCCAAAAAAATCGAGGACACGATCGAGTCGCTCACCTTCGCGGCGGGCGCGGCCGGTTACGCGTTTGTGGATATCCGTCCCCGGATCAATCGGAACCGTGAGGAAAAGACCCTCGATCTCACCTTCATCGTCAATGAAGGCCCACGGGTCTACGTGGAGCGGATCGATATCGCGGGCAACACGCGCACGCTCGACCATGTGATCCGCCGGGAGTTCCGCCTCGTGGAGGGCGATCCCTACAACAAGATCCTGATCAACCAGTCCCGCAACCGCGTGCGCGCCCTCGGCTTCTTCAAGGAAGTGGAAGTCACCGAGGAGGTGGGCTCCTCGCCGGACCGGACCATTGTGAATGTGGAGGTGGAGGAACAGCCCACGGGTGAGCTCTCCTTCGGTTTCGGCTTTTCGTCCACGGACAATTTCCTTGGGGAAATCTCCGTCTCGGAGCGCAACCTGCTCGGCCGCGGCCAGTTCCTGCGACTGCGCCTGCAGCTGTCCGACCGTCGTCAGCAGATCGACTTGCGCTTCACCGAGCCTTATTTCCTGGGTCGGAACCTGGCGGCGGGTTTTGAGCTGTTCCGCGTGGCCACTGATTTCCGGGAATCCTCCTTCAACACGAACTCCACCGGTTTCGGCCTGACCACGGGCTTTCCGCTGTCGGAATATTCCCGCTTGCGTCTGCGCTATACCTTCCGAAACGACGAGATCGAAGTGAACGAGGCGGGCTGTGCGCCGGTGCTCGACGCCAATGGCAACATCGTCTCGCAGACGACCTTCATCTCGCCGGCGATCTGTGACGCGGCGGGACGCGACATCAGCTCCATCCTCGGATATGTGGTCAGCTACGACCGGCGAAACGACCCCTTGCGTCCGACCCGCGGCTATAACGTGATGGTGGCACAGGATGTGGCCGGGCTTGGCGGTAACGTGGATTATCTGCGCTCCACCTTCGACGCGGGCATCTATCGTGGCCTCATCGAGGAAGTGATTGCCAGCTTCAACGTCTCGGCCGGTTACATCTTCCCGCTGTCGAACAATGGCGAAGTGCGGATCAACGACCGCTTCTTCCGGGGTGGTAACTCCTTCCGGGGCTTTGACATCGCCGGTATCGGTCCGCGGGACCTGCAGTTCGGGGACGCCCTCGGTGGCCGCCTTTTCGCCATTGGCTCCTTTGAGGTCAGCTTCCCGACCGGACTGCCGGAGGACCTGGGGATTTCGGCGGCCCTGTTCGCGGACTTCGGGACCGTCGGCATCTTGGGTGAGAACGACGTCCCGCCGATTTTCGATGAGAACGGCAACGACATCCGCAACGTGATCGACGATCCGTCCCTGCGGGCGTCGGCGGGCCTCAGCGTGTTCTGGGAATCGCCGTTCGGTCCGGTCCGCTTCGACTTGGCCGAAGCCTTGCTCTCTGAAGAATTCGACGACACTCAGCTGTTCCGCTTCAGCGCCGGTACCCGGTTCTAAAGGGGCGGTCGGCATCGGCGTTCCGGCGGGACCTGGCGGAGGGTGCCGCCGCCATGCCAGGGGGATGGTCCGTCGCGGCATTGGCCGCGGCCCCGGTCTTCCTGGTGCTCTCAATCGCGTCTACGACGTGGCCTGAAGACCCATCGACCATAAGGATGCCCACGATGTTTCATTCCCTCAAAGCCGTCCGGTCCTGTGCCCTCGTGGCCCTGGGCCTGCTCGTCGTTGCCGCCGGCCCGGTTGCCGCCGCGCCCTCCAGCGTGCTCGTGGTGGACAGCACCCGCCTGTGGCAGGAAACCAAAGCCGGCAAGGACGCCCAGCAACAGGTTCGCGAATTCGGCGAAAAATACGGCGCCCAGCTCAAGGAAGCCTCCGAGAAGCTCAAGGCCCAAGCCGATGAGGCCCTGAAGGAGCAAAAGGCCAACGAGGAGCAGAAAAAGGCCGCCTACGGCCAGATCGAGCAGGAAGTGGCCCGCCAGTTCCAGCGCGTCATCCGTGCGGCCAACTCCAGCGCCCTGTCCCAGTTCTACGAGGCCGTTCGCCCTGTTCTGCTCGAAGTCATGCGGGACAAGAAGGGTGACCTTTTGATGGAAAAGTCCGCCGCCCTGTTCAATTCCGATAGCGTCGAGATCACAAACGAGGCGATTCAGCGTATTGAGATCAAAGTGCCGAAGATCGAAATCAAGCTGACCCAAGACGCCTCCGAAGTGGAAGGTGAAGCCCAGGGGCCGGCACCGGCGAAGAAAAAGTAAGCGAACAGGAGAGTGACCCATGGCGGATCCGCGCTTCTTTTCGACCCAAGGCGCGATCCGCCTCGATCGCCTCGCTGAACTGAGCGGGGCCTCACTCGCCGACGGGATCGATCCGTCCAAGACCATCTCCGGCGTCGCCCCGCTTGATGACGCCGGGCCCGCTGATATTGCCTTTCTGGAAGCCAAGAAGTTCCGCCGTGCCTTTGGCGAAACCAAAGCCGGGGCCTGCTTCGTTCCCCCCGATATCGATCTTGACGATCTGGCGCCCGGGACGGCGCGCCTGGTGGTCCAGGAACCCAAGCGGGCCTTCGCCGCGGCCATTGACGCCCTGTTCACGCCCATCGGTGAGACCGACACCATGTCCCTTAAGATGGATGTGGACCCGGACGCGCGCCTGGGTGACGGGGTGGTGGTCGGACGCGGCGCCGTCATTGGGGCGCGGGCGCAGATTGGGGCTGGCACGATCATCGGGCCCGGCGCCGTGATCGGCCCGGGGGTGGCCATCGGCCGGGACTGCCGACTCGGCGCCAACACGGTGGTGCAATTTACCGTCATGGGCGACCGGGTGCACGTGCATCCCAACACATCCATCGGACAGGACGGCTTCGGCTATGTCTTTTCCGGCGGCAAACATCAGAAAATCACGCAGATCGGGCGCGTCGTCATTCAGGACGATGTGGAGATCGGCTCCAACACCACCATCGACCGGGGCGGGATCGGCGACACCATCGTGGGCGAGGGCTCCAAAATCGACAATCTGGTGCAGGTGGCCCATAACTGCCGCATTGGCCGGGGCTGTATCGTTGTCGGCCAGGTCGGCCTGTCGGGCAGTACGATTTTGGAAGATTTCGTGGTCCTGGGCGGCCAGGTCGGTTGCGCGGGCCATTTGACCATTGGCGCAGGCTCCCAGGTCGCGGCGCGCAGCGGTGTGCCCAAGGATCTGCCCGCCGGCGGCATCTATGGCGGCGCGCCGGCGCGCCCCGTCAACGAATGGCGCCGCGAGATCGGATTCCTGTCGCGGGTGGCCAAGGGCAAAATTGGAACGGTCGCGGAAGGGAAAGGGCGAACGGATGAGCGAGACCCCGAAGACGGCAGCTGACGGCACTGCGGAGGGCGCCGGCGGGGCGGTGAAAACCGAACTCGACATCAAGGACCTGATGCGGCTCTTGCCCCACCGCTATCCTCTTCTCCTTATCGATCGCGTGATCGATGTGGTGCCAAACGAATCGGCCGTCGGCATCAAGAACGTCACCATCAACGAGCCTTATTTTCAGGGTCATTTCCCCGGCCATCCGGTGATGCCGGGTGTCTTTATGGTGGAGGCCATGGCCCAGACGGCCGCGGCTCTCGTGTCCATTCCCTCAATGACGGCCTCAATGACCGGGTGGTTTACTTCATGACCATCGACAAGGCGCGTTTCCGTCAGCCGGTCATTCCGGGCGACACCCTGTCGATCCCGGTCACGAAGGTGCGCAGTCGCGGGCCTGTCTGGAAATTCCATGGCGAGGCCCGGGTCGGGGACACCCTTGCCGCCGAGGCGGATTACAGCGCCATGATCATCGACGGCTGATCGCACCGCTTGCGGTTTTGTCCCGCCGGGACGCGCGGCCCCGTGCGCCCCAGGCCTTCCCGGCCCGCGATCCGGGCAGCAAAAGGAACTCTCCCATGGCAACGGTCCACCCCACCGCCGTGGTCGCCGACGGCGCTGACCTCGGCCCCGATGTCGAGATTGGCCCCTTTTGCGTGGTCGGCCCCCACGTGCGGCTCGGCCGCGGCGTCAAGCTCGTCTCCCATGTCAATCTTGAAGGCCACAGCGCCATCGGTGCCGAGACGATTGTCCATCCCTTCGCGTCGCTCGGGTCCTGGCCGCAGCATCTGCGCCACCAGGGGGAACCGACAAAGCTGATCATCGGGGAGCGGAACATCATCCGTGAGCATGTGACCATGAATGTGGGCACGGTGATGGGACGGGGTCAGACGGTCGTGGGCGATGACAACATGTTCATGACCGGCTCCCATGTGGCGCATGACTGCGTTGTGGGCAATTCGGTGATCTTCGCCAATAACGCCACCCTGGGCGGCCATGTGGATGTGCGCGACTTTGTCTTTCTGGGCGGTCTGTGTGCGGTCCATCAGAACGCGCGGATCGGGCGCTACGCCTTCGTGGGCGGCATGGCGGGCCTGGAGGGCGACCTCATTCCCTTCGGTTCGGTTCTCGGCAACCGCGCGCACCTGGCCGGTCTCAATCTTGTCGGCATGAAGCGGCGGGACCTGCCGCGCGAGCGCATCCACGCCATTCGCCGGGCCTTCAAGGATCTGTTCGTCCAGGACGGAGATTTTTCCGCCCGCGTTGATCGTGTCGCGGAACACTTCAAGGACAGTGAAGAGGTGATGGAAATCGTTGGATTTCTCCGGGATGCCCATAAACGTCCTCTTTGCCTGCCCTGGTCCGGCCGTGGCGCCTGAGAACCGGAGCGACAGGGCGCCCGCCGGCCCGCCCGTTGGCGGCGCGGCGGGCGGAAAGCTTGCCCTTATTGCGGGGGGCGGCAGCCTTCCCGTACGCCTGGCGCAGGCCTGCGAGACCATGGGCCGGCCGTTCCACATCATCGCCCTGAAGGGCGTCACGGACCCGTCTTTCGAGCGGTTCCCACACACCTGGTGCGGTCTGGGCACCGTCGGGCACACGGTCTCGGTGCTGAAGGACCAGGGCTGCGCCGCCGTATGCATGGCCGGGATCGTCCGCCGGCCGAATTTTTCCGATTTGAAACTCGATTTTCTGGGCACGCGCCTTCTGCCGCGGGCCCTGAAGGCCGCCCGCAGCGGGGACGATGCCCTCCTGCGCTTTCTTGTGGAGATCTTCGAGGAGCGCGGGTACGCCGTCGAAGGTCCCGACCAGGTGCTTGGCGCCCTTCTTGCGCCGGAAGGGGCGATGGGCCGGCTCCAGCCCGACCGGGACGCCATGGCGGACCTGTCCCTGGCCTGGCGGGTGGCCACGCGGCTCGGTGAATTCGACATCGCGCAAGGCGCGGTCGTGGCGCGGGGGCTGGTCCTCGCCGTGGAGGCCGCCGAAGGCACCGACGCCATGCTGGAGCGGTGCGCGGCCCTGCCGGAAGCATTGCGCGGCAGCCAAGAGGCCCGTGCCGGTGTCCTTGTGAAGCGGCCCAAGCCCGCCCAGGAACGGCGCATTGATCTGCCGACCATTGGTGTGCGAACGATTGAAAACGCAGCCCGCGCCGGGCTCACCGGGATCGGTGTCGCGGCCGGCGCGGCACTTGTGCTCGACCAGGACGAAGTGATCGCGGCGGCCGACCGGCTCGGTCTGTTCGTCACGGGGCTGAGGGGTGAGCCGCAGGAGCCATGAGCCAATCGAGGTCCGAACCGCGCCGCATGCGTCGCCGCTCCGCCGCGGCCGGCTCTCCGGGTCCGTCCCGGGACGGGGCGGGCGGGGCAGCGGGCGAGCGCGTGCCCCATATCGTGCTGGTGGCGGGCGAGCCCTCCGGCGATGCCCTGGGCGGGGAGTTGATCCGTGCCCTGCGCCGCCTGACGGACGGCAAGGTGACCCTGTCGGGCGTGGGCGGGGAGGCCATGGCGGCCGAGGGCCTGCAAAGCCTGTTTCCCATCTCCGACACCTCCGTCATGGGTCTGCGGGAGGTCATCCCCGCGATCCCGCGCGTGCTGCGCCGGGTGCGCGAAACGGCCGACCACATCATGGCCGTGCGCCCGGACATCACCGTGCTGATCGACAGTCCCGATTTCACTCACCGCGTCGCGCGGCGCATCGTGAAGCGCATGCCCTCCTTACGGGTCGTGAAATATGTGGCGCCCCAGGTCTGGGCCTCACGCCCCGCCCGGGCGGCCCGGCTCGCCGAAATGGTTGACTGTGTGCTGACGCTCTTTCCTTTCGAGGGCGTCTGGTTTGAGCGGGAGGGCCTGCGTACGATCTGTGTCGGTTATTCCGTGGTCGACCGTGCCGAACAGATGACCGGCGGCGCCGTTTTCCGCACGCGCCATGGCATCCCGGCCGACGCCCCCTTGCTCTGTATGCTGCCGGGCAGCCGGCGCAACGAGGTTCGCCTGACCCTGCCCTTGATGCGCGAAAGCGTAGCGCGCCTTGCCAAAAGCATTCCCAATCTGCATGTGACGGTGCCCGTGGTGCCCCATGTGGCCGAGACCCTGAAGGAGGGGCTGCGTGATTGGCCCGTCCCCCTCGTCCGCGTGGGGCAGGGGGAAAAATTCGCGGCCTTTGATGCCTGCAATGGCGCGCTCGCCGTCTCCGGCACCGTGACGACCGAGATCGCGCTCGCCCGGGTGCCCATGGTGGTCGTTTACAAGATGGGCTGGCTCACCCGTCAGCTGGCTGAGCTTTATGTCTATACGCCCTTCATCACCATGATCAATCTCATCGAAGGTGTCGGCGTGGTGCCTGAATTTGTCCAGGACGCAGCCACCGTGGACACGGTGGTGGCCGAACTCCTCCCGCTGCTGAGCGATCCGGACGCCTCCGCGCGCCAGGTTGCGAACCAGACCAATGCCTTGCGCGCCATCGGCCTTGGCCAGGAAAGCGCCAGCACCCGCGCCGCCCGCGCCGTGCTCGACCTCATGAAGGATCCGCCGTCACGCACCAAACTCCAAAAGGCACGCAGGCGGTTTTTCTGATCGTATCGGGAGTGTTTCGGCGCCGGCGCCAGCGGCGTGACTGGCCAAGGCGCGGGACAGGAATAAACTCGGCCATAACGCAAATTCGATTGGGGAGACGACAAGCCATGGCGCAGCGAGGTTTCATCTTTATTGCCGTGACAATTCTTGCAGGAGCGATGGGTGCCTGCGGACAGGAGCAAACCGTTGTTGCCCCTGAGACGCCGCCAATAACGGCCCAAGAAATCGTCCTGTCGGAGCCCTTTGTGACTTATCGCATTGGGGGCGGGGCGCCGCGGCGGTGGGATCTGGCGACCAATTTCACGGGGCGGGGGGATGGGCCGTTCTCGATCGGGTATGTTCCTTATGAGGATGGCTATGCGGTCTTCGGCGTGGACCTTGCCGGCCGTCAGGCGGTGACGGTTTGTTTCGAAACGGGTGTGGAGCCGTCCTGTTTTGACGTCTCCAGCGACACACGCCATGACCTGACCTTTGTGACCGGCGAGCAGACCTACAAGGCAAGGCTTAGGGCCCAGACCCCGGCGGCGGTTTTTCCGGAGGCCTATCGCGCCGCAAACCAAGGCCGCATTGCGACGATCGCGCCACCCTTTTACGAGCTTTACAATGTGGCCATCGCCCTGACGCCGACGGCAAAGGCCAATCCGGGCTCAGTCTATACCGATACGGACTATTACCGTCGCCTCGCGGCCCATTTCGAACCGCATCGCGAGCACCGCCTGATCCAGCGGATCGACGCGGCGCTGCGGGAGCAACTGCTCAATTACTATATTCTCAAAACCAATGCCGTGACCTATGAGTTCGATGCGCAGGGGCGCATCGTTCCGAGTGCGGTCTATCTCCGGGGCGGGTTTCCCGGCTCCCAGATCAATGAGATGGCGCCCTATCTGGAAGATCTCCAGGCCTTCGCCGACGAGGCGGACTTTCTGGCCTTTTATGAGGCAAACCGCGCTGTCTTTGACGATCAGATCGCCTTTTTCGACACGCAGATCGACATTGAGGGCATGTTGGCCTGGCTGAAGGCGCAGTTTCCGGACGCGGACGCCTATGACAGTGTGAAGATCGTCCTGTCGCCCCTGACCGGCTATGTGCAGTTCCTCTCCGTCTATGAAGAAGACGGCTTTCGCGAGCTGCAGCCCCACATCAACTTTCCCTACAGAACGTCCGACGACCTGAGCCCGGAAGCGGACGCGGTGGCGCGGGGCACGCTGTTGTTCACGGAAATGAACCACGGTTTCATCGAGCCGCCTGCCGCCCTGCGTGGGGCGATCAGGGCAGCCTTTGAGGACCTGACATTTTGGATCGATCCGGCGTCCGATGCGGCCACGACCTATGGCACACCGCTCGATGCCTTCGATGAATACATGAATTGGGCGCTGCTCAGTCTCTACGCCCATGACCGCATGGCATCGCAGGATTGGCAGACCTACCGGGCTCGGATCGTCCGGGTCATGAGCCAAAATCGCGGCTTTCCGCACTTCAAGGCCTTCAATGATACCTTGGTCGGCCTTTATGTGGACCGGGAGGCGGGAACCACCGTGGTCGACCTCTTCCCCGACATGGTCGCCTGGGCCCAAACCTACCGGAAAACCGAAGCCGCCCCGGAGTGATCCGGGCGAGTGGGCGACCCGGTCCCATCCTCCAC
>CAYYTT010000044.1:0-15431 GCA_964474635.1 uncultured Alphaproteobacteria bacterium | reverse complement strand
GGTGCGAGATCTCAACAGCCGTTGCAGGCTATCAGATCATGTACTCTTCAAGCGCGGAAGCGAACTCCAGCGCATCGTTTTCCTCGGCGAAGGTCCAGACTTCCTTGCCGCCAACACCGCGCGGGCCAAGTGTCACGGTGAAGCCGTCTGAACTGGTTCCAGCGCGCGAGGACCCATCGAAGCTTTCGGACACGCTGCCGTCGCGGGTCATGGTGCCGCCGAACTCCACGCCAAGCCACTCGACAAATTCGTCCTTACCGACGAAGGTTTCACTGCCGATGTTCTGACCCGTGACAGTGAAGATGAACTCATCGACGAGCTTTGTGGCCTTGCCATTGACGCCAACAAGGTCACGAACGCCGTCGATGAACTCAAGGGCGGTGGCCTTGTCATCGAATTTGTACGTTTCCTTGCCGCCCACACCATGGGAGCCGAGATTAACGGAGGTGCCGTCACCGGCCAGCTTGATCTGCCGAGCCTCGTAATTGGTGGACACATTGCCGTTTTTCGTCTGTACACCGCCAAGCTCTTCGGCCAGATCTTCGATGGCGGAATTGATAATGACCCGTCGGTCACCGTCTTGGAAGGCGCCCTTCACGGCATTGAAGAAGTCTTCGGCATCGCCCTCGGTGCTGAACTGCCACCGTTCCGTTCCGCCGACACCATTGGGACCGAGATTGACGATGAGCGGGTCGGACCCGATGCTCAATTGACTGGCGGTGTAGTTCTTCTCACTGACGTTGCCGTTTGACGTCCTGGTGCCGCCGAACTCCTCGCCGAGTGCGTCGATGAACCGATCCGCCCAGTCCTCATCGGCCACATCGCGGCTGTCCTTGAACTTCACCTGGCGAATATCGTCTTCACGCTGAGAGATTTTCACAGTCCGGTTAAAACCGCCAATGTTGCCGCTGATGTTGGCAATCTGCGTGGCTTCGGCTTTACCCAGCAGGTCCTCGGCAAAGCTCTTGAACTGGCTGGCTTCGGCCTCGGCGGTGTCCCCGGTTCCAAAATCGACCGTGAAATTTCCCGAGATGTTCGAGCCAGAGAATCGAACGGCAGTATTGGCGTCCTGTGAGGAAATAAAAGGGGAGCCCCCGTTGGAGTCGAAAACCGGCTTGTCGCTTCCGTCGAAGTTTTCAACGCTGTTTTCGTTAATGACTCCGCTGCCTGAGAATTTCAGGTTTCCTTCGTTTTCGTCGTTGCCTTTGTTGATGGCCTCTGCGGCGGCGATCAAAAATTCGTTGACCGTCGTGATGTCGTGCTGGATCTGCCCATCAATCACGAACTGAAGATGTCCGTCGGTGAGCCAAACCGCGAATTCTTGAGTTTTGCCCTGGTTGTTCTGATTGGTCAGAACCTCATGGGAGAAGATTTGGAACGTTGCCATGCGTCACCCCTATTGTTGGACTGTGGGTTTATCGATCACCTTATTCACGCTTCCGATCACTGTGGGATTGGCAAAACGCGCCGTTCGCTTTTTTGGATGTCCATCATTCCGATGGAGTGCCATCCAGATGACGAGGGCATTTCAGCCCTGTGACGCCGACCTCGACGAAAGGCAGTTCAGCGCTCCAATCTCACATTGATCCAGGCCTGAACCGTAATAACACGCGGGATGGGCGACAACTCAAATTGTGTGCTGTCCGTCGTTTTCACGCTAATCGCGCATCTTCGTGGCTTCTTCGACACAATTGATCACGCGCACGCGATCGGCACGGGTGCACGCCGTTGTTCTGCGCCCGTTGAGAGCGGATCAGCCACTATCTGGTCAGGCGATCACGGTTGCACGGGCAAAAGGTCGTGGTTGTCGGGCAAAACCGTGAACGGCATGTGGGACACTCGCCGCCGATCACGCGGGCGAAGGTGCGATCACGCTCAAAGGCCAGGCCATTGCGCCGGCCCGCCCTTGGCAAGGCCGGCGATCTTGTCGGAGGAGAGCGCTGCTTTGTCCCTTGTACGGATCAAAGATCGTCCACCCGGTCGCGCAGTTTGAACTTCTGAATCTTGCCCGTGGAGGTCTTGGGCAGGTCGGTGAAGACCACATGGCGCGGACATTTATAGTGGGCGAGGTTTTCGCGGCAGAACGCGATGATGTCCTCCGCGGTCGTTTTTTCCTGGCCGGTCTTCAGTGCAATGAAGGCCACTGGCGTCTCGCCCCATTTCTCGTCCGGCTTGGCCACCACGGCGGCCTCCAGCACGGCCGGGTGGGTGTAGAGAACATCCTCCACTTCGATGGAGGAGATATTCTCCCCGCCGGAGATGATGATGTCCTTGGAGCGGTCGCGCAGTTGCACATAGCCATCCTCGTGCCAGACCCCAAGGTCGCCCGAGTGATACCAGCCGCCGGCGAAATCCTTCTGCGTCGCGGATGGGTTTTTCAGATAGCCCTTCATCACCATATTGCCGCGCATCATCACTTCGCCCATGGTCACCCCGTCCCGGGGCACTTCTTCCATGGTTTCAGGGTCGCGCACGCTCAGGCCTTCGAGCACCTGATACTTGACGCCCTGGCGCGCCTTCATGCGGGCCCGCTCCGCCGGCGGAAGATCGTCCCACTCCTCGTGCCAGGCATTGATCACCGACGGGCCGTAGGTCTCGGTAAGGCCATAGATGTGGGTGATGTGAAAGCCGCGCTCCTCCATGGCCGCGATGGTGGAGGGCGGGGGCGGGGCGGCGGCGGTGTAAAACTCGATGACCCGGTCAAAGGCGGGCCGGTCCGCTTCGGGATAATTGATCAGCATGCCCATCACGATGGGCGCGCCGCACATATGCGTCACACCGTTCTGCGCGATGGAGTCATAGATCGCCTTGGCCTCCACCCGGCGCAGACACACATGGGTGCCCGCCAGAACGCTGACCGCCCAGGTGTAACACCAGCCATTGCAGTGGAACATGGGCAGGGTCCACAGATAGACCGGCGTGCCGTGCATGTTGGCCGTGACCACATTGCCGATGGCGGCTAGATTGGCACCCCGGTTTTGGTAGACGACGCCCTTCGGGTTGCCCGTAGTGCCGGAGGTGTAGTTCAGGCAGATCGCGTCCCACTCATCGTCCGGACCCGTTGTTTGAAAGGTGGGGTCGCCTTCGGCCAGGAGCGCGCCGTATTCCAGGGTGCCGATGCGCTCTCCGGACCCGTCGTAATCGGGATCGTCGATATCGACAATAAGCGGCTTCACGCTCGCAAGCGACAGGGCCTCGCGGGCGAGGGCGGAAAATTCCCGGTCCACGAACAAGACCTTCGCTTCGCCATGATCGAGGATGAAGGCGATGGCCTTGGCGTCCAGGCGGATATTGATGGTGTTCAGCACGGCGCCGATCATGGGCACACCGTAATGGCAATCGAGCACCGGCGGAATGTTCGGCGCGATTACGGCCACGGTATCGCCCTTGCCGATCCCACGTTTCGTCAGGGCACTGCCCAGGCGCCTCGTGTTGGCGAGGAACTGGGCATAGGTCCAGCGATAGGAGCCGTGAATGATTGCCGTGCGTTCCGGATAGGCCTCGGCGGCGCGGTCAAGGAAGGTGAGCGGCGTCAAGGGCACATAATTGGCGGGCACTTTGTCCAGGTCACGGGAGTAAGCGTCTTGGCTCATGGGCTGGCGTCCTTGGCTGGGGCAAATGACCGGCCCCTCGCGCGGCCGGCCCGCTGTCTGGAGTAACGCTACTGAAGGGTCATGGGGGCGACAAGCCGGCAGGGGCACCAGTGGGCCCCGCTTGAAGCCGCACGGCTGGAAATGGTCCCGGGCCCTGTGGTATCGCACCGCGATGCTGATTTGAGTGACGTGAGGTCGAGTGAAGGAGAGTTTGTATGGCGCGCGGACAGGGGGTCGCGGTGATCACGGGAGGGGCCCGGGGAATCGGGCTGGCCTGTGCCCGGCGCTTTGCCCGGGACGGCTACCGGGTCGTCATCGCCGATCTGGACGATAAGGAAGGACACAACGCGGTCGACGAAATCAAGGGCAATGGCTATGCGGCCCTTTACGTGAACTGCGATATCTCTGATCGGCTCCACATTCACAATCTGATGGCCTCGACGCTGGACAGCTTCGAGCGCATTGACGTGCTCATCAACAATGCGGCCGTGGCGAGCAGCGCCTCGTTCCTGGACCTGGACGAGAGCGAGTTCGAACGGGTCATGCGGGTCAATGTGAAGGGCGCGTTTTTGACGGCCCAAGCGGTCGCGCGCCAGATGGTGTCCCAGATTGAGGCGGAAACCGCCCAGGCCGATCCGGATACGGGCGGCAACTATTCCATCATCAACATGTCGTCGATCAACGCCGTCCTCGCCATTCCGGACCAGGTGCCCTACGCGGTTTCCAAAGGCGCCATCAATCAGCTCACCCGCGTCATGGCGCTCGCCCTCGCGCCCCATGGCATTCGGGTCAATGCCATCGGCCCGGCCAGCATCAATACGGACATCATGAAAGCCGTGGTGACGGACGCGAAGGCCCGGGCGAGCGTGCTCCAGCGCACGCCGCTGGGGCGCATTGGCGAGGCGGACGAGATCGCCGGCGTGGCCCGGTTTCTGGCGTCCCGGGACGCCAGCTACATCACCGGACAGTGTATTTTCGCCGATGGCGGGCGCCTGGCGCTCAACTATACGACCCATGCGGAGAAACACCCGGAGTGATCCTCCGTGCCGGGGCGGGCCGTGTCAGTACCGCTCGTCCACGGTTTCATCCGCGGTGCCGTGTTCGATTTCCGCGCCCCGTTCGGCCGGATTTTCCATGAACGCCTCGTCGCGCACCGGATCGGCCTCAAAGGTCGGCGCCTGCTCGCTGGCATAGCCCAAGGTCTCGTCCACGGGGCGCAGGCCGTCCTCGTCGGCCGCGTAATCGGGCTCGACGGGGGCCTGGGCGGCTCGCTTGTCGGCGGCGGCCTGGACGGCGGCGTCGAGCTCAAGCTGGGTGCACAGGCCCAGGGTCACCGGATCCACCGGCTTCAGGTTCGACGCATTCCAATGGGTCCGGTCCCGTACGGCCTGAATGGTCGGCTTGGTGGTACCGATCAGTTTGGAAATCTGCGGATCCGCGATTTCCGGATGGTGCCGCAAGAGCCACATGATGGCGTCGGGCCGATCCTGGCGACGGGATACGGGCGTGTATCGGGGCGCCTTTTTTTTGGTTTCCGGCAGCACGACCTTGGACTTGCTCAAGGTCAGCTTGCGCTTTGGGTCCGCCTGGGCCGCATCGAGTTCCTCGCGGGTGATCTGACCATTGGCGACCGGGTCCATGCCCTTGATCCCCTGGGCCACTTCGCCGTCGGCGATGCCCTTCACTTCAAGGGTGTGCAAGCCGCAGAAATCGGCGATCTGGTCGAAGGTCAGGGCCGTGTTGTCCACAAGCCAAACGGCGGTTGCTTTCGGCATCAATGGCTTTGCCATACCAACTCCTCTGGAATCCGGCTCTCGAGGGAGGCGGGGCGCGTGCGAGCCGACAATGAGAAAAAGGGATCGCACGCTCGGGAAAGCCTCTTTCCCGGGGTCCATGCCCACCGCCCTGTCATGGAGATTGATTGTTATATACGTCTTCGGGCGCCGAAATGGAATGACCCGCAGGCCGATTACGCGTCCGGAATCAGCATGATTTTGCCCACATGGCCGCTGGCCTCCATCCGGCGATGGGCCTCGGCGGCCTCCTTCAAGGCAAAGCGGCTGTCGAGAACCGGCTTCACGCGCCCCTCCTCGACAAGGGGCCAGACATGGGCCCGGACCTCGGCCGCGAGTGCCGCCTTCTGGGCCACCGAGCGCGGCCGCAAGGTGGAGCCCGTGAGGGTCAGGCGTTTCAACATCACGGGCATCAGATTGATCTCAACCTTGGACCCCTGAAGGAAGGCGATGCTGACCATCCGCCCGTCCATGCGCAGACTGGCGATGTTTTTCTCCACATAGGGGCCGCCGACCATGTCGAGGATCAGGTCGACGCCTTCGCCGCCGGTCAGGTCAGTGATGGCTTGGGCGAAGTCCTGCTCCCGGTAATTGATCGCCTTTTCCGCGCCCAGCGCTTCGCAGGCGGAAACTTTTTCGGGCGAACCGGCCGTGGCGAAGACCCGGGCGCCCCGCGCCGCGGCAAGCTGGATCGCAGTGGTGCCGATCCCGCTGGTGCCGCCATGGACGAGGAAGCGTTCGCCGGCTTCAAGCCGGCCCCGCTCGAACACATTCGTCCAGACCGTGAAGACGGTCTCGGGCAGGGCGGCCGCCTCCTCAAGGCTCAAGCCCTTGGGGACCGGCAGGGCCACATCCGCGTCGGCCACGGCATAGGCCGCATACCCGCCGCCGGGCAGCAGGGCCGTCACGTCATCGCCGAGGGCCCAGGACGCGACACCCGTGCCCAGGGCGACCACCGTGCCCGCCACCTCAAGGCCCGGCAGGTCCGATGCGCCCTTGGGCGGGGGATAAAGACCGGTGCGCTGGATCACATCGGGACGGTTCACGCCGGCGGCGGCGACCTTGATCAGGATCTGGCCATGGCCTGGGCTCGGAACCGGCCGCTGCACGGGCACGAGGACTTCCGGACCGCCCGGCTCGCGGATTTCGACGGCATCCATCTGCGTTGGAAGTGACGGGGGCGGGTGCGCTGAGGCAGACATGGCCCTATCCTTAATGGGGGTGGCAGGAGTGATGGCTGCAGGCCCGGGCCTCGCCGTCGCGACGCCGTGCCGGTTCGACATCGTGCTGTTTCGACATCGTGCTGTTTCGACATCTTGCTATTTCGACACAATGACGCGCCAATCGGGAGACTAGCATGACAGTGGAAGGGGACGATCCACGGGGCGGCGCCAAACCGAGCCTGTCCGCCGGCGACGATTTAAGTGTCTTGTCGCTGGAGGACCTGCGGGAGCGGATCGACGCGCTTCGGGACGAAATCCGGCGGACCGAAGCCGCCCTGGACGCCAAGCAGGGCGCCATGGGGGCGGCCGAGGCGGTCTTTAAATCCTAGAGTTTTGTACCTGACTCGCCGGCGCTCAGGAGGCGCGACGCGCAAATCCGCCGACGGTGTACCCACCTTGGCGCGCGGTTTGCAGGACCCATGGCAAGATGGAATTCGGGGACGCAGAGGCTAATTGGGATGACTGATTTTGTGATGCACGGATGCAAGGACGCCGCCGGCGGCGAAGCGGATTGGGCCAAGTCGATTGGCGATTTCGCCCAATCCGAATTGTTTGAGCGGACCTTCGTCGATGGCATGGCCCTCGTGGAGGAAACGGCGGGCTATCTCGACGGGCGCGGCCGGGACGAAAGCCGTATGCTGCCGCGCAAGGCGGCGCTCGCCTATGCCGGTGAGAGCATGCGCCTGACAACCCGCCTGATGCAGGTGGCCTCCTGGCTTCTGGTGCAAAAGGCGATCCGCGAGGGGGAGATGACCCCGGCCGAGGCCCGCCAGGACAAGTATCGTCTCGGTGCCCAGGAAATTTGCCGCGGCTCCGCGCTTGAGGCCTCCGGCGATCTGCCGCCCCGCCTCGTCGATCTGCTGGCCCGTAGCGAGCGCCTTTACGACCGGGTGGACCGGCTCGATGCCCGTATGTACCGGGCGCCGGAAACCGCCGAGCCGGCGGCCGCGTCCCCGGTGCAGGACCATGTCAGCCGGCTCCATGCGGCCTTCGCGGGGCTTGGCGGTGAGGCACCCCGGCCCGGGTCATCCGCGTTCACAGGCTAAAGGGCCAGCGTGTGTTCAGGGGCGCGCGCGATGGGGCCGCGCGTCCGGCATTGGGGCAGGGCTGACCCTTGTCCCGCGCCGCGACAGAAGCGGCAAAGGCCTCAAAGACCTGTTTCTCGGCCTTGCGATGCACCAGTCGGCGCAGACTTCCCCCAAGGGCAATCGCCGCCTGGCGGGCCCGGCTGGGGCCCCGAAAGGGCGGTGTGTTCACAAGATCATAGGTCAGGGCGCGGAGCAGATGCCCCGCGAAATACTCAAAAACCCGGACCTGGCTGGCCGACAGGTTGGCGCGCCAGGCCTCGTTGCGCCCCGGGTCCGGCGCCTGATCGACCAGGGCATGAATGGCGCGGTTGTGCCAGGGCACCCGAAATCCGGGTCCAGACGGCCCGCCGCGATCAAGACCCGCCTCGGGCAGTCCGCAAAAGCTTTGGACCCGGCGCAAGGCCGCGTCCGGCTCGCGCGTCAGATCCTCGTAACGCACCGTCAGCACCCGGTCCGGCATCATGTGCGCGGCGGCCAGGCCCGCGCCAACCATGTCCACCCATAGTCGCGCGGCCGTGATGACATCGTCCGGACCGAAATCAAGTGGCAGCACGGAGGCGGCGACCGCCCGCCCGTCCCGAATGATGTGGATGAAACGGGCACCCGGAAATCGCCGCATGAGCACGCCCGTGTAGAGAATATTTTGCGGCGTATGATCCACGAAGGCGGCCGGGGCCGACTTTCCGGCATGGGCGGCATACTGATGGACGAGATCGCCGGCAAAATCCGCGAACGCACCCCGGCCCGGCGGCAGATTGGGCGCCTGATAGGCGCCAAGTTCGCGCCAGGCCAGAAACTCCCGGCCGGCGCGGATCCGCGACAGGGCCGAGACGGCGGCCGGCCCATATAAGGACCGTTCGGCCAGGGTTTCATCGTGAAAAAACGGGGCCTCGGGCAGGCACACGGTCTGCCGGTCCCGGCCGAGCAGGGCGCCGAGCCAGGTCGTCCCACTGCGCGGGGCACCGCCAATGAAGATCGGCGTCAGGGCGCGGGTCATGCGGCTTCCTCCGCCTTGCCTGTCTTCAGGTGGGTGCCCCCAAAGGCTTCAAGCACCTGCCCCAGATCGGGACGATGGACCCAGTGGGTACCGCCCTGGTCCTGGAAACGCCGGTAGAGCCCCGGCAGCCGATGGCGCAGGCGGACCCGGCGCGGGCCATGATTGTTCGCCCCCGTATTGATCCGGTAGACCGCGCCGGGAAAGGGCAGGGCGCTCAAGGGCCGGCCGGCGCCCTCGGCCATGGCCGGCCAATCCCCATGGTGAATGTCGAGGGCCCAGAACCGGTGACCCAGGTCTGCCAGATCCGTGTAGGTCTCAAGGGCGCCCAGGTCAGGGATGTCCTGCGCCCGCAGCCGCAGGGCCGCGCAGGTTCCGCAAACCTTGTGAAAATGATCAATTTCCCAGGCCCGGTTCAGGCTGTAGTCATAGTATAATCCGTATTCAAACCAAACGCCGTTCTTGGGCCACGCGGTCAGCAGATGGGCGGTCAGGTCGCGGTGCACGAGATCGTCCGCATCCACCTGGACCGTGTAGGCTCCGCTGGATCCAAGGTCAGGTCGGATCGCCCCATAGGCGTGGGCGAGCTTGCGCGCCTTGTCGAGCATACGCTCCGTCAGGGGCGCATCGTCCCGGGGTGGGGGAAAGGCCACCCTGTGCACGGTGATGCGCTGGGCCAGATCCCCGGGCAGGCTGCTTAGGTCTGGCCAGTCATGGACCACGAGATGAATGTGAAAGCGCGGGTCCGATTGAGACACGAAAGCCGTAAGGCTCTCCGCGCACAGCCCGGATATGAGCGGCCATGTGGCGCCGGCAACCTGCCGCGCCTTCAGGGGCATGATGAAATGGACGCGCTCGTTCATGATACTCCTGCGGCGGTGCGGGCGTTGGCGGGCCTGGGTTCGAGCGGCTTTTGAGAACGGCGCGGGGGGCGCCGCCCTGCGAGATCGACCGGGAGGTTGGACCTGCCACGCGAACCTGGCACCCGAAAGGCACGCGCTCGAACGCGAACCGATTTCACCACTCCAAACCATGCCCCTTGGGCTCACCCACCACCTTGCATGGGCGCAGGCCCGCCCGATTCGCGCAAGTCAGAAATACAAATGGCCGCTCCCGGTCTCCAATCCCCTGGCTCTTGTCCCAAATCCCCTGGCCGTATTCTCCGGCGCCAAGCCTCCGCAAAATCGAGCCTTGCGCCACCCGATAGTCCTTTTCATGCTATTATCCTATTGGTTGAGCGTGCGGCAGTCGCGTTTTCGTGTCGGTGCCCGATGATTTCACGGGCACGCCGGTTTTTGGGGCTCCGCGGTCCGGTGAGCATCTGGGTTTTTTGGGCGTTGCGGGGACTTTGGTTTGCACCGGGCGGCGGGTAGCCAAAGCACGGTCCCTCCGGCACGCACGATAAAGGCGACTGGAACAGGGCGGGAGGGCGCCGTGAGCGATATTTTCATCAGCTATGCGCGTGTTGATGCGGATCGCATCGCCTCGGTCGCGGGCCTGCTTCAGCAGCGCGGGTTTTCGGTCTGGTGGGACGATGCGATCCATCCCGGCGAGGATTTTCGCGACCGGATCCGCAAGGCCCTGCGCGAGGCCCGCTGTGTAATCGTCGCGTGGTCCGGGGCATCCATCGAAAGCCGCTGGGTCATTGACGAGGCTGAGGAAGCGCTGCACCGGAGGATCTTGATCCCCCTGCTGATTGATCCCGTTCTGTCGGACATTCCCCATGGGTTTCGAGGGTTGCAGGCCGCCGACCTGTCCGGCTGGTCGGGTGATGCCAGCGATCCGGCCTGGCAGAAGCTGGAGGCACGGATCGCCACCCTGCTCGAAGGCCCAATCCCCCGGGAAGAGCCAGGCCCCCGGCAAGAGCCAGGCCCCCGTGAAAAGCCTGGCGCGCCACAGGCCGCCCCGCAGCCCATTCGGGGAATGCCACGCCCGGCCGGAGCGTCGGCGCGTTCGGCGCCGACCCAGGCCGCGCCCGGGAACCGGCGGGCCATGGGATGCCTGCTGCTCAGCGTGATTTTGGGTCTTGGGGGCGCGCTGGCGGCCTTCCTGTGGTTGACGGTCTCGGAAATCAGTCCCGCCGCGCGCCGCACAACCCGGTCCGCCGAACCGGTCCGCGATCAACCGGCCCGCGAGACCTTTGGCGACGGGGTCGCCGTCCCGGCGCCGGCACGCGATCTGGCGACCGACAGCCTTGAGGGCACGCCCGTGTCGATTGCTTCCGGGTGCCGCGTCACGATCCGCAATCCCCTGGTCAGCCTTTCCGAGACGCCCTCGAACCGGGCCCTCACCGGTGCAAGGGTGCCGGTCGGGACTTACACGGTGCTGGCCGGGCGCGTGGTCACATGGGCCGGCCAACCTCAACGCTGGTTCCAGATTGAGGCGGGCGGCCGGCGCGGCTGGATTCGCGACAGCAGGACCCAGATCGACGGGCGCTCGTCGGCGTGTCCCTGAGGCCGAAGCCCTCAAGGGGGATGGCCTCCCAGTGCTCTGGTTTTGCCTCGCGCCGCGCGACGGGATAAGCCTGGGGGCTGTTTGCGGTCCTTCTGGCCGCGCCGCTGAAGGATCGATGCCATGGCCCCCTCCGCCGCCGCCGTCCAGGCCCGTGCCGCCCTCGACTTTCCCTTCGACAAGGCGCCCGAAAACGGCGTCCCCCTCGAGGTCGCGCCGGGCGTGTTCTGGCTGCGCCTGCCCCTGCCGTTCGCCCTCAACCACATCAATGTCTGGCTGCTGGAGGAGGGGGAGGGCTGGGCCGTCGTGGACACGGGCCTGAATACGAGCCATGTGCAGGAGTTGTGGCAGGGCGTCTTCGAGGGCCTGTTCGCCGGACGGCCGGTGACGCGGGTCATCGTGACTCATCTGCACCCGGATCATGTGGGTCTGGCGGGCTGGATGGTCAGCCGGTTCAACGTGCCGTTTCATATGTCGCGCACGGAATATGCCATGTGCCGGATGCTTGTGGCCGATACGGGCAAAACGGCGCCGGACGAGGCGATCCGATTTTACCGCGCGGCCGGGTTCAGCGCCGAGCAGATCGAAACCTACAAGGGCCGCTTCGGGCGGTTCGGGCAGGCGGTCTCGGCCCTGCCGCAGAGCTTCACGCGGATGCGTGACGGGGACACCCTGTCGATCGGGGGGCGGACCTGGAGCCTGATCGGGGGCGGCGGCCACTCGCCCGAGCACATCTCGCTTTATAGCGCCGATGAAGATCTCTACATTTCCGGCGATCAACTGCTGCCATCGATCTCCTCCAATATCAGCGTGTGGCCGACCGAACCCCTGTCTGATCCCTTGTCGGAGTGGCTGGAGGCCTGCCGGCGCATCCCCACCCGGGTGCCGGAGACCGCCCTTGTGTGCCCGGCGCACCAGAAAGCCTTTCGCGGCGCCCATGCCCGCTGCGCCGCACTGATCGCCGAGCATGAGGACGGTCTGGCCAAGCTCCACGACCTGATCAGTGAGCCCAAGCGGGCCGTGGACGTCTTTACGGCCTTGTTCCGCAGGGAAATTACAGGCGATCTCGTGGGCATGGCGACGGGCGAAGCGCTGGCCCACCTCAACTGCCTGCTCACGCGCGGCGCCGCGACCGTCGAGCGGGACGCGAATGGCGTCGACTGGTACCGGCGCGCCTGATCCGGGTGCCGTGGTTTTTGTCGCTCACCCGCGCGGGCTTTTTCCCCGCGGGGAGGCCGATCCCATCGTCATTGCCAACGACATGACACGATCAAGAGCGGCGGGCACGGAGCGCGCGCACCCGGGCAGCTTCGCATGCGCTTGCCATCGCCCATCATTGGTTTCATTGATAGCCAATGGCTATTGATCCGCGTGCGGATTGACTGCGCCGAGAACCTGGTGCCATGCCCAAATGACTGGCCCAAATGACTGGCCCAAACGACGGGTCCATCGTTTAGGCGCGCAGGCCTGGGGGGGGCTTTACGTGGTGGAGGCGGGGGCGCCGCCGCGGGGCGTTGTCTCGCGCGCTCCGCCGGGCTCCAGGGCAGCCTCGAACTGGGTGCGATAAAGCTGGGCATAAACGCCGTCGAGGGCCAACAACTCCCTGTGGTGGCCCCGCTCAATCACCCGGCCCCGATCCATCACATAGATGATGTCCGCATCGATGATGGTCGACAGGCGATGGGCGATGGCGATCGTGGTCCGCCCGACCATCAGCCTGCCGAGCGCTTCCTGAATGAGCCGTTCCGATTCCGTATCGAGCGCGCTTGTCGCCTCATCGAGCAGCAGGATGGGCGCATCCGTGAGGATCGCCCGTGCGATGGCGATGCGCTGTTTCTGGCCGCCCGACAGGGTCACGCCATGTTCGCCCACGACCGCGTCGTAAGTGCCGTCCAGATCCATGACAAAGCCATGGGCGGCGGCGGCTTTCGCCGCTCGCTCGATATCCGCGCGGCTGGCATCGGGGCGCCCATAGGCGATATTGGCCGCAATCGTGTCGTCGAACAGATAGGGGTCCTGGGTGACGAAGGAGAGCGACCGGCGCAGATCCGCAAGCCGGACGGCGCGAATGTCCTGGCCGTCGATGCTGATCTGCCCCGTGGTGACATCGTAAAAGCGCGGAATGAGATTGAGCACCGTGCTTTTGCCCGCCCCGCTCGGCCCCACAAGGGCAACCTTTGCGCCGGCCGGCACATCAATGGTCACATCCGTCAACGCCGGCTTGCCGGGAAGATAGCCAAAGCTCACCGCATTGAAGCGCACCGCGCCCTTGTCCACGGCCAGGGGCCGGGCGTCGGGCGCGTCGGTGACCTCAGGCTCCACATCGATGGCCTGGAAGACCCGTTCGGCGGCCGCCAGACCCTCTGCGATGTCCGTATACTGACGGGCTACCGTGCGCAGCGGCCGGTAGGCCGAGCCGATGGCAAACAGAACCGACACCAACTCGCCCGGCGTCAGGTTGCCGGCAATGGTCTGCAGACCGCCATAGAGCAGAATTCCGGCGAGCGCCATGCCGGTCAGCGCCTCCGTGGACGGCGAGGTCAAAACCTGGGAATACATGGCCTTGAGCTGGTGCCTGAAGCGCCGGTTCACGCTGTCGGTCATGCGGGTGATTTCGCGCTCTTCCTGGCCATAGGCTTTCACGATGCGCACGCCGTCGAGGCTGTCCATCATCAGTGACGACATGGTACCGGTCTCCACCATGCCTTTCTTGGCCGCCTTCTGGGTCCGCCGGCCGAGCTTGCGCACCAACAAAGCAATCAGTGGCAGGACGATGCTGGCCATCACGGCCAGGGTCACATCCTGGTAGTAGACATAGGCCATCAACCCAATGGCGATGGCGCTTTCCTTGGTCACATTGGTCAAGGTGCCGCTGATGGTGCGGCGCACCTGCTGGGTGTCGTTCAGGAAATGCGCGGCGAACCGGCCCGAATGGGTGGTGTTGTGCAGCGCCAGGTCGGCCCGGATGATCTTCTGGAACAGATCAATCTGAAGGTCGGCAATGGCGCGCATGGTGAAATAGGACGTGAGCATGCCCTGGGCCGCCATGGCCAGGGCCTTCACTAGAAAGACGATCACGATGGCGCCCGCGATGCGCCACAGTGTATCGCTTTGCTTGCTGAGCAATACATCGTCCACGGCCGGTTGCAGCAGCCACATGCTGGCAACCGTCATGGCCGAGACGACGGCCATGGCGATCAGGGACAAGGCGATCCTGACCCTGTGCTGCCAGAGATAATCGCGAAAGAGACGCTTCATGATTGCCCAGTCGGACCGCATGCCGCCCGGCGCGGTGCCGTGCAGCAGGGCGGCGTCGCCGGACTGGGGCCGAGCCGTGGCCGGTTCGGCGCCGACGGTCTGTTCACTGATGCTCTGGGCGGTCTCGGTGCTCACGCTGTCTCTTTCGGGTCTGGTACGGCGCGCCTTCAGGCCGCCGGATCGTCCTGGCGATGCTCGATATTGGTTTCCGGATCGAGCAGCCGGTGCATGTGGACGATGAAATAGCGCATTTTGGCATTGTCGACGGTGCGTTGCGCGGCGCCGCGCCAGGCCTTGAACGCCTCATTGTAGTTCGGAAAAATTCCGACGATATCGAGCTTGGGCACGTCCTCAAATTCGATGTCGCGCCCCAGGGATTTGAGTTCTCCGCCGAAAACCAGATGCAGCAATTGCTTTGTCATGGTGTGCCATCCTTTCCGCCTGACCGCCGGCCCCCGCGGATGGTCTTCCCGGTGCACGTGCCCGGGTCCGCCTGGATCACCGGTGCGCCGGGTTCAAGGCCCCATCCACAAGAGCCAGCTCCTGTCGGCCGGGACCGGGTGTTATCGCGGCCCCCTGCCAATTCCCACGCGCCCGTGTGTTGCATATGCGCTTGTGCAGGTCCAGGGCGGGGGCGAGACCATCGAAACGACCTGCGGGTCACAGACCCGCCAGGGTCATGCCGTCGATCCGGACGGTGGGCGAGTCGATGCCCCGGCGAAAGGTCAGGTCGTTGGCGGGCGTGAGGGCGGCGAACATGTCCTTCATGTTGCCCGCGATCGTGACTTCGCTCACCGCGTGGTCGAGCGTGCCCTTGTGGATCCTGAGGCCCGAGGCACCCCGGCTGTAATCGCCCGTGACGCCGTTCACGCCCTGTCCAAAGAGCCCGATCACGTAGAAGCCGTCCTCGATATCGGCCATGAGGTCCTCCGGCGCGGGGGCACCGGGCGCGAGCCAGACATTGCTGGCAGACGCCGATTGCGCGACACACACGCTCAGCGTAGCAATGCACGTCGTATACAGGCCGATCT